>DOWV01000028.1 GCA_003519375.1 Bacteroidota bacterium
CGTACGCCATTACACAGGATATGCGATTGGACCTCCTTGTGACGGGGATCTGCGTTGAGCGCAGCGGGGATTCAGTTGCCGCCATATTCCGCATCAAGCTCGTCGCGGCGTCGCACTCCATCGGAGCCGCAAGGATTGACACGTTGTGGAAGGAGACTGCCCGACCGCAGAGACGATTCCTGGGAATCGCTGCCATGCCTGATAACCAGTTCCTCGTGGCGCGGCAAGGTCCTGACCTGAGCAGTTTCGTTGATCCCGACACACGCGTTCTCCGGTTTGGATCCGATGGCGGATTCATCACACCCGTGGGTGACCTGGTGACCAGGACGGGGAGCGGCATTACGGATATCAATCAGCCCACCGGGCTTGCCCGTTTTCCGAATTCCAGGGATTTCATCCTGCTCCAGAGCTCTGTCGGCGTTGCCTATGGTGCGATCTACATGGTGTATCAGTCGAATGCAGAGTTCGAAGGGTGGGTTCCGAAGTATGATCCGGCGCGGCAAGATCAGCGTTTTGTCGATTTCGTTCGCCCGAACCGGTTTGTCCGTCCGGAGGGCGTTGTGGTTGACGGAAAGCGCGGCGACATCTTCATCGCCGACGCGGCTCAGGATAGCATTTTCAAGTTCGACAACCAGGGGAGATTCAGATCCGAGTCATTCGGACTGAGCCGCTCGGGAGGGAGAATGGTGAGGCCGTCGGGCGTGGCGTTCTTCGACCGGACATTGTATGTTCTCGATTCTCAGACGAGCCGGATTCTGCGGTTCAGACTGTCGACGGATTTTTGAGATAGTGACCGATCAAGGGCAAACAAAAAGCCCCGGTGAAGCCGGGGCTTTGGTTTGTACTTTTCGCTCACTCTGTTGCGTGCCGGTGTCAGGAGTTTGCTCCTGACACCCATATGAGCGCCATGTGCTCTTATTACCGTCAGGACGAAAGTCCTGACGGCGGGCTCCACACCCGGTGAATAACGAATATCCGACACCGAATGTAGAGTATTGAAGTTACTCTTTCAATCCTTCGACCCTGACTGTCGAAGAACCGTGGAGCTTTGCCAAGTGCCCGCCACTTAATCCTGGGTTGGCATTTGCGAAGTGGCGGTCACTTCACAGCGCAGAAAGGTGACCGGCACTCATGACGATTCGTTGCCAAGTGACGGTCACCTTGCGTACCACATCCCTCTACAATCACTATTCTGCAATCGTCAATCGATAATCGCCGGGCACCGCGGCGCAGTGATCAACGATTGATGATTGTGGTCGGTGATGTATCGTTGGTTTACTCTTTCAGCCCCTCGACCCTGATCGCATCCAGTTCTTCCGCCGAAAACAAGCCGCAATCGAAGAGGGCAAGGTACTCCTCGGACACACTCTTCCCGAAAATCGCAGGATCGTCAGAATTGATGGTGACCCGTACGCCATTGTCGACGAGAATGCGAATGGGGTGTTGAGTCATGTCGCTCACCACGCCGAGTGCCACATTGCTGGTGGGGCAGACGTTGAGACGAATGCCGTCACGTTTCAATCGTTGCATCAGGGTTTCCGAATGGGCAGCCGTGATTCCATGCTGGATCTCATCCAGGTGCAGCAAATCAAGCGTCTCGGAGATGAGCTCCGGGCCCGCGAATTCCCCGACGTGCGCCTTCAATTTCATTCCTAGTTTCTTCGCATCCGCGTAGAGTTTCTGATACGATTCAGGAGGCTGTGCAGTCTCGTTGCCGTAAAGATCGATCGAGCGGAACAGGCCTGAGCGAAGGCACATGGTCGCGAGCCTGGCTTGATCTTCAGCGGAGCGGTCCTTCGACATCCCTATCTCTGGACGAAAATCAATCCGGTCCTTGTTCGATTCGACAAGCTTGCTGACGAAAGAGAGAAAACCCTCCGGGACAGCGTCGTACATACCAATGAATCGCATATCGAGGCTCATCTCGATCTTTGTGACGCCGTCCGCTACGGCCTCATCGACTGCAGTCGCAGCTGTGAATTCGAAACCCTCGCGGGACATGATGTGCGGGTACAGCATCTCGTGCGAATAACTGATCATCTCGTTGAGCGACGACATTTTGGCAGGGGGGTGGGGGAGGCTTTTTCCCAGCCACTTCTCGATTCGTTCAATGCGTGTGCCGAGAATGGAGTGGATGTGCAGATCGCTCTTGGGTACGCTCTTGAGGCCGGGGAGACTGCCTGCTTCCAGTGCAGTGAGAAATATCGAGCTGTCTGTGGATGGAAGGTTTTTCACGAGGTTCTGTCGAAAAAAAAAGCCGCCCTCCACTTCGGAGGGCGGCTTGAAACGAGCCGAAGCTTAGTTGAAGAAGTACTTCACACCAAGCTGAATTCTGTAAACGTCGAAAATCGACGCGGTCTTCTCGAAAGTCGTAGACATCAGACTGGCGCCGATGTTCCTCAGACGATAGAGCGCTTTTCCGTTGGCATCGGCCTTTGCCGAGCTGACGATGAGGGGCTGGGAATTGACGAGTCGCTGACCGCCACCCCACTCCTTGTTCAGGAGGTTGCCAAGGTTGAGGATGTCGAGGCGTATCTGCAATGTGTTGCGCTTGCCGAGGAAATCGCCGAACACTTCCTGAACGACTCCCAGGTCTGCTCTATAGACCATTGGCAGGAACACGGAGCCACGCTCCGCATATTTCCCGCGATTCGCGTTCAAATATTCATCCTGCTTGATGTATGCTTCCCAGGCATCCGCCTGTTGCGCAGCAGTGAATGTGACGCCGCTGGACGTGTACTGCTCGAAGTTCATTTCTGACTTATCCTTGGGGATGTAGATCAGGTCGTTGCTTGTTCCTCCATCGCCGTTGAGATCTCCGCTGAACGCGTAGCTAGCGTTGCTCGGCGTGGCCCCCTCCCACAACAGGGAGACCGTCGTGGCGCCGAAATCGAAGTACTCGTAGCGGTAGGATATCGAACCAAAGACCCTGTGACCGGGTGAATTGATCGAGTAACCGACGCCGGGATCGTTCGGATTGCCTGCGTGCTGATTGTTGTTCCATGAGCCGAAAGCAATCGATCCTGCATCGACTGTGTTTCGGGATTCCGCGTAGTTGTAAGCGATCTTGGCGAAGAGTCCTTCGCTGAATGGTTTTTCCAATGAAGCGGAGAAGCTCCATGAGGAGCCTTCGTTTTGGTTTTTCAGAACGACGGCGTTCGCGACATTCGCATTGATCCTGTTGCTGGTCGTCCATCTCGGGCGATCATCTGCGCCAGCGAAGCTTGTATTCGGCTTGGCCAAGTTCGCATTAATATAGTAGATGCCGTTGACTTCGCGGCTGTACAGGAACTCGGCTGTTCCGATCACGCCAAAGGGCAGCTTCTGATCGATGGCAATATTTGATCGCCATTGCTGTGGGAATTTGAAATCGGGATCGGTGAGAGCAAGCTCATAGCTGGTAGCCGGAGCTCCGGTAACCGTCGCCGGTTTGTAAGCGTTGGGATTCGGATTGAACGGACGGTCGGTCGGATTCGATTTGGACTCAAACCCGGTCAACACGCCGGTATTTCCGATCTGGTTCGAGATCCACACATAGGCGGGACGGCCCGTGAAGATGCCCGATCCGCCACGAATCTGAGTGCTTCGGTCGCCTGTCACGTCCCAGTTAAATCCAAATCGCGGGGAGAAGAGGATGTTGGCATCGGGGAGTTTCGCGGTCGAGTATTTCACCGTCTTGCCATCCTCATCCATGAAGGAGAGTGCGTCGGCATTGGTGTTTGCGAAGCCGGTCTCGCCGAACATTGGCACATCGAATCGGAGACCGAGTGTCAGTTTCAGCCCCTTGCTGACTTCCCATTCATCCTGCGCATACGCCCCTGCGTAAATGACCTCGAGAGGCTGCACCGGTTT
>DOWV01000215.1:0-11588 GCA_003519375.1 Bacteroidota bacterium
TCTGTGGTAAGTTCCTCATTGAGAGCGTGTGCGAAGCGATCCCGCCGCATGCGATGCGTTATCTGTTCTTGAATACCGCCTTACGTTTTTCGAGAAAAGCCGTCGTGCCTTCTTTGAAATCATCCGAGCTGCAGCAGCGACCGAAGAGCTCTGCCTCCAGCGCCTGACCGGAAGAAAGCGGGGACTCGTCCGGGGCGTTTACAGCGTTGAGCGCAGTCCTCACGGCGATCTGCCCCTTCGAGATGATCTTTTGCGCCATCGCCTCGGCGGCCTTTAACAAATCTACCAGGGGAACGACTGCGTTCACCAGTCCGATTCTCAGTGCTTCCTGGGCATCGACCTGGTCTCCCGTCAGGATTATCTCCATGGCTTTCCCTTTTCCAACCAACCGACCAAGACGTTGAGTTCCTCCATAGCCGGGAATGATTCCTAGAGCCACCTCCGGCTGACCGAATTTCGCGTTATCGGACGCGAGGCGGATATGACAAGCCATTGCCAGCTCTGCGCCGCCTCCCAGCGCATATCCGTTGACGGCTGCAATCACAGGCTTACCGAGGTTTTCGATGAGATCGAAAACGGCCTGTCCACTGGAGGAAAACTCCCTCCCGGACTTTTCGTCGAGACTTGTAAGCTCTTTGATATCAGTCCCGGCAACGAATGCCTTTGGGCCGGAGCCGGTCAGAATCACGACATCGACGTCTGAATCATCGCGAACCATTTGGAGAACATCCTTTAGCTCCGACTTCGTCCTGGCATTCAGGGCATTGAGTTTGTCGGGCCTGTTGATGGTGACTAACGCGATCCTATCTCTCTTCTCGACCAACAGAGTTTCGTAGCTCATAGAAATCTCCAGAAGTTTGCCGTTCGCCGCAATATCCCTGTGAAATATGCGAAGTGCATTTAGTGACCCAGCCGGCTGACCTTGACTTCACTTCTTCGCCGCTTTTCAAAAACTGAAACCCGCCCCCGACCATATCGTTCGATGAGCGCCACAGCCTTATCGAAATCCCGCGCTACATCCTCGGGCGTGTGCGCATCGGAACCGAGGGTCATCGGAATCTTGAGGTCTTTCGCGAACGAGAGAATGCGCTCACCAGGATAAGCTTCGTGTTCGATCCTGCGCCACCCTGAGGTATTGATTTCGATGCAGAGATCCGACTTCCTGATTTCCTCAAGCGCGGCCCAAATCGCCTCATCGATCTTCTTGCTTCCGCTTGCACCCAGCTTCTTCACAAGATCACAGTGGGCGATGATGTCACACATGCCTGATTTGGCGGAATCTCTGACAGACTGATAATATGCTTCGTGAAGCCCCGGAAGTTCAGCTTCATCATACGTTGGCCCGAACAGCGGCTTCTCACTCCCCTGCGCACCGACAAAATGGACTGAGCCAATCACAAAATCGAAATCGTTTTCGGCGACGAAGTGTTTCGTCCACTTATCGGTCCATTCAAGATGGTCGCACTCGATACCACGTTTGATTCGAATCTTGTGGCGGTATCGGTCGACGAGTTCAGAGACCGCGGGCGCGTATGACGAATAATACTCGTCCAGCGTCATCCGGTGCTGCAGGTCATAGTTATCAGGCAAGGGACCATGATCTGAACATCCGACTTCGTGCAAGCCAAGTTTCACGGCAGCCTGCACGTACTCCTCGATTTCACCGTGTGCGTGTCTGCACAACTTCGAATGAGTATGATAATCAACGAGCATCGTGTTAAAAGCCTGGCCAAATTCCTGTTTTCGAGGAGGAGGTGGTATAATGATACGAAAAAAAACGCTCTTTTGGAATCGCGGAAGCGTCTCAGACGGGGGAATCGGGGACACAGGAGTAGTTTGGAACTGTCTTCAGCTGTGGATTCGGAGACGTGGTCTATCAAACGGGAAGATAATGCAACGAGAGTAGAAGCCATCTCCTTTGACTCGTCGTACGTTTGTGAGATTGCTCGGCCAGCCCCTGTGGGGCATCGCTCGCAATGACTTTGGGGGTTTATGAGATAAGCTCTAGTTGGAGCGGAGAAACGCAGCGGAAAGATATCCGACCACACCCTTCTTGTCGCCCGTGACATCGCCGGAGTTGCAGTAATAGAGTGCCTGCGATCGGTTGGCGCCCAGGAGCTTTGAGGCGAGCATGACCGACACGACAGGGCCGCCGCCGCAGGCCTCAAGCTGCTCGTCTGCAAGGAGGTTCATCATCTCCTTTTCATCGAACGACTCGACGGAATCGATCACACGGCGGTCAAGGAGGACGGCATCGTCATATGGATGGAAATGCGACAGATCGCTGCTGGCAACCAGGAGGGCTCGGTAATCCCTGGCAACCTTTGCAAGTGCCCTCCCGACCTCAAAGCAGGCTTCCGGTGTCTGGTCTCCAATGACGATCGGCACAATCGTGAAAGATCCAAGGACACGTTGCAGGAACGGCAGCTGCACTTCCAGCGAATGTTCCGACCGATGGCCCGCCTCGCTCAGCTTCAAGCAGCCGGATTCAGCCGCGAGAGAGGCCCGGGCTTCCACGTTGAGCAGCACATCTCCAAGAGGTGTCCTATAGGCATCTCCCGGATACATCGATGCTCCGGTGAAGAACTCACGATGACTGGGTCCCACCAGAAACACCACGTCGAAGGATACCCCTTTCAAGGCGCGATAGCCGGCAGCCGCCGCAAGGCCTGAATACATATATCCGGCATGAGGCGAAACTAGACCCACGATAGTGCCCTGGTGCTCGACGCCGTGGGCCTGACGAAGCAACAGATCGACGTGATCCCTTAAGGCGGCAGGATCGCCATCATAGAACATACCGGCGACCGCCGGTTGCCGAATCCGGGCCATGGCACTTCATCCTAGCGTGTGGGAACCGAGAGCTGATGATCCGAGAATACTTCCGAAGTAAACAGATAGAGTGTCACATCCTTTCGTTTCCAGGCATCGGGCGCAAGGCCCGCCTTCCGCGCCGTATGAGAGAGAAACTCCTCCCTTCCCCAGCCATATTCCACTGCGACCTGGGGCAGGAGGAGACCGCGCGAATAACCGGCGTCGATCACCAGTCCATGGGTTCCGACCTGGATCTCACTGATATCGGCGACTTTCCTGAGGGGCGAAAGAACGGAGATTTCGATTTCGACATCCTTGAACTCCTCCGGGGTCAGCGGAGAGAACCGAGGATCCTCGAACGCCGCTTTCTCAGCGGCTTCCTCAATCGTCTCGGTCAGGGGCAAGCGTGCTTCAATGTAACCGATGCAGCCCCTCAACTCACCGTGAAGGTGGAGGGTGACGAAAGCTCCACAAAGAGCGTTTAGTGTTTTTCCACCGGTGGGCTTCTTTGGCCGGCCGCATTCATCGAGAGCGAATCCGATCGACATGCGCGCCAGCTTCAGGAGTTCCTTTTTCTCTTCTGTACTCAACTCCATGTACATCTCCCTGATCTTGCTGCCGGAAAGGTAATGATGCTGAGGAACACATTCAAGCCGGCCAAAACGCCAAGCGATGTCAAGATGCATTCCTTGCTTCTAGAGGCCCTGTTTCTTACATTCGCACACAGAAAGGAGAGCGGTGCGATGTCACTCATGGTCAGCATCTCCGGAATCCGCGGTATCGTCGGCGAGACTCTTACGCCTGAAACGGCCGTGAAGTATGCGGCTGCGTATGCAGAATACTCCAAACGCGGAACGATCATCCTCGGCAGAGATGGAAGAGTAACCGGCAAAAATATCGGCCACATCGTATCATCCACGCTCCTTCAAATGGGCTGCGACGTCGTCGCGCTCGGCATCTGTCCCACACCGACCGTCGCACTCGCTGTAACCTCGAAGAAAGCCGCCGGCGGCATCTCGATCACCGCGAGCCACAATCCCATGCAGTGGAACGGCCTCAAGTTCTTCGCTTCAACGGGCCTCTTTCTCGACGCAGAAGAGAATCGTGCGCTCTGGGCCATCGCCGACGGGACAAAACCCTCGTACGTTCCATGGGACAAGCAAGGAAAGCACTTCGCCGATCCGGATTTTATCGACGAGCACATCAAGAACGTTCTCTCGCTCCCCTACATTGACGCGCCCGCCGTCAGGAAGCGGAAGTTCAAGGTCGTCGTCGATTGTGTCAACGCCGGTGGCGCGATTATTGTGCCGAACCTGCTAAGACAACTCGGGTGCGAAGTGCTGGAGATGTACTGCAAAGACTCGGGAATTTTCCCGCACACACCGGAACCCCTGCCTGAAAACCTGACGGAACTCGCTTCCCGCGTACGCACAGAGAATGCCGATCTTGGAATTGCCGTCGACCCGGACGCAGATCGCCTTGTACTGATTAATGAAAAAGGTGAGTCGATCGGCGAAGAGTACACGCTTGCCTGCGTTGTGGATTTCGTGCTCGGGAAGCAATCAAAGAGTCCGCAAGGTTCGAAGCTCCCCCCCGTCGTGGTGAATCTCTCGACAACCCGGGCCATCGATGACATCGCTTCGAAATACAAAGTCGATCTCATCCGCACAGCGGTCGGCGAAATCAACGTCGCCAAGAAGATGAAGGAGGTCTGGGCTGTCATTGGAGGTGAAGGGAACGGGGGCGTTATACTTCCTGCCTCGCACATCGGTCGCGATGCGCTTGTCGGAATCGGCCTTCTTTTGCAGCAGTTAACCGAATTCGGCGGGACGCTCTCCGAATTGAAGCGAAGCCTCCCCCAGTATTCAATCATCAAGGGAAAAGTGGATTTAGGCTCCCTCAACCCCGATCGTCTCCTGAAGAACCTCGCCGAGCGGTACCGGGGGAAAGCCGAAGTAACCACGATCGATGGACTAAAACTCGATTTCCCGACCTCCTGGGTTCATCTGCGAAAATCAAACACGGAGCCCATCATTCGAATCATTGCCGAGGCACCAGGGAAAAGCGAGGCGAATGACCTCGTCAAGCAGTTCACAAGCGAAATCCTGTCTCGCTGATCGCATCCTCCCGCAACACCTGCACACGGTAGTCCGTATCCTGGACCCCTGTCGTAGAGATCCATTCACCCGCTCCACAACCGCACCGCCGCCCCATGTTCAGCGTGAGAGACCTTCTCGAGCTCGCTTTTGTGCCGCGCATCGGCCCACAGAAGATCCGGAAGCTCGTCGCCCATTTTCAATCTCCGGCACAAGTCCTGCAGGCATCTCCCCGGGATCTCATTCGAGTTCCCGGCATTGAGAAGAAACTCGCGTCCAACATCGTTCACAACAAGGGGGGCGCCAGATTTGCTGACGATCAGCTGAAACGCGTGAACAGAATCGGCGCCCGAATCGTTACCTTGTGGGATGCCGATTACCCGGAACTTTTGAAGAAAACCTACGACCCGCCGGTTCTTCTCTTTGTGCTTGGCAAGTTCAATCCCCGCGACAGTCATTCGCTTGCCATCGTCGGCACACGAACTCCATCCTCTTATGGCCAACATATCGCTGAGACACTGGCCAGAGACTTCACGCAGCTCGGCATCACTGTGGTGAGCGGACTTGCCCGCGGCATAGACACCGTGGCACACGCTGCCACGCTGAAGGCAAAAGGAAGAACGATCGCAGTCATTGGATCCGGCCTCGACGTCCCCTACCCTCCGGAAAATCGCCGGCTCCAGGAATTGATCGCCAACGAGGGAGCCGTCGTCTCCGAATTCCCCATGGGAGCAAAGCCCGATGCCACGAATTTTCCGCGTCGGAACCGGATTATCAGCGGGCTCTCGGTTGGAACCATCGTTGTTGAGTCGGCAGAGGACGGCGGGGCGATGATTACGGCATCTACTGCGCTGGATCAAAATCGCGAGGTCTTTGCGATTCCCGGAAACATCACCGACAAAAGAAGTGCAGGGCCAAACATGTTGATACGCGAGGGAAGGGCGAAGCTGGTGCAACGGACTGAAGATATTCTCGAAGAGCTGGGCCCACAATTGCGACATCTTCTGAAAAAGGACACTTCTCCCGAGACGCCCGTCGACCTTACGTTGTTTGAAAGAAGAGTGTTCGACAAGCTCAGCAACGAACCGATTCACATCGATGAACTCGCCGAGGTGGCGGAAACCTCCACAGCTGACGCGCTCGTGAGCCTCTTGTCTCTGGAATTCAAAGGCCTCGTTCGACAGCTGCCCGGCAAATTATTTCTGAAGCAATGACCGTTCGTTGCGGATTCTCGCAGCGAAATACCCCGTCACATCGGCCACCAGTACGTGAACTTCAGCATGAAGATATTGTCCGGTTTGGCTTGCCACAACCTTGAGAACGACCGGTTGAACTGAAATTCACCCATGGTTTCAGAATCCGACCGGCTCTGGGTCCAAACGACATACAGCGCAGATCCCGGCCGGAATTCCCAGCGCAGCACCGCGTTTCCACGAAGCGACTTGTAGCTGAAGTCCGGATTGCTGAACGCGTAGGCGGTTGCCGGTCCAGGACCGTCAGCATCCACTTCAAAACCGGAGATCCCGCCAACACCATCGGGGACGGGTTTGATGCTCGAACCGTTCGTCCCGTACACTTGGAAATCAAACGTGCGGGGAGCAAGAAATTCTTTGAACTTCGTATAGGCACCCGAAGATATCAGGGGTTGCGCGAAGAGCTGAAGGCTGAGCTCGGGGGTAAATGTCCAATCGAGCCTGATATTCGCCGACAATTCGGTCTGGCTGAAGTCAGCAAAGATATATCGCGTTCCGAATGTGCGGGTGGCGCCCGGATCTGAGTACGAGCCAACCCACTGCGCTCCTCCCCTGTTCCTGTTCAGGCTCGGGCCAACGGTGACGGACAGATTCGGCATGGGCTTGAACTGAATATCAAGCCCTCCATTGATCTGTTGTCCCCCTCCCCCCTGGTAGATCATCCCAAAGAAATCAGCGACGACGGATTTCCGGCTGTCGGAGCTGAAATTGAGATCTATTTCCCAGCCAACCGGATTCAACATCAGCGGACCTCCGCGCGTACTGCGGGCATCGAATGAGTACGGATTATATGCGTACGCGATACGAACGCTGTAGAAAGACGGCAGGGTCCAGTTGCTGCTGGTCCAGTATCCTCGCCATATCGTTTCTCCATCGAGGTTCGTGCTTCCGAAGATGGAGAACATCAAGTTAATGCTGTTATACCAACCCGTCGGATCCGTCCATTTGTATCCGCCGGCGACGTGGTAGTTGACGACATCAGTTCTCCAGATAAACCCAAGATCGTTGATTTCAAACCGGGGATCGATGACGCCGAGCGCCGCATTAAGGAGGAATGATCCCTTTTGCTTGTTCAGCGTAAAGCGGCCTGCGAATCCGGTCATCGAGGTCGCAGTACTGTCAACGTGAAATCGCTTGGAATCCGGCCTCTGAAGGTAGTGGCGTGAACCTCTTTGAAGCGCCGTCATGCGCGTAGTGGAGCCATGAACACTGGTCAAGCCGCCCCAGCCCGTGATGACATAGGTCTTGTCCGAATCCAGAAATGTCCATCCATCCACACCGACGACAAGCGCATTGCTTGAGAGTTGGTCACGCAGTGCAGCGTCACCGAGCGACCTCGAGGTGAGCGTCGAAATCACTCCGAATCCCTGCAGTCCGTCGTTGAAATCCCTTTGTGCCCGTGCGACACCGTAGTATGTAAGCGGTTCTACCTCGGCCCGGCTCCTTATTCCTCCGGACTCGAGGTTCGCATACTCTCGCGATGTGACAGCATGAACCATCCCGATGTTCCATCCATCAATGATCTTCCCCGTCAGCTTGCCCGCGCCGAGGATGTGAACACCGGTTGGGACTTCAGCAAAGTCGTGCGATGGCAAGCCCCCCTGAGGCGCCCGCCCGATTCTTCGGCTGTAGAAGAAATCCGGATCCCCCCAGTTGAATCCCCAGAAATCATTGGAGCCGCCCTGACCGAATGAAAATGTGTTTGCGCCCTCTATGAAGAAAGGTCTCTTCTCCTGGAAGAATGTTTCAACATCACTCAGGTTTACCACGGCAGGGTCGACCTCAACCTGTCCAAAGTCCGGATTGATGGTCCCATCCAGCGTCAGGTTACTTCCCAATCCCATTTTGAAATCAGCCCCAACACCTGGAAGGTACTTGGATCCGGAGTTGAATGGATCGTTTGTCTGCGCATGGAGAAATTCTGCCCGCGTCGTGACGTACGGCAATACTTCTATACCGCGCGCGGGCGTGATACGTTCGAGCCCCAGCAGGTCCGGGAACCGCGAAACAAACCCACTCTCCTTGTTCGGCCTGTAAACCACGAAGTCTCGCTCATAGAACCGGCCAATGCTGCGCCGAAAATTCACACCCCACACATACGCATCCTGCTGTTTGAACCGGAGCTGCGAAAAAGGGATCCGCATCTCCGCGGTCCAACCTTGGTCGTCGATATGTGCCCGCCCTTCCCAAACTCCGTCCCACGAATTATCATCCCAATCGTCATTATACAGAGTACCGTCGACAACGCTCCCGGAAACGCTCAGGGCGAAGTAGTTCCCGCTGCGACGATCGTGATACGGATCGACGTAGAAGGCAAACCAATCGGCCGTGAAATCCTGGTCGCGCCTCGCCAACATTTTCATAATGGAATCGGGGGCTGTATCGTACATGCGCGCCGCGACATAAAGCGCCTCATCGTCATATGCCACCCAGACTTCTGTCCTTTGCATGGGAGCCGCTCCCTCGAAGGGACGCTGCTGTTTGAATTCCCCATAACCCGGACGTTGCCAGACCTGCTCTTGAAGCATTCCATCGACGGTGATGATCTCCGTTGCACGCATCGCCTGGATGGGGATGGATTTCGCAGTGCTTGAGTCTGTGTGAGCGGGAGTCTGTGAGGAAAGAATGAGAGGAATAAACATCAAACTGCAGTGAACACGAAGCCACGATCCAGTCCGCACGCACACCTCCATGAAATTCGATTGTCAGACATGCTGATTGTTAGTTAGACTGCCTGACAGTCGAAATGGTTGTCATGACACAAAAACTATTTCCATCGTGGAGAGGCGCCGCCAGGTAAAAACTGCAGTCGGAAAGCCTGATGCCACGGCAAGTTCACTTCCTGACTATTGCTATCAAGGCGTCCAGGGCTCTGGAGTCATCCGATTGCCCAAGGCATTGGATTGCCTGCTTTCGAATGCGTGGATTTGGGTGAGTTGTGGCAATCTTTATCAACCGATCCACACCCTCCGCGGTGTGGATTTGCGCCAAGGCATAGAGCGCCTGCCGCTGCACATCCGTCACCTCGTCATCGGCGATGATGGACTCGAGTGCCGCGACAGCCTTTTCAGATGCTTTTTGGCCAAGCCAGAATGCCGCTTTCGCCCGGACTTTGGTATCTCTCGCTTTGCGCGCAAGAGTGATCAGCGCCTCTGTTGACTCTTCCGATGAGAGCTGGCTAATCCCAAAGACAGCTTGTTCTTTTACTTTTGCGGAGCGATCATCCCGTGCGGCCGCGATCAGGACAGCAAGGCCTTCTGAGCGGTTTTGTTGGCCAAGCCAGAAAGCGGCCTGGGAGCGGATCTCGTCAGCCTGGTCTCCCTTCAAGACACCTGCAAGAAACGGGAATGCTTCTCTTGAATTCTGATGGATGCCGATCGCCGTCATGAGATCTTTCTTCACCACATCTGACGATTGTCGAACGAAAAGGTCCTTCAGAAGTCCGACGCTTTGATCGTCGTCAGCTCGTCCCAGCCACACCAGGGGCTTGTTTCTCAGTTCAACAGACAATTCCATATTCGAGACGTCAAGTTTCTTTATGGAACCTTCATCGCTGAGACTTCCGGATACTCGGAAGAGGATAGCCACTTCTTTCAAGACCTTGACGATATTGTTCCGCTTCATCCCTCCCCAGCTCCGCCTGCCCTCGGCGTGACGGGTCGAATCACCCGAAATGAGATCATAGATGCTGCGTCGCGACTCCATACTGCCCGACCAGAAATTACCTGAGTTCATATACGAGTCTTCGTTCATCAGGCGCTCGATGCAGTACCCAATCCAGTATTCCTTCCCGCCGGCCTCTCGGGCACCGGTCCGGGCTGCCCACTTCCAGCGCTCCCCCAGTGAAAGATTCTGATCGGGGCACCTGACAATGTCTTGCGCGCTCAACCCGAAGGCTAGAACTATCAATGCAGGCAGAATCGAAAGAATCACTCGAGCTCGCATGGTGTTAGTCCCTCGTTTTCCCTTCCAGGATCTTGAGCAGAGCGTCTTGCGCCTTCTTGGTTCCAATGTTACTCAACGCGCTCACAGCAGCCGTCCTGGCTTTCTTGTTTACATCGGTCCGTACGATATCGAGTAGCACGTCAACAGCGTCATCGCTCTTTGTGTTTCCCAGTACATAAACTGCAGCGATCCTCAGGTCGGAGTCCTTCTCATCCTTCACAAACTGGCCTAGGATCTTGACTGCGGAGGACTGATTCGCATTCGCGAACTGATTGAGTGCGGCTTTCTTGACCTCGAGAGATTTGGCATTGCGCAATACGTCGAGGTAGAAATTCGCGTCGGAGTCGCCCGCACCGTCATGAGAATTCCCGAGCGCGTAGACTGCCATTCGGGCGACACGCTCATCCTGGTCCGAGAGAGCGACCTTTTTCAGGAATTCCCGCGCTTCGGTTCCGCCGTTGTTGCCAATGGCCTGGACCGCGGCTTCCTTCACCTTCACGTCGGTGGACGATGTGGCGATGGATTTCAGCGCATCAAACGCTGCTGCCGAGCGAATGTTCCCGAGCGCATACGTTGCGGTCCTCTTCATGTCGGTGTCTGTTTCCTTGACGGCGATATCTTTCAACGTCGAGACTGCCGTCGCATCCCCCTTGTTGCCCAGTGAATGGAGCGCGGCCTTTCGTACCTCCTTCGACTTTGCGTCCCTCAGCAGCGACTGGAGCGCCTTCGTCGATTCGTCGCTATTCACGTTGGCGATGGAATAGGCTGCCGTGCGGGCGAGCTTGTCGTCCGATTCGTTTTTTGCGATCTCCGTAAGGTAAGGAATCAGATCATCTTCGCCGAGGTTCGCAAGTGCGTAGAGCGCAGTCGTCCGGATCTCAGGTTCTGCCTGCGACTTGACGATCTGCTTCAGTGATGACGATGCTTCGCTTTTCTTCGTGTTACCAAGAGCAAAAACTGCGTTCTTCCGGACGGTCAAGCTCGGGTCTTTCATCGCGATGTCTGCAAGTTTAGGCACCACTTGAGGCGAGTCATAGCTGCCAAGCACGTAGACAATCTTTTCGCGCATTTTTGCGCTTTTCGACTGGTCATAGAGGTTTATGATCACCGGCAGGGATTTCTCATCTGCATTATTCCGCAGCGCATAGAGCGCCGTCAGCTTCACATCTTCATCATCTCCCTGCTGCAGCGATTGCACAATCGTCGCATATTCGCCTTTTCCCTGTTTGGCGAGCTCCGAACCGAGACGGATCATGTTCGTCCTGGCATCGTCAGCCCACTTGCTGTGAGGATAGGATTTGACGAATTCCTGATACTTACCAAACGATTCCTCGTAGGTACTCCCGCCCTTCTCCACCGCGTAACACTTCCAGTAGCGCGCTGCGTCCTGATAGGAGCTCTTGCGATAGGTGCTGATGAAACCGTCAAGTTCCTTTTGGGCGTCTGCCCATTTCTTGTCAAGGATGAGATTATAGGCTTT
>DOWV01000215.1:11842-34413 GCA_003519375.1 Bacteroidota bacterium
TCCGTCTGCGCCAGCGCCATGGGCGCGAACGTGAATCCAGGGGCTGCGAGTTCAAATGCGGCATCCATGTGCATTTGCGGTGCTATACGTGCAAGCTCGAGATCCAACTGGTCCAGGGTAACGGCGGCAGACCCTAAGACCGGCGGAATCTGATCAAGGTCGAACGAAAGTGCTTCAAGAGTCTCGGCTTGCCGTGCGGCTGCCTGGGCTCTCACTGCAGGTGCGGTCTTCAGCCTCGGCGTTTGCTGCGGCTTCTTGGTCGTGACGGCACCCTGGGCAAAGGTCTGACCCGCAAGCAGCGCGGTCGAAATCAACAAGACCGCGACGAGGCTTCGGGCCGATTTCCGGAATTGTTTTCGTTTGCGATTCATGATTGTTCTCCCTTCAGATAGTCGACTTCGGATGTTCTTCATTTTCCTTGCGAGGTGGGGGCTGTGTTCCCCTCTGCATTTCTTCGAGGTTTATCTTGAACAAGATCCCATTTCGCTCAACCCCGCCCTTGACAATCTCAACTCCTTGAGAGCCATGTTCTGTCTCCAGATTCGCGATCTCAACGAGGATGATCCCCAGATCTGAGACCAGTTCTTTCAACCTCCGCTGAGATGGATCTGTCAGCCTTGAGGAGATCTCGTGCGATTCCCGGACGAGCGTCCTGGATATTTCGCGCTGACGACGGAGGAGAGACGTTGATTCTACCAATGATTTCGTATCGGTGTTCATGATTCCTATGAGGAGGACTTTTGACTGCTCGAGATAATCTGCAGCCCGAACTTCCATGGCAGTCTTCTGTATGGTCGCCTCCCGCTCGCTCGATCGCCGGACCTCAGCATCCGATGCCATCTGATCCGGCGCGGGATTCTTGATCCAGAGACTCCAAGCTGCGAATGCGAGGACGAGGAGTGACAACGCCGAGGCGAATCCGAAGCTGAACGGCTTCCGATGTTCGGCGAACAGCTCCAGCAATCGTCCGACGAACGATTGCGAATCTTCCCGGGTGGCCTGCACCTGGATCCTGCGCCCGACTTTCTCTGCGAACTGCTGCCAATAGAGCTCACTCCGCAGTTCACTCGGTCGCCGTGCTTTTCGGGAGAGGAGATCGACCGTCTCACGCATCGACTGAAGTTCGTCGGTGCATGCCGCACACGATTCTATGTGCCTCTCAACCGCAAGCCGGTCTTCAACCGACAACTCATCCCTGAGATAACCATACAGGTTCTCTTTATGCGTCCGATGTGTTTTCATGAGCCGCTGCCCCTTAAATGTTCCAACTTCTTTCGCATCTTCTTCAAGCCCCTGTGAAGATGCGTCTTCACCGTCCCCTCCGAGCATTTCAGCATGTCGCTCACCTGTCTGGTGGAAAACCCGTCCAAATGGCGAAGCATAACAACTGCCCTTTGGAGCGTCGGAAGCTCGTGGAGGGCACGTTCGATGAGCGCCCTCTCTTCGCCATGGTCCGATGCCTGGCTCGATGAACTCATGCCCAGGTGAGACTCGTCCATCGGGACAAACCGGGCAACAGATCGTTTGCGCTGTTTCACACGATCGAGCGAAGTATTTGCGGCAATCCGGTACACCCAGGTGCTAAAACCGGATTCTTGTCTGAAGTCCTTGATAGAATGATACACTTTGACAAAGACCTCCTGAGCAATATCTTCCGCATCGTCATGATCGTTCACGAAGCCATACGCGAGGTCGTAGACCCGCTGCATGTGCAATTCGACAAGCTCGCGAAATGCCTCATGGCTTCCCTCCTGCACATCGCATATCAGTTGCCGCTCCCGGTCTGCGGGCATTCAGTGAAATTCCTGTTCAGGTTTTCACAAGATTAGACGACGGTGTCGTCGTCCTGGTTGACACGACGCTCAAAAAAACTTTGCCTGTAACCTAGACTTCTGGCTGCCGAAAATCAAACAAAAAACCCCCGTCCATCCGGACGGGGGTTCCTTGAACTCGCTGCTGCTGCCGATCGATCACCTGCGGGCTCTTTTCAGCGTAATGTCGGAATTCACCGTTTTGAGCTCAATCAACTCGCCGCCGCCATTGAGCTTATAGGTAGCACGAATCTCCCTGTCCTCGTCATTCTGCTCGTAGGAGTCGGCTTTGAAGTCAGAGCGCACCTTGTAATCCGATCGACGGCTGCTCCACCGGCCCTGAATACGAATCGTGGCCTCGATCGTCGCCTTTGCATCCTCAGGTATGGAAAGAATGATCTCTCCGCCTGCAGAGGCAAGCTTGCTCCTGCCTTTCCCGCTGGGACGGAGCTCGGCTTCCACATTGCCACCCGCCGTGCTTGCGTCAATCGAACCTGTGATATTCTGCAGAGCAATGTCTCCACCAGCAGTGCTCGCCTTCACCGTCCCGCTCGCGCCATCCAGGTCGATATTCCCTCCGGACGTGCTCATCGTCGCACTCCCGGAGACCTTCCGGACTTTGATATCTCCGCCGGAAGTCGAAACTTTCGCCTCGCCGCCGACATCGCCGATTTCAATATTCCCGCCGGAAGTATTCGCCCTCAGCGATTTTCCAACGCTCTTTACCGTGATGTCGCCGCCAGACGTTGCTACGTACGCTTCCCCGCCTACAACTCCCATTTCAATATTGCCCCCGGAGGTCTTGAGAGTAACATCACCCTGAACATCACCGGCCCGCATATCTCCGCCGGAGGTCGAGAGGTCAACTTTCCCACCCTTCACATTATCAATGGTGACATCGCCACCGGAAGTCGAGCCCTTGATCGTTCCGTTCACCGAACCGCGCACGTCAATGTCACCGCCGGACGTGTGAAGATTAGCATTGTACTGAGAGGGGACAGTAATATCGAATCTCAAATGGCTTCCGCCCCATCCGCCCCATCCGCCGCGATTGCGGAATTCAACCAGGACGTCGTTGCCGCTCTGCTTCATCTTCAGACGATCCAAATCGTCGTCGTCGATTCCTTCCGCCTTCACCAGGACTTCGTTCTTCTCCCACACTGAGATCTTTATATCGCCGCCCTCAACTCGGACTTCCAGTGTCCCTCCTTTTGCGACGGTGAACGATTTTGTTCGCTGATCATTGTCGGACTGCCCTGCAGACGCGAGCAACCCCGGAATCAGCAAAAGCACGCCAAACAGTAGACCCTTCAATAGGTTTTTCATTGTTGTTGTACCTCCTCATAAACGTTTTTCGCTCTGATGCGAACATAGTTATTATTGTCGGATTGCATTCTTTCCTTAAGAACTTTCAAAATGTCAGTGTCGTACGGCTTGTCGCTCAAGACGAATTTGTCCAGGTAGTTGATCGCTTCCACCCGAATACCAGGATTGGATTCGTGACTCAGGAGATACAGCAGCGCGTCTTTGATCACTTTGTCCACCGGAAGCTTTTGTAGAGCCTTCAAAGCTTCTTTTCTCACACCGGCATTCCCGTCGGACTTCAGCGCCTGGATCAACGCGCGCTTGATCTCCTCATCCGGCTTCTTCGAAGAATCAACCTGGTCAGCGAGCGCACTGACCGTCCGGATGCGCGCACCTGGATTCTCTTCGCTCAACAGCGCCTGAGCAAGAACGCGCTGGATGGCGTTATCAGCGACATTCCCTTTCATCCGGACAGGCGTGACGAGATCAAACGCAACTTCAACGCCGCCGCCTTCCTGAGGCTGTTGGATAAACCGGAAGCCGGATACGCGGGGCTCGTTGCGCTCAACGACAGCCTGACCGACAGCGGGCATGACACCGATTCCTTCAGATGCCCTGTCCGGCGAGAATACGAGATAGCCTAGAGACAGCCCGACCACGAGAGTCGCCGCACCACCGAGGGCAAGCCTTGCCGCCGGCACAGGCATGATGTTCAACCTATCGAGCCACTCCGAGAACCGGAGTCGCCTCGACTGTTCCAGTCGAAGCGCCACTCGCAGCTCGCGGCGCGCCTCATCGAGCAAATGGTCTGTCACCTCGACACGATGGCCCGACTGAAGCAGATTGTCCAGCTTCTGCAGTTTCGCCATTTCGGCGCTGCAATCAGCGCAAGTCTTCATATGCTGGTCCAGGACGTTCCGCTGATCGTCGTCGAGTTCGTGATAGAGCGAAAGGTGGAGTAACTCCTGCAACTGTTCATGTTTCATGGTGTTTTCCTCGGTAGCTTCAAAGTCGTTCTAGAGCAGATCCTGCAACGATCGCCGGATTTTCTTCGTGGCTGCAAAGAGATATCGCTTAACGGTGCCTTCGGCAAGACCTGTCATTTCAGCAATCTCACGAATTTTGTAGTCGTCGTAGTATTTCATGGTAAATACCATCCTCTGCTTGGGCGAGAGGGATTCAAGCGCTTTTTTCACATGAACCGCGAGATCGGCCTTTTCTGCGTGCTGGTCGGTCTCAATCGTGTCTCGTAGCGATTCAGCTATTGCCCCCCCGTGCTCCTCGTCGGCATCTTGATGGATCGAAGCGTGCGTATGCCGTTTTCGTTTCGTCCGATGCGAGAGACACACATTCGTCGTAATACGGAAGAGCCACGTGGAAAACTGGCTCCGGAGCTGAAACTTCGGGAGCGATCGGAAAACCCTGAGGAAGACTTCCTGATAAATATCCTTCGCGTCCTCAGAACTCTGAACATATCGGGCGGCGATCGTCAAGACCTGCTTGTCATACCGGAACACAAGCTCTTCGAACGCACGCATATCTCCACGCTTCGCTCTTTGGATCAGATCCAAATCGACCATGGTCTCTCGAGATTGAGGATCTTGCACTTGCAACATGGGATTAGACCTCCACTCTGGGAAATGGTTGTAGCCTCAACCTGTCTCAATTCATCGGCAATTTCAAGCAGGCTGGAACAGCACGATATCGTGTGGTTTTTGTGGCAAAATGATTATACTTTCAGAACGAAGCGATTTTATGGCGGATAACCCTCTCATTCATGCAGATATCCCAAAGTCCCGATTCGCGTGCGATTTGCACCGCTGCAAAGGGGCTTGCTGCACAATGCCTGGGCATCGTGGAGCACCTCTTCTGGACGATGAAATCGAAGAGATTGAAAGAGCTTATCCGATCGTCAGAAAGTATCTCAGCTTCAGGCACAAAGATACGATCGACGAGCGCGGATTGATTCAGGGGCGGCCGGGAGATTATACGACGCAGGTGGTGGATCGAAAAGCATGTGTTTTTGTTGTTTTTGAGAATGAGATTGCCACTTGTGCATTTGAAAAAGCGTTTCTAAAGAGCGAAATTCAATGGCGGAAGCCGATCTCGTGTCACTTATTTCCAATCCGGGTCAGCAAGGAGCCGCCGTATTCTCTGAGATTTGAGTCCATTGGCGAGTGCCAGCCAGCCCTCGAACGCGGAGGAAGAGAAAACATTCCCCTCTGGAAGTTTCTTGAGACGGCTCTCACCCGCGCCTACGGACAAGCATGGTTTGCGGAATTTGCAGAATATTGTCTGTCACACGAGTAAGAAGGAACGTACGACTCATCTCTTGATCTATGCGTTGTGAAGTATGATTAATCTCTCACAGCAGATGCGGCTCGGGTTGAAGCTCACGCCGCAGCAGGTTCAGTACCTCAAGCTCCTTCAGCTCCCCACGATGGCGCTCGAACAGCGCATTAAGACGGAGCTGGAGGTTAATCCGTTGCTTGAGACTGTGGAAGAGCTTGAGCAGGACGCTGAGCAGACCGAACCCGAAGAGACTCCCGCCGAAACACCCGAAGAACCGAAGGAGACGGCTGAGTCTGACGACTCGTATTCGCTCGAAGATTATCTTAACGACGATCTCGCCGGTTACAAGAGCCCGGAATTATCCCGCGCTCAGGACGAAGAGGAGGAATATGAGCGGCCGATCGCGTCAACCGTGCCCATGTCTGAGAGGCTTTTGAGCCAGCTCAGGCTCCAGCTCGATAATGACACCGATTTCCTGATCGCCGAGGAGATCATTGGGAATGTCGACGAGGACGGGTACCTTCGCAGAGATCTCGAACTGGTGGTCCAGGATCTCAATCTGACCTTTGGGATGGAGATCCCTCTCGCTCAGGCAGAGCAGGTTATCAAGAAAATCCAGCTCCTTGATCCTCCGGGAATCGCAGCCCGGAACTTGCAGGAGTGCTTGATCGCACAGGTCAGAGTTGCAAGGGTCGAGGCTACGATCAAGGAACTCGCTCTGAAAGTCCTCCAGGTTCATTTCGAAGATCTCAAGCTCAAGCGCTTCGAGAACCTGAGCACCAGTCTTCATATAGGGATGGAGACGCTCAAGAAGGTGATTGAGCTGATCCAGCATCTCAATCCGAAACCCGGAGAAGGCGAGTTTTCTGCCCAGGAGAACTACATTACGCCCGACTTCATCGTGGAGAATGACGAAGGTGAGTTTATCATCTCCCTCCACGATCGCAACATGCCCTCTCTGCGGATCAACAAAGCGTATCGCGATCTCGTCGCCCCCAAAGGCAAGAAGGCCTCCAAGGAGGCCAAGGACTTCATCAAGCAGAAATTCGAAGCGGCGAAATGGTTCATCGCCTCCATCCATCAGAGGCGCGAAACACTGCTGAAGGTCATGCGGGCCATCGTGGAACGTCAGCGGCAGTGGTTTGAAGAAGGTGAAGTCCTGAAACCGATGATCTACAAGGATATCGCTGAAGTCGTTGGCGTGGATATCTCGACCATCAGCCGCGTTGTGAACAGCAAGTATGTGCAGACGGAATTCGGAGTTCACTCTCTCAAAGAATTTTTCACGTCAGGGCTCGAAACCGATTCGGGCGAGGATGTCTCGAACCAGACGATCAAACAGAGAATTAAAGACATTATTTCGGTCGAAGACCCCAAGAAACCACTCAATGATGACAGAATCGCTGCCATGGTTGGAGGCGAGGGTGTCAAAATAGCCCGGCGCACGGTCGCGAAATACCGTGAGC
This sequence comes from Bacteroidota bacterium, assembly GCA_003519375.1. Taxonomy (GTDB): domain Bacteria; phylum Bacteroidota; class Ignavibacteria; order UBA10030; family UBA10030; genus UBA9647. The sequence continues at coordinate 18,717 of DOWV01000215.1, forward strand.
AAATGGGCATCCCCATTGCGCGGCTGCGCAAAAAGATCTGACAGCCTTCTGAAATGCAAAATGATCCGCCACTCCCGCATCTATATTAATTCTTAATTAAAGAGCGGGAGGTGCAAGACAATTCAGTTCTCTCGTTTCCTCTCAGTCCAATTCGACGGCAATTCATATGATGGAAACATTTCATGCAACGACGATCCTCGGCGTTCGTCGTGATGGCCGCCTCGCCATCGGCGGCGACGGCCAGGTAACGCTTGGCAACACCGTGATGAAACAACAAGCGAACAAGATCCGAAAACTCCATCAGGGGAAAGTCCTCGTCGGCTTCGCCGGAGCGGCGGCCGACGCGTTCAGTCTGCTCGACCGGTTTGAGGAGAAGCTTGAGCAGCACCAGGGACAACTTGTCCGCGCCGCCGTCGAGCTCGCAAAACTCTGGAGAACAGACAAATACCTTCGCCAGCTCGAGGCCCTGCTGGCTGCCATGGATGCCACGCATTCACTCGTGATCTCAGGAACAGGCGAGGTGATCGAGCCGGATGACGGAATCGTCGCCATCGGGTCCGGAGGGCCGTACGCCCTCGCTGCCGCCCGTATGCTCGTCAAGCATACTCAGTTGCCCGCGAAAGACATTGTCAGGGAATCGTTGCAGGCTGCAGGACAAATCTGCATTTACACAAACACGAACATTATCGTCGAAGAGCTGTAGCATGACCCAACCAGAACCAAGCCAGCCGGCAGACCGTTCACGCGAACTCACCCCCAAGGAAATTGTCCGGGAGCTGGACAAGTACATCATCGGCCAGGGTAACGCGAAGAAATCTGTTGCGATCGCTCTCAGGAACCGGTGGCGGCGCCTTCACGCTCCGGAACATTTGCGCGAAGAGATCATGCCGAACAATATCATCCTGATCGGCCCGACCGGTGTCGGCAAGACGGAAATTGCCCGGCGCCTGGCGAAGCTGGCGGATGCCCCTTTCATCAAAGTAGAAGCTTCCAAGTTTACCGAGGTTGGGTACGTAGGCCGCGATGTCGAATCGATGGTGCGGGACCTGACAGAAATCGCGGTCAACATGGTAAAGGCGGAGAAGACTGCTGAAGTACAGGCAAGGGCAGCCACACTTGCCGATGAGCGCATTCTCGACGAGCTCGTGCCTCCCCTGCGCCGTACGGATCAGACCGCCTCTGTTGAGCCGAACCCGAACGCCGAGGTCGAGAACCGCAAGACAAGGGATCGGCTGCGGGAGATGCTTCGTGCCGGAGAACTCGATCATCGAATGGTCGAGGTCGATGTCCCGACATCCCAGATGCCCCTCATGCAGGTGATGGGACCGGTCGGTCTTGAGGAAATGGGTATCAACATTCAGGATATGTTTGGGAATCTCTTCCCCAAAAAGCAAAAGCAGCGGAAGCTCACTGTTGCCGAGGCGCGCGTGATTCTGACGCAGGAGGAAGCCCACAAGCTGATCGACATGGAAAAGGCCGTTAAGGAGGCGCTCCACCGGGTGGAAAACTCCGGGATCGTCTTCATCGACGAAATTGACAAGATCGCCAGCAGCAAGGGTCAGACGAGCGGACCGGATGTTTCGCGAGAGGGCGTCCAGAGAGACCTCCTCCCGATCGTTGAGGGCTCGAGCGTCACCACGAAACACGGCATGGTGAAAACCGACCATATCCTCTTCATCGCATCTGGCGCGTTTCACGTCGCCAAGCCGTCCGACCTGATCCCGGAGCTTCAGGGCCGATTCCCGATCCGCGTTGAACTCCAGAGCCTTACGGAGGAAGATTTTGTGAAGATACTCACACTTCCGAGAAATGCTTTGATCGCGCAATACACGGCCATGCTCGGAACAGAAGGGATTACGCTTGAGTTTGACGATGAGGCGGTGGCTGAAATCGCGAAGGTTGCTTACGAGGTAAATGAACAGGTGGAAAACATCGGAGCGCGGAGACTTCACACCATCCTGACCACGCTCCTGGAAGAGCCGCTTTTTGAAGCCCCCGATGGGCTCCCATCAAAACACATACGAGTCACCAAACAACTCGTTTCTGAAAAGCTGACATCGATCGTCAAGAACAGGGATCTGAGCCGCTACATCCTTTAGAGAGCAGTGGCCCCTTCCGATTCCATCTATGTTTCAGAAACGATTCTATTCAAAAGAAAGTTTCACGCCAAGCCCCGCCAGAACGCGTAGCGGGCTGGCGCAAAGTCGCCAAGAATTCAGAACCGTTCTTGTCCTCTGCGGTTCGCTCTTTGAATCCCGCATAAGAGCGGAATCCAAGAGCGGGACTTGGCGCCTTTGCGTGAGCAATCTTAACGAAGCCACGCGTCAGTTTACTTTCTCTTCTCTGCCGGGGGGTCGAAAACCGAACATCGCTTCTCCGGCATTTTCCCCGACCAGCTTGATCTCTCCAAACTTTTTCTCATAGCGTTCGATGTTGTCCCTCAGCGCTGCGAGAAGCATCCGTGCATGCTGCGGCGTCATCACAATCCTTGCGTGAACCTTCGCCTTGGGAATTCCCGGGAGGACACGAGTGAAGTCAATGACAAACTCGGCCGGTGAGTGGGTGATGATGGCGAGATTAGAATAGATGCCCTCGGCTTCTTTTTCGCCGAGCTCGATGTTGATCTGCTGCGGCTGATTCTGGTCGTTCATGTTCATCCTCTCTTCGTTCTATCGTAACAAAAGCCCATCGGCGAACCTCTTGATCCACCGATGGGCTTTCAATGTACGAACCTGATGCAGACTCCCGGATGGTCTACTTTCCACCCTTCCGGATTTTATCTGCCTGATCGAACGCCTTCATGGCCTTGTCCTGCATGCCAAGACGGGCATAGATCGTTCCCATTGTCTCCCACACGTTTGGATCATCCTTCTTGCACTCGGAAACTCTTTCCATATACGGCAAGGCAGCCTGGAACTTTGCCTTGTAGGCTTCTGACTGGTCGCCTTTCTCTTCAGAGACCCTGATCATATCGACGCCCCAGTTGTAATACGTCGCTGCCAGGTCAAACAACACCTCACAGTCGTTCGGATCGATCGTGTTGGCCTGTTTGAAGGCCGCGATCGCTTCGTCGAACCTGCTAATCGTCCGATAGAGAACGCCGAGGATGAAGTGATTCGTCTTGTTGGCAGGATCTGCGGCAACCGCCTTCTCAAACTCACGAACGGCCGGTTCAATCTTGTTCGACTCCACATACGCCTTCAGCAGGCGCTGAAGCGTCTCATTGTCTTTCGTATCTGCGTTACGTGCAATCTCGAGAGCTTCGACCGCTTTGTTATATTGAACCTGTGAAGCATGCCAATTGGCGGAATCGACGGAGACCTTAAAGGCCGGCTGAGCGAACTTACGGTCGACCACCTTTTCGCCGTCCATGTTGAACGTAACCTGGTAGGTCTTGTAGATCCAGTCTTCCTTTGTCGTATTCTTCGGACCCTTCTTAACTTCGTCCGCGGGTCCGAGGAGATCTTTCACCTTGTCTTTCGAGGTGGTGCGCTTCGCTTCCTCGAAGTTCTTCAGAGTCTTCAGCGGGCCGGCATTCTCGGCCTCAAACTTGTTCTTCAGCTCGTCACCCTTCACGAGGTAGATGGCGCCGGAACGCTTAATTGACTCAACGTCCTTGCCCATCTCCCATGCCTTGCCAAACGCTTCCAGTGCATTGTCGAAGTCGCCTTTGTTGTTGTAGACATAACCCAGATAGCGGTAGGTCAGTGCGGTATCGGGCCACGCATCGATCGCACGGTGGAATGACGTGATTGACTTTTCGTAGTACTGAGCGGAGTCGGCGGTCGCCCGCTCGAGGAAATTGACGCCGGTATTGAGGTTCTGGCCCCATTGGTTGTACTGCATTGCGCGAATCTCTCCTGCGTGCTTCGGCGAGAGCTTCAATGCTTCCTTAAATGCCTTATTCATCCCGGCCAGGTCGCCCAGATCAGCGCGCAGACCACCGAGGAAAAACCATGCTTCTTCGTTCTGAGGATTCTTCTGCACCTCGAGTTCAAGCAGCCGCAGCGCTTCTTTGAAGTTCTTCTGTTGCATGTGTACTTTTGCGCCGGTGAACTCGGGTGAACCGCACTGGTACCCGAAGAACAAGAACGACGCAACGGTTGCAGCAAATACCAGTTTCGTTGCGTAATGTTTCATTGACCTACCCCTTCTTGAATGTTGGTTTCGGAAAGTGGAAATAACACGGCTTGGAAATATAGCGATAGTCACTTTCAGATACAAGCCTCCGATGCGCACATTCCCGCCATGAGATTCGTGATTCCCATCGGATTTACTTCCGTGACGGAGCTTTGACTTTCGGACTTTTTTTGATATGTTCTGTCTGTTTCATTTGTTGAGAATCGCACCGGATGACGAATTGCATATTCTGCCGAATTATCGAGAGGTCGGCTCCTGCTGAGTTTCTCTTCGAGAATGAGGCGGCGATTAGCATTCTTGACAAACGGCCGATTCATTTCGGTCACGCGCTGATCCTTCCTAAGCAACATTGCGAAACATTCCTGGATGTCCCTCCCTCCACCCTAGACGGGTTGATGGAAGCGACACGCATTGTCTGCGGAGCTCTGACGCAGAGCCTCCACCTGGAAGGATTCAATATCTTCAGCAATAACGGCGAGGTAGCGGGCCAATCGGTGTTTCACTTTCACTGGCACGTGACGCCACGGTATAAGAACGACAACATCCGGTTTGAACTTACCCTAAAAGAATACTCGGATGGCGAGATGGCCCTCATTGCCCAACGCATCCGGGCACACATCAACAGCACCGTATGAAACTCTAGAGGAGCAGGACCACCGATGAGCCAGTATGCCAAACTGATACCTCCCGCAACGGGACAGAAGATCACCGCACCCAACGGCAAACTCAATGTGCCGGATCACCCCATCATTCCGTTTATCGAGGGAGACGGCACAGGCCCCGACATATGGCGGGCTTCACAGCGCGTATTTGACGCAGCCGTGCAAAAGGCATACGGCGGCAAGCGGAGCATTATCTGGTTCGAGGTCTTTGCCGGCGAAAAAGCAAACGAGGTGTACGGGCCGAATACGTGGCTTCACGACGACACCCTGGTCGCTATCAAGGACCACATCGTGGCCATCAAAGGCCCCCTGACAACGCCGGTCGGCGGGGGCATTCGATCGATCAATGTCAGCCTTCGCCAGATGCTCGATCTTTATGTCTGCCTGAGACCCGTGCGCTATTTCCGCGGCGTACCCTCTCCGGTGAAGCATCCCGAGCTCATCGACATGGTGATCTTCCGGGAAAACACTGAAGACATCTATGCGGGTATCGAGTGGAAAGCCGGCACGCCAGAAGTCAAGAAGGTGGTCGATTTTCTTCAGAATGAAATGGGTGTCAAGAAAATCCGATTTCCGCAGACATCCAGCATCGGCATCAAGCCGGTCTCCCAGGAGGGATCGTACCGCCTGATCAGGGCTGCCATCCAATATGCCATCGAGAACAAACGCAAATCAGTGACGTTTGTCCACAAGGGCAATATCATGAAGTTCACCGAAGGGGGCTTCCGCGAGTGGGGATACGAACTGGCCCAGAAGGAATTTGGCGGACAGTTGCTCGACGGCGGACCGTGGCTCAAACTGCCGAACGGCATCATCATCAAGGATGTCATCGCGGATGCGTTTCTGCAGCAGATCCTCACTCGTCCCGGCGAATACGATGTGATCGCCACCTTGAATCTGAACGGCGACTACATCTCCGACGCTCTCGCCGCCGAAGTTGGCGGTATCGGCATCGCTCCGGGCGGGAACGTGAACTACGAAAACGGGTTTGCCGTCTTCGAGGCTACCCATGGAACGGCCCCCAAATATGCGAACCTGGACAAAGTCAACCCCGGATCGCTGATCCTCTCCGGCGAAATGATGCTCCGGTACATGGGCTGGACTGAAGCGGCGGATATGATCATCAAGGCTGTCGACAAGACGATTCAATCGCGCGTCGTCACCTATGATTTCGCCAGACTGACCGAGGGAGCCAAGGAAGTCAAGTGCTCAGAATTCGCCTCAGCGATCATCTCCAATATGTAGGCAGAGTCGTACGTTTGGAAAAGGGCATCCTGTTCGCACGGGATGCCCTTTTGTTTTCAACCTGGGGCGCAGCATTCTTGAAACAAAGCGGGTTTTTGAGTATCTTGGTGAAAATCTCCTGCAACAAATGAGCTTTCTCCACAAACGCTCGAATGGACCAACAGACAATCCACGAACGGGATGTCGATAACGACACCCTCATTCAATCTCCGGCAAAAGTCATACTGTTCAATGACGAAATCCATACTTTTGAGGAGGTCATCGGACAGCTGATCAAGGCTCTGCGCTGCGACACAGCGACCGCTGAGGGATTGACCTGGGAAGTCCACAGCAAGGGGAAAGCAAATGTTTTTGAAGGCGCAATGAACGAGTGTATGAAAATCTCCAGCGTGCTCGAAGAAATCGCATTACATACACAAATCGAACTTTGACTTATCGCTACGCCATCGCATGACTTCATCTGAAATCCGACAAGGGTTCTTCAAGTTTTTCGAACGCCATGGGCATACCATCGTCCCGAGTTCTCCCGTGGTTCCTTTTGATGATCCTACCCTTCTTTTTGCCAACGCCGGGATGAACCAGTTCAAGGATGTATTCCTTGGCCAGGGAAAGCGTTCCTACACCCGGGCTGCCGACACGCAAAAGTGCATTCGTGTCAGCGGAAAGCACAACGATCTCGAAGAAGTGGGACGAGATACCTACCACCATACATTCTTCGAAATGCTCGGCAACTGGTCATTTGGGGACTATTACAAGAAAGAAGCCATCCGATGGGCCTGGGAGCTCCTGACCGAAGTCTGGGGACTGCCCAAGCAGAGGTTGTGGGCCACGGTCTACAAAGATGATGAGGAGGCCGAGATCCTCTGGAAAAGCGAGACAGACATCGACCCGGCTCATGTTCTTCGGTTTGGGGAAAAAGACAATTTCTGGGAAATGGGCGAAACCGGCCCTTGCGGTCCGTGTTCTGAAATCCACATTGATCGCACACCTGGAGCAACCGCAACAGGCTCCATGGTGAATGCCGGCGTGGCTGAAGTCATGGAGATCTGGAACCTGGTTTTCATCCAGTACAACCGGGATGCCGGCGGCACCCTTCATCTCCTCCCTTCAAAGCATGTTGATACGGGGATGGGCTTCGAGAGAATGTGTGCAGTACTCCAGAAGAAAGATTCGAACTACGACACCGATGTTTTCATGCCGTTGATACAGCGAGTCGCCGAGTTGTCCAGGTCGCCGTATGACGGCCGGATGTCGGGAATTGCCGAATCACAGCGAGAACTTGACACTGCCATGCGTGTCATTGCGGATCATATCCGGACACTCACCTTCGCGATTGCCGACAGTGCAATCCCCTCGAATGAAGGGCGCGGCTACGTCCTTCGGCGGTTGCTGCGCCGTGCAGCGCGGTTCGGGCGAAACCTGGGCATGAAAGAGCCCTTCCTGTATCAACTCGTCCCGACGCTGATTGACACGATGGGGACGGTATTCCCGGAGATTCGCGATAAGAAAGATCACATTCAGAAAACAATTCGGTCGGAAGAAGAAGCGTTCAACGCTACGCTTGACCGAGGCCTTGAGATCTTTGAGCAATCCATCAAGAATCTCGGAGCGTCCAAAGCGTTTCCCGGCGACGTAGCGTTCAAGTTGTACGATACGTTCGGGTTTCCTCTCGATCTGACCGAACTCCTGGCGACCGAGCGCGGCCTGAGGGTCGACGTTGATGAGTTTAACCGACGAATGGAGGAGCAGCGGCGTCGTTCCCGCGCCGTGGATCCCGCAGTGCAGGGAGGGGATGAATCCATCCATAGTGCAAACCTCGGACGCATCAAAGAATCGGCGCGCGCGCTCGAGACGAAAGGCCTGGACGCACGATTCACCTTTGTCGGTTATGACCGTCTGGACTCGGACGGTGTCGTGCTTTCCTCCTCGGGCAACCTCCTTGTGCTCGACAAGACACCCTTCTACGGCGAAGCCGGTGGACAGCTCGGAGACCAGGGAGAACTTGTTCTGGAAGGCAATCGTGTCAGAGTTCTGGACACACAAAAGAGCGGCAACATCAACGTTCATATTCTGCAATCCCCTGTTGAAGCAGCACCGGGGAATGCCGTCAACGCGAGGGTTGATGCGGCACGTCGCCAGGCGATCATGCGGAATCACACGGCGACGCACCTTTTGCACGCTGCCCTTCGGCACGTCCTCGGGACCCATGTTCACCAGGCCGGCTCACTCGTGGCGCCAGACCACTTGCGCTTTGATTTTGCACATGCATCGAAGGTTTCGGAGGACGAGCTGAAGGCAATAGAAGATCTCGTCAATGAGAAAATCCGCGACGGCATCAAGCTCATGCATCATCGGAATATCGCTTTTGAAGAAGCGAAGAAGATGGGAGCGTTGATGTTCTTTGGGGACAAGTATGGCGACAAGGTAAATGTCATCGAGATCGGATCTTTCAGCAAAGAGTTCTGCGGCGGGACACACGTCTCGAACACAGCGGACATTGGCTACTTCAAGTTTCGTTCTGAAGGCAGCGTCGCGAGCGGAGTCCGGCGTGTGGAAGCCGTCACATCCTCCGCCGCACAAAAACTGCTCGCTTTGCAGGATCAAAGCTCGGCCGAGCGGCTTGAATACGCGACAACCCAATTGGATGAACTGCAACGCCAGCTGGAAGAGCTCGCAGCTGACAAGAGCCCCGTGCTCGAGGAGACTCGGAGAGCAACCCAATCTCTGCGGCGACGACTGGAGGATATTCGTCAACCCTCACACCTCCCTCAATCGGCAGGTGATGATCTTCGCGTGCACTTCGATCGACTTTCGCAGCGTGAGACACAAATCGAATCATTCGTGCTCGAACTCGCCGAGAAACGAAAACTCGTTGAGAAAGAGCTTGCGAAGGGGCGTATTCGCTCCCAGTCAGGTAGGATTGAAGATCTTGTCACAAACGCATCTCCGGTTGATGGTCTCAAGGTTGTGGCCGCGCAGGTAGAGGCTCATTCCGTGGACGAGCTCAAATCGCTGGGAGACACCCTCCGCTCGAAGCTTGGGCACGGGGTTGGCATCCTGGCTGCAATCCTCGACGGAAAAGTCTCGCTCGTCTGCGTCGTGACAGACGAAGCGATCAAAGGGAACAAGCTCGAAGCCGGAAAAATCGTGGGAGCGATGGCAAAATTGCTTGGCGGCGGAGGCGGCGGAAAGGCACATCTGGCAACTGCTGGTGCCAAGGACGTTGCCGGACTTTCCCGGGCACTTGCTTCTGCACCATCGATTGTGCAATCTATGATGGCAAAGAGCGGGAACCTCTGATGACAACGTATGAACGGCTCATTTCGATTCGCCGGGACCGGGGAGCGGGATATTTTGTCCTCCTCGATCCTGACAAGTTAGATAAGAAACAGCTTCCCTCGTTAGTGCGAGAGGCTACAGAAGCCGGCGTTGATGCTTTCCTCGTCGGCGGAAGCCTCCTCCTGCGAAATGATTTTGACAGTCAAATTCAGGCGATCAAGGAAAACACTTCCGTTCCCGTGGTGATCTTTCCCGGGGGCGTGATGCAGGTTTCCAGCCTTGCGGATGCCATTCTCTTTCTTATCCTGATCAGCGGGCGGAACCCGGAGTACCTGATCGGCAATCAGGTCATCGCCGCACCGATTGTCCGGCAGAGCGGGCTGGAAACAATTTCAACCGGCTATATGCTCATTGAAGCCGGTAAGACCACGTCAGCCGAGTTTATGAGCAACACAAAGCCCATACCGCGTGACAAGCCTGACATCGCGCTCGCACACGCGCTCGCAGCGGAAATCATCGGAATGAAAATGGTCTATCTCGACGCAGGAAGCGGAGCAGAAGTTTCCGTGCCAGAGGAGATGATAGAGGCCATCGCCCGCCACTGCTCACTCCCTGTCATCGTTGGAGGGGGCATCCGCACGCCCGAGGAAGCCCGGCGAAAGGTCGAAGCAGGCGCGTCGTTCCTCGTTACAGGAACAATCACTGAACTAAACAATCATCGCTCATTCATCCGAGAGTTCGCAGAAGCCGTTCATACCGGCTCCAAACAACACCAGCGGCTGTAGAACTCTCACCCGGATCAACCATGGCGCACCTTCCTCTCACACTTGTGTACAGGCAAAAGTTCGTTCTCGACTCATTGAAGGCGAGTGCTGAAACCAAGCAGAAGATTGCCGGAGCGTGCGTCCCGGAGATTCTCAAGGCAATCGATCTGTTGATTGAGGCCTTCAACAACCACAAGAAGGTGCTCCTCTGCGGCAACGGAGGGAGTGCGGCCGACGCTCAGCATCTCGCGGCGGAGTTCGTCATTCGACTGAACCCAACGATTCAACGCCCGGGACTCCCGGCCATCGCGCTGACGACCGACAGCTCAGCACTGACGGCAGGCGCAAACGACATCGGATATGACAACGTTTTCGCGCGATCGGTAGAGGCGCTGGGTCAGGACGGAGACGTTCTGATCGGGATCAGCACGAGCGGCAATTCGGCCAGCGTCAACAACGCGTTTCAGAAAGCCCGGCAAAAGAACATGGTGACCATCGCCCTGCTCGGCAGGGACGGCGGGGCATCGAAGGACCTTGTCGATCTTGCGATCATCGTTCCATCGACCGATACGCAACGTATCCAGGAAGGTCACATCACGATCGGACACATCATTTTTCAGGAAGTCGAGCAGGAGATGTTCGGCTAAGCGCCGGGGTGCAACCCCGGAACGCCCGACTTCGCACCGTCAGTGGTCGACACGCACGAACTCACATCCTCATGCCGCATCGTCCGAGAAAAGATTTCATCGTTCCGCTCCTCACAGTCATTGCCGACGCGCTGGCAATCGAAGGAGCATTCCTCTTTTCTTATTGGGTTCGATTTCACTCCCCCGTCAACTCGTTCATTCCGGTCACTCTTGGGATACCAAGCCTTGAGGCGTACATCGCAGGATCCCTGATCGTCATCCCGACCTGGATTCTCCTTTTCCATTCCCGGCGGATGTACGCGACGCGGCGCAATGTATTCTTCTCCGACGAGTTCTTTGCCATCGTCCGGCTTGTTTTCTTCGGTATGCTCATTGTTATGAGCGCGACATTCTTTTATCGCGAGTTCTCGTATTCCCGCGCCGTGTTCGCGATTCTGGCGATTTCTTCCGTGATGTTCATTTCACTCGCCAGGTCAGCCGTCCTCAAGTTCGAGAAGCGATGGTATGCCCACGGCAACGATGTCAAATACGTCGTCATTGTCGGCACTAACGGCACAGCCCGCCGTGTCTACGACAGCATTACCCAAAATCCCGCACTCGGCTACCGGGTGGTGGGGTTCTTTTCCATCAATGGGCTGGACCAGATGGAGACGGCAGGTTCGGATTTTCTCGGACGGATTTCTCATGTCCCGGAGTATGTTCGCCGGCACGACGTCGATATCGTTCTCGTCTCTCTCACCTACAAGGATCATCCACAACTTTATGAACTTGTGCGAGACTCCGAAGGGCTCAACGCGGAGATTATGATGGTGCCGGATATGCTCGAGCTGATGACAAGCCGCGTCCGGATCAAGGAGCTGTACGGAATCCCTTTCATCAATATCAAAGGGGTTCCCATGACGACGTGGAATCTCATCGTCAAGCGTGGATTCGACCTCGTGGTCTCAGGTATCTCCATCGTTCTTGCAAGTCCGCTCGTTGGAATCCTGGCGGCACTGATCAAGCTCGATTCCACGGGGCCCGTGTTCTATTCGCAGGAGCGGGTGGGCCTCGACGGCCGGCCGTTCCGGCTGTTGAAATTCAGAACCATGAAAGTCGACGCGGAAACAGGCATCGGTCCCGTCTGGGCGGAAAAGAACGATCCAAGGAAAACACGGATCGGCGGTTTCCTTCGGCGGTTCAGCCTCGACGAATTGCCGCAGCTCTGGAATGTGCTGACGGGCGATATGAGCATCGTCGGCCCGCGGCCAGAGCGGCCTCATTTCGTCGACCAATTCAAGAAGGAGATACCAAAGTACCTCGACCGCCACCGGGTGAAGACTGGAATGACGGGATGGGCGCAGGTCAATGGTCTTCGGGGAAACGCTCCGATCGAGGAACGTACGAAATTCGATGTCTACTATGTCGAAAACTGGTCTCTCGTGTTCGATCTAAAAATCATTCTGAAAACCGCCAGGGCGGTGATCTTCGGCAAAGACGCCTACTAGCCCTCTCCACACCATGGTCGCATTCTTCATTTTTCTGTTGCACGCCTTCGCGTTTGTCTACGGTTTTTTCTCCCGAAAAAAAGCCGGGGGCCTGAATGAGGGCTTGCTGGCCGTCGCGTTCATGGGAATCGTGTTTGCTGTGGGCTGGACCATATCGACCATGCTCACGAATCTCCTCTTCACGCCCGAGCTCTTCATCAAGTGGTATTATCAACAGACAAATTCGTACTTCTTCCGCATTCTGCGGCAGGAGATCAGCCGTGACACGATTTCACTTCTGATTCTAACTTTTGGGGAACTGGGATTTTACTACCTGTACCTGGGGGGCGAAACTCCGAAGAGGGACGACAACGCTGCAGCCTCCGGAAAAGATCCCGGCGAGCGTCCAGCGTGAAAACCGGAGATTACTTGAGCGTGAACAGGAAGGCAATTTCGCACGTCTGATCGACCTGCGGCTGTGAAGGTTTCAGCCGCTCAAATCGCCAATAGCGCACTTCTTTTAGCGCGGCTTCTTCCAGACGTGAGTCAGCTTTTTGCGCAGGATGCAGGGCGACGACTGAGCCATCGGGAGAGACGATGGCAAACAAGCGAATCTCCGCTTCAACTTTCACACCCGCCGGATACTTCGGCAATTCCCCGGATACTTTTCCGCGTGTCCCCCCCCGCAGCCATTTCATCGAGTATCCAATTCCACCTCCCTCACCATCTCCGTAGAAATCTGTGCCGCCCCTTCCCCCTGTGCCGTAGAGGCCCGGTGCCGGCTTGGCCGCCGAGCCTATACCGGACGATGCGAGACCGCTCGGAACCGGCCCGTCCCGGCCGATGACAGGCTTGCCGCCGCGCACGTCATTCCGATCGTCGCGGTTGTTGTTTCCGCCGACAGGATCGTTTCTCTCCCACTGCGACGTTGGTTCGACCGGCGCAAGACTGTTGGCATTGACTTTGTCATTGGGAAGAACAGATGGCAGATCGCCGATCCCTCTGCCCATCGCGCGCGGCTGGGAGTTCGGCTTTCGTGTGGTAAACCCTTTGGATGGACGGACTGCCGGCACGGGTTCGTCGCCCGTTTCCAGTTCGCGTACCTGGAGAGGGACGATGGCAAGCCCGAGGTCGGACTGGCCGACGCCCGGTGATACTTCAAGTTCTTCGTACGTGGTGATGCGCACTTCCCGGACTGAACTGTCATCCGGTTTTGTGTAGATCAGCCACCAGTAAAGAAGGACGAGTAGTCCATGGAGACCGACAGAAACGACAAGACCCTTTCGGAGATTGCGACGGTAGCTCTGCACGAGCTCGACCGCGCCATACCACGATTGCGTCCTTTGAAGGAAAAGATAGAGATCCGACATGACGCTCCCCTACAATATCAACTTCGAATCGAAAGCCCCGCTCACCCCCGAATCGAACCAAATAAGAGCGTACGGCTTCTGGTCCGAAAAACGCGCTGTCATTCTGTCGGAAGAGTCAGACGACCGACTATTTCGCTCTCGCTTTGTCAATCCAATAATTCGACCTCAACTCTTCGGCAAAATTCTGCACCGCTTGTGTCGCATCTTTGCGTGACGAGTACCGGCCGACGCGAACAGTGTACCACGTCCCACCCTTGAATTCGCGCTCTTCCACAAACGCGGGGTACCCGGCATCGGCGAGACGCTTCACGATCTCACCGGCGATTTCCTTGTCCCTCCAGGCAGAGACCTGAATTGTATACTCCCCTTTCATCTCCTGCAGATTCCCGCTGGAGGCTGGAGCCGGCATGGGTTTCAAGGACGCTTCGGTTGTCCCGGCAGGCTTCTTGGCCGATTTATCATCAGTTTTCTTCGCTCCGGGTTTTCCCTTCTCGTCAACAGGGGGAGTTTCGATCATCTGATTCGATGCGCCTCCGCCGGCAGGGGCTGCAATCTCGGTCTCTGCAGGTTGATCCTGAAGCTGAGCGACTGCGGGAGGGGCCTTCTTCTTACTGAAGATTTGAACCACGCCAAGCTTGTCGAGCAAAAAAGCGCCTCCGCCTCCGACAATGAGAACCGCGAGGACGACGATCAGAATCTTGCCCATGCCGCCACCCTTCTTTGGAGTCTCATCCCCCGAAACACTTGCGTCCTCGCCTTGTTCTGCCGAGGATTCGAGGTTGTCCATCGATCCTTCATCTTGAAGGTTAAGGTCTGGCATTGAAAGTTCCTCCTATGATTGGGGGTGAGAGAAGAACACTTCGGTCACGAGCGTATGCTCACCATCGCATGGTGAGCCCGGCAGTGATGGTTAGCGGTACCGCCTGGTAACCGCTCCATTCCTCGTAGCGCGTATTCGTCAGATTCATAAAATCAACCGAGATACTCAGTGGCTGAAACAAGGCATACTCGGCGTGCAGGTTTGCACAAACAAAGCCTTTCAGTTTTCCTGCCGCAAACAGATCCCTCGCCCGGTTTCCGACATAGGCGACTGACGGGAAGAGTCCAAAGCCGGGTGCAAGCTCGAGCCATGCACCGCCGTTAAGCCGAAGGTCAGGAAGATACGGCACCTTCCACTGAGTGATGGTATTCTTGCTGTCGTTAATCTCCCATGACAACGTAAAGTAACTATTTGCATCGAACTTCGCAAATAAGTCCGCCTTGAAGGACGATATCTTCGTCGTGCCCCGATAGTCCGTTGTCCAGATACCGCCTGAAGTACCCTCCGTCAAGAGAGGGAAGTCACGAACCGACTGGAAGCGGGCGGAAAACCTGCTGCGCCACACCGGAGACCAATCTGTTTCGAGCGCCGCAATGGCGTCAATGGGAATATCGGACTGCCGAAGTGTGGCATTCGCGGATATGTACGGATGGAGCGACATCAATCCCGAAAGCGTGTTCTGCTGGACTCGCCCCGCATACGAGAGACTGAGCACCGTGTTGTGCATCACCCGGTAACCGAGCGCGACGTGTGGATACGCCCGGGCAAATTTCTGGCCGAGCATCCCTTGTGCGAGATAGCCGTGAAGAGACGCTTGAACGAAAAAGTCCCCGTACCAAAGTTTCTCCGTGGCAATCCGGGCGTCGACGTAAGGGAACGACGCCGTGGAATTCCCTGTGAGAGAGGCGAGCATAAAATCAACGCGACCCTCGAGCGGGAACGACCAGATCAAGACGTTGACACCGGCTCCAGCCCCAAACAGAGTCTCCGTCAGGCTCGTGGTGGAGTCCTTGATGCTGTTGAGAGCCAGACCGAGGTTGGCGTCGTGCGTGAACAACGCGGCACGTGGAGAATCATATCGGGAAGAGAGGTCAAACCGGGTGATCGTCCTGGTCAGCGACGGATCCCCGTAACCGTAGAACCTGTACGTTTCGCTTGCGTACCCCAGCCCGCCCGCAAGAAGCCCCCGGTCAAACCAGTCGGCTGGACTGTTAAGAACGATACCGCCGCGGACAAGGATATCTCCGGAAGAACGATTGGCAAACGGAATGTACGCCTTTGAGGATCTGTAGTCCCCCTGCACG
>DOWV01000215.1:34512-39569 GCA_003519375.1 Bacteroidota bacterium
GGATCTGTAGTCCCCCTGCACGCCGAAGAAATACTCCGGGTCGACGACCATATGACGAAGCCCGACGTGCGACGTGAGGTATGTGCCTGAACTCATCTGAAGCCGTCCATTTCCGATTCTTGCCGCGGCAGGTGAAAGCGTGATCTTCTGATCTGCATGGAAATCGTACGAAGATCGATCTCGCGGAAACGCGGCGGGATCGGCGAGTGCCAGAACATGGTCAGGTTCAGAGGCCTCCTGCTTCGAAGCATCAGGGAGTTCGATCGAGACAATTCCTGTGATGACGTATTCAGGGATATCGAACTTGGGTAATCCCTGCGCGCTCTTCGTGGAGGGTTGCTGAGTCACCGGGCGAGCGACAGAATCCGTCGGAGCGATGCCAGCCGGACGCTGCCCGGGGACAGGTTTTTCCTGAGCCGTCAGGGATGCTGCAATGATCAAACCTGCGATGAGTATATGAATGACAGGCTTCATGCTCTCATTCCCGTCCCAGATTGGTCAGGCGGAGTGTAGCCTCATCGAACTCCGCTCCGCTTTGGAGCATCTTGAGAACCTGCTGGTACGACTCACGGGCTTTCGCAGAATCGTGAACCTGTTCATACGAGTGCCCGAGGCCCACGTAGGCCCTGGCCAGCCATCGTTCATGAGAGGGGAAGACATAGCGCAGCCTCTGATACGCCGTCACGGCCTGTTGCCATTCTTCGTTTTGTTCGAAGGCAAGCCCGCTGAGATATTGTGCCTCGGCACCAACCTCGTCGGTGCGGGATGTGGCGACAGCCTGGGCAAGCTCCTGTGCAGTAGAATACTGCTTCGCCGCGATTGCCATCCGCGCGAGTGCATTCCGGGCCTTGTCGGCCTCCACTGTCGCCGGATATTTGGAAACCACGAACTCAAACGCCGTCTTTGCATCGTCCAGAGCGTTGTTGTCAAGGAAGACCAGCCCCTTGGTGTACGCCACTTCAGGTGCAAATTCAGTTGTGCTGAGCGTATTCTCAGCATCCGCAAGCACTTTGTAGGCTTGTTCGTATGATTTGAGCTTCAGGAAAATGCGCGCGCTTTCGAGAAGAGCATTTCCGCGGATATTAACCGACGCTCCCGGTGCATCTGCGGCTTCCTGATACGCTCCGGAGGCTGCAAGTGCGCTGTCGGCTTCTTGCAGGCTCTTTCCAAGCCAGAACAATGCCTGGGGCCTCAGTGCCGAGGATTTGCGCTGCCGCGCGAATGCCCGATACGCTATTGCCGCATCGAGAAACTGCCTTTGGCTGAAGAACAATTCGGCCTTCTTTATTTCGAGCTGCTCCGTATTCGGCGAAGTGGGATTCTCTTTGACGTAGTCGTCGATGGCTCCGACAGCTTCCTTGCTCTTTCCCTGTGCGACGAGGCAATACTGAATGCCCGTCAGGGCGTCGGCAGCAACCGGGCTCTTTGGGTACCTTTGCAGGACTTCGCGGTATGCCTTTTCCGCCGGGCCATACTGACGCAGGTTGTAATAGGCATCTCCAATACTGTACGTGGCGCGCGGGATCAAATCGCTGGCGGGATAGCTCGAGATCGTGGCCTGGAAATCTCTGATTGCCCCGAGAAAATCCTTGCGCTGGAACTTGATCCAGCCAACGGCGAACTGCGCATCATCGGCGAGATTTGATTTTGGATAGGTTGTCAGAAGAGCCGCAAACTGATCAGTGGCCTGATCGTGATCCCCGGAACGGTAGTAGGTCTGACCGAGTTGATAAAGTGCATAGTCCGCACCCTCGTTTTTCGCGAAAAGCCGGATCACGGTTCGGTAAGCACCAGCCGCTTTTTTGTAGTCCTTCTGTTGAAAGTAACAATCACCCAGCCTGAGACGGGCATCGAACGAAAACTTGCCTGAGGGGAAGCTCAGGATCAGCCGCTCGAAAGCATCGATCGCTCTCGGAAAATCATTGAGGCGATAGTGGCTCCAACCGATGCCGTACATGCTCTCCTCACGACGAGGGTGTGTGGAGTTCTTGACAACGTCGAGATAGTGCTTCAGCGCGTTCTTGTAGTCGCCCCCGAGGTAATCAGATTCGGCAAGCCAATATTGAGCTTCCAGCGACCTCGGGTGGCCGGCATACGCAGTGAGGAACCGAGAGAATCCCGAAGCTGACTCCTTATAGTTTCGAAGCTTGAAGTTTGACCACGCCACCTGGTAGAGAGAATTGACCTTGGTTTCAAACGACGTGCCTTCGACGTTAAGCGCCTTGCCGTAGTAAACGCGCGCCGAATCGAACGCTGAAATACCGGCGTAACACTCACCAAGCATCATCGACGCGTCTGCTGCCGCGTCACCCCGGCTGTACTCCGTCACCACTTTTCGAAACAACCCAATTGCTTCATCGAGCTTCTTGTCCTCGAAGAGGATCAACCCTGCATCGTAGAGGGCATTGTCGGCATAGTCGCTCTGACGATCTTTCTCATAAACCTGCCGGAAGGACGCAAGAGCATTCGAACGGTGAGCCGCGAGTTTCTCCGCGACGCCTTTGCGGTAGGCCGCCGCACGAGCAAGTTCAAGTTCCCCTGACGGGATCCTGCCGAATGCGTCAGCGGCTTCTGCAAACCGGCGGCTCTTGAAGAACGACCAGGCCATCGCATACTGCACCTCATTCGTCAACCGATGACCCGGATAGTCCTTGAGAAACGATTCATACTTCCTTGCTGCATTTTCGAAATCATTCAGGCTGTAATAAGATTCTGCAACGATGTAGTCTGCATCGCCGCGGAGGGCAGCCGAGTCGATCTTCGTCCTGGTTTCGGCTAATTCATCGATAGCCCGCTTGTACTCCTTCAGAGAGAAGTAGCACTCACCAATCTTGACACGCGCGGAAGGGACAAGAGCGCTTTGCGGGAGTTTCTCGATCAGCAGCCGGTACCATTCAGCCGCCCTGGCATACTCGCCTTTTTTCTGATTTGCCCAGCCGGCAGAATATGCTGCATAGTCCTGCAACCGATGGCCGGGATATCCTTCGAAGGAGAGCGTATAGTACTTCAGGGCGTTGGCGAGGTCAGAGTCTTTGAAATAGATCTCCCCTATCCAGTAGGCCGCTTCACCGGCGACAGCCGGATTCCTGGGTTGATCCAGAATCGACTTGTACGTTTCGATCGCATCGATCTTGCGATTCAGTCTGGCGTAGGTATCGCCGAGTTTGAACCGTGCATTGTCCGAAAATGGCGAGGCGGGATATTGTTTGATGAATGCCGAGAATTCGCGGGCCGCGTCGCCGAATTTCTCCATCTCGAAGAAACAGTCGGCGTGAAGAAACTGGGCATCCTGCACTTTGATGCTTTGAGGGTGCTTCTTCACGAAGCTGGCGAATTGCGCAGCCGCGTTCTGAAAAAGGCCGTCCCTGAAAAGACCGTAAGCGAATGCATAGTCCTGCTCCTCGGCAATCGTCGAGTTTGGCAAAGGGAGGTTCTGAGACCGCAGTTCAGATGGAAATCCCATCATCAAAACGACAAGAAATCCCAGCCATATCCGTACATTTGCTATCCTTAAAGCCCCCAACGGCGTTCCAAACACCTAGGCCTCCGAGCTTAAAGTGTAATTTGAAATGAACCCACTAACACTGTAATTTAGCTGAATGCACGAACTAAGTCAAGAACCTCCGTCGAAAATAGCCAGAATCGTCTGAATTGCCAAGATTGGGCGTGCGCGCCCTTCACGGCTCCATCCAGACAGACAAAGAGTGCAACCCATGCTGATTAGACGCCGAAAAAGAAAAAAGGGGTGGCAAATGCGGGCGGAGGGGGACGTTCCTATGAGGTGATATCTTTTTGGTATTCCTGGAGGCTTTTCACTTCTATCCCAACATGTTTTTGCTGTTCGATCCCTTTTACAGCTGACGAAGCGGCCGAAAGTGTCGTCATGAAGGAGACCTTTTGTTCGATCGCCGCCCATCCGATCGAGTACTCGTCGTAGCGAGACTCTTCGCCGAGCGGGGTATTGATGACAAGCTTGATTTCCCCGTTCTTGATCAGATCGACGATATTCGGTCTACCTTCATTTACTTTGAAGACCTTTGAACACTCGATACCTTGCTCAGTCAGAAACTTTGCGGTGCCTTCCGTCGCGACGAAGGTGAAACCGAGGCGGGAATACTCACGGGCGATGTTCGCGGTGAGCTCATTCTTATCACTGTTGTTGACGCTGATGAAGATTTGTCCCTGGGTCGGCAACGTGTTCCCTGCGCCCATTTGTGCCTTCGCGAACGCTCCACCAAAATGAGTCGAGATTCCCATCACCTCACCTGTCGATCGCATTTCCGGACCGAGGAACACTGGCACACGGGGGAATTTCGAGAACGGGAACACGGCCTCCTTCACGGAGATGTGCTTGACCTTCTGGAAATCAAAACCCAGGACACCGAGATCTTCGAGGGTTCTCCCGATCATCACCTTTGCCGCGATCTTGGCCAGCGGGAGCCCGACCGCTTTGCTCACGAACGGAACCGTGCGCGACGCGCGAGGATTTACCTCGAGGACATAGACAACTCCGCCTTTCATGGCGTACTGTACATTGATGAGTCCGATGACCTTCAGCGCTTTTGCGAGTCGGACGGTGTAACCCTTCAGTTCGTCGAGGTTCTTCGGGGTAATCATGTAAGGAGGCAGCACACACGAGCTGTCGCCGGAATGGATACCGGCTTCTTCGATGTGCTGCATGACCCCGCCTATGAGGACATCCTTCCCATCGCATACGGCGTCCACATCGAACTCAAACGCGTCTTCGAGGAAACGGTCAATCAACACCGGATGCTCAGGCGATACATCCACCGCCTTCTTCATGTATTCGCGGACGGAATCACTGTTGTAACATATCTCCATTGCCCGCCCCCCCAGAACATACGACGGGCGGATGAGAACCGGAAATCCTATTTGTTCCGCCACGAGCACGGCATTATTGACAGAATAGGCGGTGCCGTACATCGGGTGGGGGATCCTGAGCTTGCGCAGGAGAGCCCCGAAGCGCTCGCGGTCTTCCGCCAGATCGACGAACGTCGGCCGGGTGCCGAGGATGTTCACGCCGGCCGCCGCGAGGG
>DOWV01000215.1:39673-39937 GCA_003519375.1 Bacteroidota bacterium
TTGCGTTCCGAGAATGCGTACACCGTAGTCTTCAAGCGCCTTGGCGATCTTCAGCGGGGTCTGCCCCCCGAAACTCACAATGACACCCAGCGGCTGCTCGTGGTCGTAGATATTGAGAACATCCTCCAGCGTGAGCGGCTCAAAATAGAGCTTGTCCGTGGTGTCGTAGTCCGTCGAGACGGTCTCGGGATTACAGTTGATCATAATCGTCTCAATGCCCTCTTCCTCGAGAGCATAGACGCCGTGGACACAACAGTAATCGAA
>DOWV01000060.1:0-1453 GCA_003519375.1 Bacteroidota bacterium
GTACTCGCCAAACTGCGGTATGTCCTTGAACTTGCTTTCAGCTTTGTGCGCCAGGAATTCCTTGCCGCCCCTCTCGAATTCCAGGACCTTGATACCATTCAGCCAATGTTCGACGTGTTTGCCCTTCACGAGTATCCGGGCGTGATTCCATTCGCCGATGGGATTGACTGTCTTGTTCGCGGCGGGCATGATGTCGTAGAGCGAAGCGAGTGTGCGGTTGCCGTTGATCCCGAGCTTGGCGTCCGGGTGTTTTGCATCATCCAGGACCTGATACTCAAGCCCCTTGGCAGATCCGGGAGTCTTCGGCTGCTGCTCAATGACGAAATACTTGACGCCGCTGTTTGCACCGTCGGTGAGTTTGAAATCCAGCGTCAGTTCGAAACTGCTGAACTCTTTCAAGGTGACGATGTCGCCGCCAAAG
The DNA here is from genome assembly GCA_003519375.1 of Bacteroidota bacterium. Taxonomy (GTDB): domain Bacteria; phylum Bacteroidota; class Ignavibacteria; order UBA10030; family UBA10030; genus UBA9647. The sequence continues at coordinate 422 of DOWV01000060.1, forward strand.
GAAGCTTCTCCGCCTCCCGATTCCTGAACGATCAACATCCCATCCTTCACATCCCACCCTTTTTTCGGCAACGACTCCATATAGGCGCCGCGCCACCCCTTCATCGACTTGCCGTCGAAGAGGAGTGTCCACCCTTCTTTCTTCTCTTTTTCGGTAAGCGTGTTCTGGGCGGCCTGCCTGGCGAAGGCGACAGCAGGGGCAAGCAACGCGATCAGGAGAACGAGGAGTAAGCGGAGCGATTGTATCCATCGAAGCATCATAGTATTACCCTCAGAAGGTCGGTGCGGTTGGTTGGAGTAGGAGGACCCGATATCCTCTTTCGGAGGGATGGGTTCTCTGACACCTAAAGAAAAGCGAAAAGGCTTGCTTTGTCAAGTCATTATCACGGGCTGGAGCGCGGGAACCGAATCACCGTCCCGTGCGTTTTGGCAATATTCGGAAAACCATCAACACCCACAACCAGGAGATCCCCAATGGTTCCCATTCTTTCGCTCTGGCTTCCCATCTTGCTATCAGCCGTTTTCGTCTTCATTCTCAGTTCTCTCGTCCATATGGTTTTCGGCCATCATGCGAACGATTACCGCAAGTTTCCCGATGAGGACGCCGGTGCGGATGCTCTTCGGAAGCTCAACCTTCCTCCCGGACAGTACATGTACCCGATCGCAAGCTCAACGAAAGACATGAGCTCGCCCGAATTCAAGGCGAAGGTCGAAAAAGGTCCGGGCATCATTCTGACCATCTGGCCGGGGGCACGGCCGTCGATGGCGCCGAATCTGATCCAGTGGTTCATCTATTCCGTCGTCGTGGGAATTTTCGCGGCATATGTGGCGGGACGGGCCCTTGAGGCCGGCGCACACTATCTTGCTGTATTTCGCTTTGCCGGTGTCACTGCATTTGCTTGCTATACGCTCGCCGGATTCCATGAATCAATCTGGTTCAAGCGGCCCTGGTCCGTGACGATAAAGAACACGTTTGACGGACTACTCTACGCTCTGGTCACGGCGGGAACATTCGGATGGTTGTGGCCGATGT
>DOWV01000060.1:1735-4156 GCA_003519375.1 Bacteroidota bacterium
CTCGAAGTCTCTTTGCTTACTTCTCTTTCTTCAGCGAATGCCCCGTCACCAGCCCGACGACAAATAGCACCAATGCGACCGATCCGATGGCGAAGATCGTATCGCCGAAGACACGGGACCACTTGATCGTCTCTACAACCGGAGTGGCAAGGAACTCCGCGCTTCGGGCATACCAGTATCCGTACTTAACGGAAGCCCAGGTCTGCATCAGGCCGACGGGGAGAAGGCTGATGACGACCATGGCCATCAATCCGATATTGAGCGACCAGAACGAGAACCCGAGCATTTTTTCCTTCCACTCGTCCTGAACCCAGAGCACCCTCAGGCAGAAAAGCATCAACCCGATACCGAGCATCCCGTAGACACCAAAGAGGGCAGCGTGTCCATGAACAGGAGTTGTGTTCAAGCCCTGCATATAATAGAGGGCGATGGGCGGATTGATCATAAAACCGAACAGCCCCGCGCCGATCATATTCCAGAATGCCACCGCGATAAAATAATACACAGGCCACTTATAGCGCTTCACCCATTCGGCCGAACGTGAGAGCTTGATGTTTTCCCACGCCTCAAATCCGGCAAGGACGAGCGGCACAACTTCCAACGCACTGAACACGGCGCCAAGCGCCAGTACGGATGTGGGTGTGCCGGAGAAGTACAGATGATGCAATGTTCCGATAATGCCTCCGGAGAGATAGATGGCTGACGACAGGAGAACCGCCGCGCTCCCCGTGGACGGACGTATCAACCGCAGCCTTGTGAACATGAAGATGATGACGACCGTCGCGAAGACCTCGAAGAATCCTTCCACCCAAAGGTGTACCACCCACCAGCGCCAGTATTCCACAATACTCAGATTCGTGCTCTTTCCCCACATCAGTCCGGCAAAGTAGAAACCGCCGATGGCTACCGTTGCGATCAGAAAGAGCATCAGGATTGATTTGTGTTCGTCTCCCCGTCTGATTGCCGGGACGATCCCGCGTGCGACAAGGAAGACCCAGAATGCAAGCCCGCCGGAGAGTGCGACCTGCCAAACCCTTCCGAGGTCGACATACTCATAGCCCTGATGGCCGAAATAAAACCAGAGATCTCCAGACAGCTTGTTGTGAATGCTGAGCGCCTCGCCGACGAAGGAACCGACGACCACGAGGAGAAGCGCTCCAAAAAGGATGTTCACGCCGAGCTTCTGGTGCTTCGGCTCGAAGCCGCAGACAACCGGCACGATGTACAGACCCGCCGCAAGCCACGCGGTGGCAATCCAGAAAATTCCAAGCTGCACATGCCATGTTCTCGATAAGACGTAGGGGATCCATTCGCTCAGAGGAATTCCGTAGAATCCTCCCCCCTCGACGCCAAAGTGAGCCGTAATGACACCCATGGCGATTTGCACGAGGATCAAGGCCGAGACGGTCCAGAAGTACTTGAGCGTCGCTCGCTGCGATGGAGTAGCCTGCGTGTTGAACAGCGGGTCGGATTTCGGTACCGATTCAGGTTCGGACTCAGCCGGCCTGGAGGCGTGATACCACACCATGCCGCCAATCCCCGCCAGCAGCAAGATAATGCTCACACCCGTCCAAACGACTGCATCAGCAGTTGGGCGATTGTTGACGAGTTCCTCATGCGGCCAGTTGCTCGTGTAGGTAATATCATCTCCCGGCCGGTTCGTCGAGGCAGCCCACGATGTCCAGAAGAAGAATGCAGACATCTGACGCAGCTTCGCCGGATCGGTAACTGCTCCCTGCGGTATTGCATAATGCTCATTCCCTTCACTGAAGACCTTCGAATAGTGTTCTACGTTTGCCTGAAACGCTTTCGCGCGGACGGGATCGATCGTGATCCTGCCGGTCGCGGCATCATACGTGTTCTTCCTCATCATTTCCTGCAGGCGGTGCTGAAGCTGCGCCTGTGTCTCAGCATCGAGCGACTCATACGGCTTGCCGGATCTTTCGTTTGACCAGAAGTCCAGTATGGACACGCATTCTCGATGCAGCCAGTCGGCAGTCCAGTCGGGGGCGACGTAGCTTCCATGTCCCCACACTGATCCAAGCTCCATTCCTCCCATAGCCTGCCAAACATTCTGCCCCTCCGTCACTTCTCCCTGGGCTATCACCACGGTCCCGTCCGGGGTGGTAACTGCCTCAGGAATGGGTGGCTTTTCCTGATAGATGCGCCACCCCGCCCAACCAAGGACGGCAAACCCGACAACGATGACCGCCGCAAAAATGATCCACAGTTTCTTCATCCGTCACCTCGTGAGAATTCGTGTAGTTTCCCTGTTTAGCCGACCGATCCATGACGGGTCACCCCCGTTATACGCGCACCTTCCGGATGGCAATCGAGCCATCGGAATCAATGTCGACCTTTCTATCTGAAATTACTTTATACTTGGTATTGAGTCAAGCGAATAAGCGACAGGTCCTGATC
>DOWV01000060.1:4305-5068 GCA_003519375.1 Bacteroidota bacterium
AAGCCTACTTCAGGGCTCCCTTGATCTTGGTGAGCGCGTCGGTAGAATAGTAGCTGCAAGCCCCTTTCTTCGCTGTCGGCTTGATTTTCAAATCGGCGATAGCTTGTTTCACTTTCGGCACAGGCGATCCCAGCTTCAGCGCGATTGCGCCAGCCGTGAGCAGATCGGTTTTCGCTGACATAACAAAGCCTCCTTGATTGATTGAGTGGTTGATGATGTTGCACGGTGCAACGGCGGACCCGGAAAAGCTACGAGTGTCCAAAACTCATGCACTCCGCGCCCAAAGGCAATACGCTAGTAGGTTTGTATATATTCAACAATGGCACGCGGATGGTTTACCATGTGGTCCGGTTGTATGTTCCAGCGGGACGTGGCGCCATTTTCCGAACCGTAGAGTGCGGCTATGTTGATGATTCTTGCGTCCGAGTTTCTTCCTGCCAGCACCACATTTGTGTTATGTCCGCAAAGTGTGTCAGTTTCGTGGTCCCCGATGAAAAACACAAGTTCACGCGGGAGCGGCTCAATTTTGCTGAGGCATGCCAGCAACCCATCCGGTGCCGGCTTCTGACGGGCAGAGGCAACCTCCTCATATCCGACAACGTCGACGAAATGTTGCAGAAGTCCTTTCTTTTTCAGATCCCGCAAGATGTTGCTTCTTGAATTCTGTGAAAAAATCAGTTGGGCATATACGCTGAGGGCCGGTATGACTTCTTCGATACCTTCAAAGAGGGTGCTCTCCCCGTCATCCGTTAGTTGAAACTCG
>DOWV01000060.1:5177-10866 GCA_003519375.1 Bacteroidota bacterium
CCCTGCCCGCCTCATCAATCTCACCTTCCGTCATGCCGAATTCGTTTCTGTACAGTGCCCTCCAGTTTTCTGCTGTTCTGGTCGCCTGGACGTATTGATCGAGCCGTCGTAAGGCCGGAAATTCCCCCGACCTGGCACCCAGCAGCCGGTGCATGAGTCTCTTCGTAACTTCGAAGTTCTTCACCCGCGTATCGACGAGAGTGCCGTCGTAGTCCCATATGATGGCCTTGTTGCTCATGAAATGTTGCCTGGGCAACAGCCCGCTCCGGCCCTCACGGATCGAAGGCCATTGAATCATGGTCAGGATCGCATGAAGGTGCAGGAGCGGATTGTCGTTTCTCGAAAAGCGACTCAGACCGTTAGATTACGGCCGAATTGTTCATGCCAACTCCGCGCTCAATTGAAGGAATAGCGAAGGCCGATTTGCATCTGCCAGCGCGAGAAGAGTCCCGGGTCATCAATATACGTTGACTTCGCCGTTCCCTTGAAATTGAACCGGGGAGCCTGAGACGGTCCGTTGAAATCCACCAGCTGGATTGGAGATGTTGCGGCGACATTTGCGACACTTCGAACTCCCCATTCCGAATTCAGCATGTTGCCGAAGTTCAGAATATCGATGCTCAGCTGGAACGTGTGTGGTCGCTCGCCCATCATCAGCGTGAAATCCTGCAACAGCTTCAGGTCGATGTTGGTAAACCAGGGATTCAATGCACCGAACCGGTCGGCAATTTGTCCCCGATGCTCTTTCAGGTAATCATCCTGCTCGATGAAAGCATTGAACGCTGTCCACTGTTCGGCGGCGGTGACAGTGCGTCCTGCAGCATCAGTGTAAGAAGCGAAGTTGATCTCACTCTGGCTTCTCGGAATGTAGATCAGATCGTTTCCTGCGTTAGCGTCACCATTCACATCGCCGGAATAGAGGAATGAATACCGATTACCTCCGGCGCCTCCGAACCTGTTACCCTCGGCGACTTCGACGAAGACTCCGACACTTGTCGCGAACCTGTCCGACCAGCGATGACGATAGGTCGCGGTTGCGGTGATTCTGTTCCGCATGCCGAACTCGGAGAATCCAATCTCGGCCTTGTTGGGATCTCCCTTGACCGGATTTTCCGCCCATAGCACGCTGGCGATTTCCGTCGACTTGAGCGTGTTCTTTGCCATAAGGTACGTATACGCCACACTGGCGTTCAAACCGGATGCGAATTGTTTGCGCAGCTGCGCAGTAATTGTGTAGTTGGACCCTTCACTCGTATTGTCGATGACGTAGACGCCTCCGAAAAAGCCTTTGGAGACATTCAGCGTATTACCGCCGTAATAGGGTCTTCCATCCGGCAACGTGCGCAACGGCGCTGCGAGGTTGGAATTTCTCACATACACGGCGTTGATGTCTTTGCCGTAGAGAACTTCAAGAGAGCCAAGCAGATCCCACGGAAGCCTGTGGTCAATCGCTATGTTTGTGGTCCATACCTGCGGCCATACAAAGTCCGGGTCCGCTGCATTGATGTCGAAGGACTGCATGTGGGCGGGCAGGTTTGGATTTGGACCGGGATTCGAAATGACGTTTCCAACCCACACAAAGGGGATTCGTCCGGTAAAGATTCCTGTGCCTCCGCGGAGTTGCATCGATCGATCACCATGGACATCCCAGTTGAAACCAACGCGCGGTGAAAATAACGCTTTGGTATCGGGAAGCTTGCTCTGGTCAATCGTCTCCGCCTTGCCGTCCGCGTCACGCAGCGTCAGCGACGTAGAGTAGGGATTGGCAACGGGTTTGGTGAAATACATCGGGAAATCGACGCGCACGCCGTACGTCACATTCAGCCTTTCCGACACCGTATAGGAATCCTGAGCGTAGAGCGCGAGTTGACCGACACTGATGTCCTCACCTTTGAAAGGTACTTTCAGCGCATCATTCGCCACCTTGTTGAAATTGAAGAAATTCGCAGGATCGCCCGGATTGGTATGCAGGAAGAAGTCAGCCGGCGATGCAAAGAGCGGGTTGCTTTCCGTGGTACCCAGGAAGCCGAGAAACGTGCCAAACTTGAAGATATTGAACGCGTTGAAGAACGCGAATGTCTCGAACGTCCCACCGACGGTCAGTGAGTGGCTTCCGACGAAGTAGGTGAAATTGTTTGTGAACTGCCACACGTCCTGATCAAGGATATTGTGAATCGAGAATGGTTCGTGACCAGCAGTCGTGTACGTGATTCCATCCTGGGCGATCTCAATGGTCGGGAATGGAGTGCTGAATGGATCGCGGTAGTCGCGGAACCGATTGTAGCTTACGAAGAACCTGTTGGCGAACTTTTCATATCGGCTGCTCACCTCCAGGGCAAACGAATTGAGCTTGTTGTTGATCCGATAGCCCGAGTTCCTGAACGGGAGGCTGTTTTCATTCGGTCCCCGCCCGGTGCCGTTGTAGCTCAACACGAATGGATGGGGCGGCAGATCGCGAAAGGCCGTCAGCAGGTTGTATCGGAACGTCAGGTTGTTGTTTTCATTGATGTTCCAGTCTAGCTTCAGGAGCAGCTTCTCGTTATTCGTTTCGTTTATGTAGCCATCGTACGGACCCGGATCATACCCATAGGCACTGATCAGCCGGTTCCGTATGGAATCCATGACACTCGCCCTCACCCGGGAAATCCCGAAGCCGGTGGCGCCCCTGTTTGCGGCGAAATTCGTGCCCGGATCGGACCTCCGCTCGATTTCGCCATTGAGGAAGAAGAAGAGTTTGTCCTGTATGATCGGTCCGCTCACGGAGAATCCAGACTGGCTGAATTTCATGTCTGGATTCGCCACGACTTGTGCGCCTTTCACCGTATTGCCGACCAGGTCCTGATTCCTGATAAAAGAGTAGAGCGAGCCTTTATACTGGTTGGTTCCGCTTTTTGTGACGGTGTTGATGCCCGCACCCGTAAAACCGCCTTCTCGGACATCGAAGGGGGCCAGGGACACCTGCACTTGCTCAACGGCATCAAATGGAACCGGCTCTGCATTGGTCTGCCCGCCCGGAGCGGGATCGTCCAAACCGAAAGGATTGTTGAAATACGATCCATCCAGCGAGATATTGTTGAACAGCCAGTTCTTTCCTCCAAAACTGAAATTGCCGTCGCTCCGTGGATCCAACCTGGTGAGGTCCCGAGTGCTTCTCTTGACCGTGGGCAGCTCGCTTACTTCCACGCGATCGATGTAGGTCGCGGCCCCTGTCCGGCCGCTGTTGAGAACCTTGTCCACTTTTCCGACAATGACTACCTCAGGGCCGGCGATGGGCTGCTCGACCAACCGGAAGTCGATTCTCAAATCCTGACCGATACTAAGGGAGATGCCGGATTGGCTTTCCTTCTTGTAACCCAGAATCGACGCCGTCACAACGTACGGGCCGCCGATCTTCACGTTCAGAATGTTGAATTGGCCGTTCGTCCTGGATGTCGCACCAAAGCGGGTGCCGCTTGGCACGTGGACAGCAACGACATTTGCACCCGGCAACGGTTCGCCCTTGTCCGTAGCGACGGTGCCGTTGAGAGACGCGGTTGTCACTCCTTGCGCCTGAACGTTTGTGCCCCAGAATACCAGAGCCAACGCCACGACGAGAAAAAGAGCAGACGCCCGGTTGAAGAATTCGTGGAATTGTTTCATTAGTGTGCCTCCTTCTTGGATGATGAGAGGATAGGTAGGTTACTATGAAACCAAGAGGACCTGCATACAGTCTAAGAGGAGCAACTCGAAAAAAGTTCCCGCACGAGGGCGCATCGCCCACCGGCATCGGCGGACCGAGCGCACGACACGATTCGTGCCAGCACCGGTCGGCTGTTTGAAACTGAGATCGTGAATCACCTCCCAGAAATCTGGAATTTCTGGGAGGGCGTTTTTAGTGATCTGAGGAACGGATACTCCATCGGAAAAAACTTGAGATCATCTCCGCCCCGCTTGCGCCGTGTTCGGTGCCACAGCCCGGAACGTCAACGCGCTCTCATTCCCCATGCGATCAACGGCCGAGACAGCGATGTTCATCAGCGTGTCCGTTCTCGTTTGGTAGTTCGTATCTCCCTGCCGCAGACGCGGCCTGTCACGGAAGATTCTGGCCGTCGGCACGACCAACGTCCGTTCATGGCTGCTCACAATCGCGTAATCCCACGTTCTGCCAAACTGATAATATATCACCCATCGGAAAACATCAGACAGATTCTCATGTGACCAGGAAATGGTCAGCGACGAGTCATTCGTCACGGCGACCGTCACGCCCGGTGCTGCCGGTGCTTTGTCGTCGAGCCATGGTGTAGGCGGAACAAGGGCCATTTTTTGATACGGACCGTTGATGAGAGCGGAATTGAGGAATGTCGAATCTCTCATGAATCCCTTCATACTGAAATGTACATGCCCCGGGGCATCGGGCACGAATCCGCGTTCGATCATGATCTGATTGATTATTTCGTCAGAACCTTTCTCGTCGGTCATGCGGCCGATGATCATGCCCGGCCAGAGGTTACGACCATTGACATTCTCCCGAGTCCACCAGCCGAGTAGAACCGGGAAGCTCTGAGGAATCTGGTTGACCCTCCAGTAAAGCTGCGGCGTCCAGTAGTCAATCCAGCCTTTCTTGAACCACAACCGCGCGTCGGCATAGAGGCCGCTGTACTGATCGAAACCCTGAATGGAGGGCGGGTCTCCCGGCTTGCCGATGCCGAACGGACTGATGCCGAACTTCACGTACGATTTTTCTTTCTTGATCCCTTCATAGACGCGTTCAATGAGCGCATTGACCGCGGCCCGTCGCCAATCATCGCGACCCAGAGAGCCGCCTGATTTTGTGTACTCAGCCCATGAATCGTCATCCGGAAAACCGGCGTTTCCGCCGGGATAGGGGTAGAAGTAGTCGTCAAAATGAATTCCATCCACATCGTACCGCTTCACGACGTCCATAATGACATTGAAGGAAATGTCCTGTACTTCCTTTTTGGCAGGATCGAGCCAGTAGGTGCCGTTGCTGAGCTTTTTTGCCAGATCGGGACGTGTTTTCACGATGGACTTCTCGGAGATCTCGCCTCCACGCGGCATAAAAGCACGATAGGGATTGAACCATGCGTGAAGTTCCAGTCCACGCTTGTGCGACTCTTCCACCCAGAACGTCAGTGGATCGTAATATGGATCCGGAGCCTTCCCCTGCATGCCGGTCAGGTAAGAGGACCAGGGCTCGAGCTTGCTGTCGTACATCGCATCGGCATGCGGCCGCACCTGGAACACAACGGCATTCATGTGAAGCGCGGCAACGGTATCGAGAATAGCGAGAGCTTCTTGCTTCTGCTCTTCGGTTGAAAGTCCCGGCTTGCTGGGCCAATCGATATTGGCTACCGTCGCAACCCACACACCGCGGAATTCCCGTTCCGCACTCGGAACACGATAGGTTCTTTCCTTGGTCGGTTGAAATATGGAACAGCCCGCCAGCAGCAGCATCAATGCCGCAAGCAGCGACAGAACGATTCTTTTTATCATGGAACAATTCCTTGAATTGAGATTGGCACGGTACGAGGAGAGTCACGCGGTGGCTAAGGAGCACATATCTCGCACACACCGGTGTGTGAAATGGTACAAAAGGGAAGAGTGAATAGCAAGGAAGAAGCCACGCTTCGTCCTGCAATCTGCAAGTCGGGGAAGCAGAACTTCGTCCTACAAAGCCGGCAAATTGACG
>DOWV01000060.1:11026-22196 GCA_003519375.1 Bacteroidota bacterium
GCCTCGAAATGAATTTCGAGGCTACGCATCGTATCGTGCTTTTCGCCTTCCGTCTACCGTCTTACCACCCGAGCTGCACCTGAGCCCTCACTTCTCACCTATTCTCCCACCGTTGTCATCACCAGGCGCGTTTCGGCCTGAAGTGTGTCCCGTTTCACTTTTTTCATACCCCGTTGACTGGCAAGGAAGCGCTCAAGGTCCTCCTGAAGAATCTTGTAGCCCTCTACCTCTTGAGTATGGACCGGTTCGAATTCTTCAGTACGGGCGAACGCCTGGAGGAACTCCGCACCGAACGGTTCATCGCACTCGAACTCTTCTGGTATCGGATACACCCGGTTTACTTTCGATTGATCGATATAGTGATTGTCGACCAGCAGAGCGCGCTTTCCGTCCGCCAGGTGATATATGAACCGAATGTAGCACGGCATGTTGACGCGCACGTACGCCTGCATACGCTCCCCTTTCGAAAACACCAGATCGTCCGTCCCTTTGTTTGTCCATACCTCGAGGCTCAGACCGCTGGGCAGCGCCTCGTCCTTCCCAAACTGTTTCTGATCGCTCAGCGCCGCGGCAAAATTCTGAGGCTTCAGGCTCAGAGGGGTTTTCTCCAGGATCGAGGTATCAATGACAGCTTCCGCACTTCCGATCATCTTTCCGTCCGACACCCGCTGGAACGTCGAGATGAACTTGATCCCGTTCTCGCGCTCCCAATATGTTCCGCGCAAGATATAGTCTGCCTGTGGCGAGCGTATGGTATCGCCAACAATTTCCAGCGAACGAGATTTCAGATCTTGCTGCACAGGAGTCCACCTTGCCACCTCGGCGACTCGTGACTCGAGGACTTGTTTGAAAAACCTCGAGAACGGGCTTCCCATTTTCGTGTCGCGATAGGTAAAGGGGGTCACCAGGAGTGTCGCCTCTTTGAGATTCAATTGTTCTTTGAGGCAGTAAGCGAGGTACCAGGCAAGATCCTCAGCACTCACCATCGGCCTCTGTACGAGCCTCCGCACCGCTTCCCGAATGGCGGACTCATCCACTTCGTCTTTCGCCATATCACCTTCCAGCTCCGCAATCGCTTTCACCGTGCCGGTCCTGACTGCGAGAAGGATTGCCTGCGCTTCCTCCAGCTGACGAAAAAGCGGGTAACAGGCCAGGTACTCATCCAGCGCTTTCGTTTTCAATCCCTGCTCTTCGTCCGTTTTCCCCGCATCCAAAGATTGACGAATACTCTTTCTGAGTTTCGACTCCTTTTCTTTGTAGAGGCTTGCCAGATGTGCCCGCGAAACGTACGCAAGGGCGTAGGACATTTCTTCGTCGTCATCATAGAACGTTTTAAGCTCGAGCCCCTGGATCTCCATCGACGACGTGGCTTGAGTTGCGCTGCTGAAGTACGATGAGATCCGTTGATTGCGCTCCTCGACTATCATCCCCGACGTGCTCTGGAGACTGACGCGCACACTCTGAATGAGATTGCCCCGGGCGCTTTCCGTGGCCTTCCGAAGACTTGTAGCACGGTCGATGCCTCCGGTGACTTTGTGCATACCAAAACCCGTGAGGTAGAGCTGCTCAGGGTAGGATATGCTCTTGCCGTACTCTTTTACCCAGTCCGGCTTCTGCGCAAAGGCTGCGGCTGAGAAGTAAAGCAAGAGCAAGACGATTCTCAGAATTCTCTGCATTCGAGCTGCGTTTCGTTGGTTGTTCGGGCTATTCGTCGGGAGCAGAACTCCCGACGACGGGAGATGGGGCCGCTATTGCTTCTTCGACTCCTCGTACTTCTTCACCTCGTCATCCAGCTCTTTGAATGTCTGCGAGGCCCGGAAGCGCGTGTACAGGTCATCGTTGGCCTTGATCCGCTGCGCCAGGGCGGCAGATGCTGCTCCGGTCGGATACTCGACGAGCACATACGCACGCCAGTTGTTACCGTCCTTCATCTGCTTTTGTTTGCTCACACGGCTCCCTGTAAGCGAGGAGGCAACCACCGACTTATTCGCCTGGGTGAACATATCGAGCAATTGGGCGTTGTTGGCAGTGCCCGTCTCTTCTGTGAACCTCGCCTGCAAGCCCGTGATCTTCGTCTCGACCATCCGGCTGATTTCTGTCCTTGCCCCCTGTGTCGCCTTGTCAATCGCAAGCTGGAGATCCTGGGAAACTTGCGTGTTGGCAGCATAGAACACAGCGGGATCTTTCGGAATGCTCGTGAACCAATCTGGAATTGCTCCAGCATCAGCCGACTGCATCGACTGCGATGCGCTGCCGCATCCGAATAGCGTGACGGTCGCCAGAACGGCGATGGCAGTGAAGCTGAGTGTGCGCATACGACCTCCCAAGTGGTGAGTAGAATAATCGGTAAGCTCGTTAATTGGTTTGGGCCGAAGGCCCATCCGCCTCCGGCGGAAATTGGTTAATTCGAAATCACGATGACATTTGGTACAATTTCCTTGAACTGCGGCATGCACATTCCAATATCGGCATTGATGTACGTCGGATCGCAGATGGTGTATGTCGCTCCCCGAAACTGGACCGAGTCTCCGCTGATTGCACTGCCGAACTTCACCGCCGTGGCAATATGTCCAGGATAGTCAAGAGCGACGACATCGAGGCCAAAGAGATTCTTCACGAGATAAGCGAAGAGTATCGAGCGGTCCTCGCAATCACAGTACGGGTAGAAAAGCGTCTCGTCCGGAAACAGGGGTTTCTCTCTTCCAAACTGCTCGGGATCGGTTTTGTAATCGAACGCCGTCTGGACAAACCGAAGAAGCATGTTCACAGCTTCTCGTTCGGTCTTCCCCTGGACAACCGGTTTCCATTGCGAGAGCAGTGTCTGAGCCGCTTCGGGAGATGAGGCGCTCCCAAAATACACCTCGAAATTCATCAGCGGGTATTCCCGGAAGAAGTCGACGGCATCCCTGCTCAGCTTGACGTTGAAAGAATATTCTTTCCCGCCATACTCGAATTTGAGTTTCCTTTCCAAGATGACATGGTTCAGAGTCGGTGCGCTCTTGACAACATAATCCGTATTCTTCTCGGCACCGGGATATTTTCCTTCATAGCTGAAGAGATGACCGTCGTACGGCTTTTCGCCCGGGTTCAATGCGGCGACGTAAAATTTCCTCTGGTCGTTGTCAAACGTCAGATATGGGACATAGAAGAGTCTGTTCGTTGTGGGAAGTAAGAGATGAAGCTGATTCGTACTGTAGCCGATCTTTGCGTCATACCCCGATTTCGCGAGCATGAACCAGACAAACAGTCTCGCCTCGTTTGGTGCGCCAAAAACCTTGCGCCCGACCTGGTTCAGCAAAAGCGCAAACCCCCAGTCGTTGAGCTTCATCTCATTTCGTTTGCGCTGGAGCTGCGCCAGCAGCTCTTCATAGTTGGATCGGCTAAGCGCCGCCCAACAATCGCTTATCGCGTCCTTGTCAATCGTTCCGGAAAGCTTCATCCTGAGCGAGTCATCGCGCTCGAGTGACAGCGTTGTATTGAAGAACGGCACGTCGAGAGGTGTGAGATGCCTGGGGTTTAGAGGAACCGGCGCTGGAGCGATCAACGGAGGGGGTTCCACGCGTTGGGGGATTGGAGTCTCCTTGATGATGACCGGTTTTGACTCCGCATCTTTCGTAACCTGGGGACGCGGTGGAGGGATTATTGCCGGCGGCGCTTCCTCGCGTTTCGGGGCTGGCGCTTCTTTGATGATCACAGGCTTTGACGCTGTATCTCTCGATGCTTGCGGACGCGGCGAAGGGATTTGTTCCGGGGGCGCTTTCTCAGGCTTTGGCGCCGGCGGTTCCTTGATAATGACAGGTTTGGACACCGTGTCCTTCGGGACCTGGGGATGCGGCTTGTAGATCGGCACCTGCAACGGTTTCGGGGTTGTATCCGGCACAATCCCGTGCATCGCCTGCATCTCTTTCCACTCCCGTTTCAGAAACTCAGTAAACTCCTTGTCGCGCTCATCCTTAAACTGTTGAAACTTCTCCTGCTCTTTCTTCAGCCACTTCTCGTACTCCGTCTCCTGGCCAAGAAGCGTCGCACTTGCGAGACCAGAGAGAAGAAACACGAAGAGTAATCGAATTGTGATTTTTGGCTTCATCTTGTGACTGATGGTCGATTCTCAACTAGTCATGAACTCTGACGATTGGCCGTTTTCAAGCCGCCTGGGTCACCGTCATTTCTCTTCGACCACAATCGAAAACGGGAGATTTCTGTCCCACGGTGTCGGACTCGGTGTCGGGTGCTGCATGGATTTTGTATCGCGCCTCACGTTGAGGTTGACATAGTCGACGAGTTCTCCCAACCGGACAATTTGATCGGAGTCAGAGTCAGCTTTTCCCTTCAGCCCTTCGAGTATGTGGTACGTGAAGACTCCATGACCACCGCCCCAGTTCTGTGATTCCTGCGAGAATTCGTTAGACTCACTTGCACTGAACGTTAAGACGCTGTTGCCGGCTTTTGCGATTTCCTCAAGGAACTGGTTGATCAACCCTGCGTTGGCTGTGCCTCGCATCGCAACGTTTGTGCTGACACCCGCGCTGTGACACGCATCGGCGAAGACAACGATCTTCCTCGCCTTGATGTAGTCACGTATGGCGTCCTGAACTTCCTGCATCTTGACTGCTGTGGCAGCTGGTCTCGCCAGATCGGAATCGTACGCGAGGAGGTACGGCACATTTGGCCGTGTCGGATCGGGCGCACCGTGACCCGCAAAGTAGATGATGGCTATATCTTCCTCCAGGGCGCTCTTCATGAAATCGAAGATCGCCTCCTGGATGTTGGTCTTCGTCGCCTCTTTGTTGAGGAGCTTGCGCACATTTCCCTTGGGGACACCTCTTCCTCCCGCTTCAAGAGGGGTCACGAGAAAATTATAGAATGCTTCGGCGTCCCGATCGGCATAGCGCAAGGAGGGAATATCCGGGCTTTTATACTCTGAGATTCCGACGACAGCCGCCCACACCTGGTAGCCCTTGAAGAGCTTCGTCTCGGGAAGCTTGCTCTCACTTTTGGCGATGACCACCTCTCGCATTACTCTGATCGTCTCCTTGCCGACGTTCTGATTTGCATCGATCGCGTCTATCTCGATGACATTCGCTCCAAACACCAGCAGGACATCCGCTGTGAATTCCACGCCTCCTTTGACCGGTTTCAAGACCGCATCACGATCGTTCACTCTCACGATCGCCACGCCACTCGAGTCGAGCGCTATGCCGCGAACTGAGATGGCACCAACCTTGGCTACAATCCCTGAATCACGCGCGATCTTCATGCCTCGCTGCACAACCTCGATCGGCTCGAGAATCGTGATCGCCGGAGGCGTTGCGTCTTTCGATTTCTTGGCCAGAAAAATCAACGATCCGGATTTACTCCGCTCCGCTGCAGTCTGTCCAAACGCCCCATGGGCAGCACACATCAACAGAATGAGGCATCCCACAGTAATTTTCGAGCTCATGACGACTCCTCTACAATGCAAAACATATGATCGTTCAGTTCCCTGTCGGCCTGCCGATGGGTTTAGGGAAGACTTCCAACGTGGGAGTTGCCGCTTCGCTCCCCCCCTTCGACAGCACGTATCCAACTACACCTCCTACGATGCCCAGGCCTCCACCGATGTACCACAATGGACTGATCCCGCTTGAAACGATTTCCACTTCGATCACGAAGTAGTAGTCATCCCCCTCCAGCCCCTGCGGAAACTCCTTGAGAAAATCCCACGTGACCTGACGGTTCTGACCTGCATAACGGCCCTCTCCGATTTCTCCTGCCACCGATCGCGGGATGTGCAGGAAGGACTGGTTGCGTTCTCTCCGGAGGATGATCTTGACCGTATAGTCCTTGTTTGCCTCACCTTCCAGATCGTACCGAACAACGATCCTCGTTCCGACAATCTCGAATCGGACATTCACCACTTTGACATTATCGGCAGATCGCACTGATGAGGATGCTACCGATGGCACGAGCACCGAGACAATCAACAGGTAACAGAGACATTTCGATTTTCGAAAGAATCGGATCATGACACCTCCTGCCTCATTTGACCAATAGCATTCTCGTAACGAGTGATTTTCCTTCGGGACTTGTCATGCGACAAAAATAGGCTCCGCTTGGAAGGCTATTCCGCGATTCATCTCTCGCGTCCCATTGGAACCAATGCCGGCCGGGCTGAAGGACGCCAGCCTGCAGCGTGCGCACCTCCTCACCCAGCGTGTTGTAGATCTTGAGCGTAATCATTGTGGCGAGTGGAACGTCCACCGAAAACGAGGTGGACGGATTGAACGGATTGGGGAAATTCTGGCTCAACAAGAACTCTTTCGGACCGATCTCCCTCAGCTTCGGGCCGATCATCTCCATGGAGCCAACAATCACGGAAAACTTCGAGATTGCTGTCAATGGCACGAATTGGTACGTAGAATCGCGCCGAAGATTGATGCTTTTTGCTCTTGCCTCGTCGATGAGATAGACCTCGAGCCCGTTCGGAACACCTCGTATCCCGCTGAACATCACTGTGGAAGGCTCTGAGACAATACAGACTGCAGTAAAATCCCATCGTTCAACCTCATTTACTTCTCGGCGGATATCTGTGGCGAATGCCGGATAGTCTGGATCCCATTCCGATCGCTCGAAATACGCGGCCGTCGTTGTCGACAGACCACGAGGTTTACGGAAATCAAGATGATCGAGGCCGCTTCTCGCTTGCCTCGATACACCAAACGATGTTCCACCATCTGTGATCTCCCCAGCCGACAGAAGAACTCCGACTTCCCAGTCCCCCGGGACAAGATCCTTGACATCAGCAGCCTTCGAAAAAACGCTTGCGTATGGAACCTTCAGCGTCGTCAACGTGGCATTCGGTGAGCCGTTGAAGAGATAATACCCGACGTACGGATCAAAAGTCGTCGAGGTGCTGAATGACCCACTATATGTGTAGATAGGCGCGTTGATTCCGTTAGCACTCTGTACCTTTGACCACGAGATCGCCGAAGTATAAGGATTGGTGATCAGGTTCCATCCGGCATTCAGGGGAATCTCGACCTCTTGTGAGGCGTTCAACGATGCGCTTGTGACTGTCCTGCTGACGCTCAGCGCCCCTTTGGATATAATCCAGAACGCGTGTCCAACGGTAAAGCGGAACGTTGACGAGGCGTCGAATTCGACGAGATAGTTCGTGGCTGCCCCGTTATCCCAGTACGCCTGCCAATCAATGTTTCGCGTTCCTGCAAAGATTGAATTCACAGCCAGGTCACTGGCACCCGGCAAGCCAACGAGTTTGTAGTCAGTCGCTGAGTAATCCGAGGATTTTGCTTTCGCGGGGAAACTGACACTCGTTGATGCAGTCAGCGACGTCGAATACGAGACAAACGTCTGGTCCACACCGTTGGCTGTCCCGGCACTGTTTGTTGCCACGACTCGATAATGATACGTAGTTCCAGCCGACAACCCCGACAGCAAAGCACTGACAGAGACCGCGCTTGCTCCGTTCACAGGGCTTTGCGTCGCCGTAACCTGGTTCCCGTAGCCGGTTGATGTCCCGTATTGAAAGACGACCGATGTGCTCAGGCCATTCGGGTTCACACTGCCTGTCAGCGTTGCAGATGTGGTAGAAATGCTCATTGGAGAGCCGGTTGTGACTGTCGGCGCGACTCCCGCTCCCTTTGTTGTGAAGCTCACGATAGAACCCTTCTGTGTACCGGCACCATTCACACCAACTGCCCGATAGTAGTATGTCGTATTTGCATTCAGGCCCGACAGGGTGTCTGCCACGGCCACATCGTTTGTGCCAGAGCCGATGGATCGTGAAGTCGTTGAAGCAGCGGATGAAAGTGTGCTGATTGTTCCCCATTCGAAAGAAGCTGCTGTCAGAGCGCCGCTCGGATTCACTGAGCCGTTGAGCACCGCGGAGTTGGTGGTGATTGAACTTGCTGACGCGGTTGTCACAGCCGGCAATGGAGGCGTTGTTGTAAAACTCAGGGCTGACCCGCTCGACGTACCCCCGCTGTTTTGTGCGACCACCCGATAGTAGTACTTCCGGTTCTGATTGAGACCTGAGAGATTTGCCGTCACTGAGATCGCGCTTGTTCCCGAGCCGATGGATTGAGATGGTGTGCTACTGTATGCTCTAAACAGACTATCAACTCCCCACTCGAACCATATGGTGGTCGCCAAGCCAGCCGGATTGACCGAACCGTTTACAGTTGCCGACGTTCCGGTGATATTTGTTGCTGCGGTTGTTGTGACTGCAAGTGAAGAGCTGATGAGTGCACTGGCTGCGTAGCTCTTCGCACTTTCGAACCCCGTGGAGTCGACGGCGCTGACGCGGTAGAAGTACTTTGCCCCTGAAATAAGACCCACACTAGAATAGATTAGTGAAGTGGTGGAGTCAATGAGAGAAACACTCGTAGAATCCGCACCGCGGTAAATCTTGTAGCGAAGCAAGCCGACCGCGCCGCCTCCGTTTTGCCAGCTCAGATTAATCGTAGTGCCCGAAGGTGTGGTCTTCAGAGTCGTCGGCGGAAGCTGGAGATTGAATTCGTCAGGCGCGCGGGCCTTGTTGGAGATGCGGACTTCATCGATGAGACCATTCAAGTATTCTCCATACACATCGTTGGCTCCGATGCTAACAGGGTCGGTCGAGTTCGTCCCAATGGTCACCCCAAACACGTCTTGGTCAATGAGCACCCCATCTATGTAGACTCTTGCAGCGCTGCCATCATAGGTCCCAGCGATGTGATGCCATTTCCCATCAAGGAATAATGCAGGGTTTATGGTTGTATTAGTGCCCAAACCCATCTTCGTATTGACGGCCATATGCAAGATGGTGCCGCTACCTGCAAAGCCGAGGTAGTATCCATTCTGTTCATTCGGGCCATTTTTCCTTAAAACCATGTTGTTGCCGGAAAAGGCGGCCATCTTTATCCACGCTTCGAGAGTCAAATTAGGAGATACATTCAGAACTGTTGAGCTAGGAATAGATATCCTTTCCGATACGCCATTGAAACTCCTCGTTTTCCCAAATCTCCCATCCACGATAGTCGTTCCGATCGCAAGCCCGCTGCTGCTATACGTACTCGCATCATTCAACACCGAGCCGCTGGTTTCGTTCATGTGGAGAAGGAGGACGGTGCTGGCATCAGTAGCGTATTCACCCGGTAAGCGAGCACTTGCCGATGTCGTGAAGCTCCACGCTGTCGACCACCCGCTCGTCCCCGCGGGATTTGTCGCGTTGACGCGCCAATAGTAAACCGTGTTTGTTGCCAGGCCACTGGCGGTAAACGAAGCTGCCGCGAGACCGGTTTGATCGATGATGTTTGTAGCAAATGTCGCCGACGTAGACACTTGCAGCGTGTATGAAGCGGCCCCACTGTCCGAATTCCACGTGAGCGTTGGACTCATGGACACACCGCTGGCGCCGTTTGACGGAGATACGAGGGTTGGAATCGAAGGTAGCGTACCGATCGTCGTGAATGACCAGCTTGCACTGAAAGCACTCCAACCACCCGAATTGCCAGCCCTCACACGCCAGTAGTATGTCGTACTGTTAACCAGCGGGCCGACCGACTTGGACGTCCCGGAAAGTGAAGAATCATTTACGACCAAACTCGAAAATGCAGAGGATGTTGAGACCTGGAGATGGTATTGTGTGGCACCAGTGGAACTGCCCCAGCTCAGTGTCAATGTAGTCGCCTGTAAAGCTGCGCCGTCGGATGGGGTGGTGAGGGAAGGTACGGAAGGCACTGACACACTCATCGCATAATAGTATGCCCCGATATCGGCACGCGTTCCGTCGGCATCAAGCGGGCTTCCCAGATCGCCGGCGTTAATTGCGGGAGATGTTGATCGCAGGTGATAATCTCCCGTCGTAACACTGACGAACATCGGGTCGCCGTCAAGGTTGTTCTTGGCCTCCGCGACTCCGCCGTTTAATGTCGCCGAACTGTAGTAGTCCGTCGATCCTTCATCCTGGTAGACTCCGGAGCCGTTCGCATTGAACAGATTGTACCACACTTTTCCTGGATCGCTTGTCGCTTCGCTTTCTGAGATCCCGTAGCCAGTATTCAATGAGATGATGTTGTTTAGTACGGTATCAGGCTGAGCGTCGTTGATGATTATCCCGGTCCCGGTGTTGTCAGAGATTGTATTGTTGATGATTCTTGCCTTCGAAGATCCAGCACACTCAATCCCGCCCTCCTTGTTTTTCGCAATCACATTGTTGAGAATGCGCGGCGAGCTCACAGATCCAGTTACGTAGATGCCGCTACCATAGCTGATGTTGCTCACGATGCTATTCCCCTTGATGACCGGAGAAGCATTCGCAACATATATTCCTGCCCCGTCTCCAAACGTTCCCGGGCTGTTGCCAGTGATCACGTTATTCAGAATCGACGGCGCAGAACTCGAAACATAGATGCCGCCACCCAACCCACGCACATAGTTCGTGTTCTCTGTGATCTTGTTGTTTGTGATCGTCAGTGCCGAACCCGCAGATATGTAAATCCCGGCACCTCCCACATCGGTGGTCGAGCTCACCCTCCCCCCTTTGATCGTGAACCCGTCAACCCGGGTCGTCGCATCTACCACACCCGCGCACCACATCACGATGTTCGTTCCTCCTGCGTCGACGATGCTTACATCGATTCCCGCCCCAACAAGCGACACACCGTTCTTGACAGCGATTGGAAATGTTTCTCCGAGAGTTGTATTGTACGTCCCTGAGGCAACGTGGAGTGTGCGGCCTGATCCCGAGATCTGCCCAAGCGCATACGTGATCGTTTTCCATGGACTTGACTGTGTGCCACTACCACTTGTATTGCTTCCCGTCGTAGCGTTGACATAATAATCCGTCAAGGTTGGCAGACCACCGCCGCTCTGTGTAGCGGTCAACGTGTTGCCATACGCTCCTATCTCGATTCTGCTTCCGTTGGGAGCAGGTTCCAGGCTGTAATCCGATGCCGGATCACCAGCATCGATTGCGGGCGAACCTGATTGTACATGATAGTTGCCTGTGGCCGCGTTGACAAAAACCGGATCGCCGTCGAGGTTGTTCTTGGCTTCAGCCGCCCCGCTGTTCAATGCCACAGAGGCATAGTAGTCGGTCGATCCTTCATCCCGGTAGACTCCGGACCCATTCGCATAGAACAAATTGTACCACACTTTTCCTGGATCGCTTGTCGCTTCGCTTTCTGAG
>DOWV01000094.1:0-4765 GCA_003519375.1 Bacteroidota bacterium
CCAGTGTGCTCGTCGACGATCTTTCCGCTTTTATCTATAATGAACGTCGTTGGGATTGCATTGAATTTGCTGAACTTTCCCGCAATCTCGCCGTTGCCGAGGACGATGGGATAGTTGATCGGAGTTTGCTTCAGGAACGGTGTGACCTTCTCCCAGCCCTCACGATCGAGTGAAACTCCCAGAATCTCGACTCCCTTATCTTTATAGTTCTTGTAGAATTCGATGAAGTCGGGTATCTCTTTGCGGCACGGTCCGCACCACGTCGCCCAGAAGTTGACGATGACAACCTTCCCTGTGAGCTTGCTCAAATCGTACATCTTGCCATCGACAGTCTTGAAAACGACATTTGGCGCCTGCCGTTGAGCGAGTGCGCTTGTCGTGAAGACAGCGGTGACAACAAACATCAGGACGATGATGAGATTCTTCATAAAACTCCTTCGAAAAGTTGTGAGAAACGGTCGGCTTCTGCGATGAATCAAACGTTGCCGTGGTTCTTAGATGCGGGAATAGGACGATAAGATCCCGTTTTCTGCT
This sequence comes from Bacteroidota bacterium, assembly GCA_003519375.1. Taxonomy (GTDB): domain Bacteria; phylum Bacteroidota; class Ignavibacteria; order UBA10030; family UBA10030; genus UBA9647. Next base: position 535 of record DOWV01000094.1, read on the forward strand.
CATCACCGTGGAAAAAGGTGCCGGACAATTCGAAACGCTCACTTCGCGTCACGGGCGATAAGTATAGCGAACAATCTCCGAAAGGGCAACGCGATGTTGGTGGATCGCGAACGGACTCCTTGGAAATTCAAGTGTCCCTCTCTTGCACTTTTCTTGATTTTCCCTCCAAATATGGCTACTTTCTGCGGGGGTATCGGATGACGAAAAGACAGTACGTAGTTGGAATGGACGGCGGCGCGACGAAGACGGCTGCCATGTTGAGCGATCTGAACGGAGTGGTTCTGGCGGAAGAAATGGGCGGTGCCAGCAATCCCCAGGTGGTCACACCGGAAAAGACCGCAGTGGTCATTGTTGACCTGCTTGAAAAACTGACAGAGAAAGTTGGCTGCGGCACGAACGAAATCGCAGCGATCGTCGCCGGACTCGCAGGAGCCGGCCGTGAAGGTGACAAAGAACGTGTGAAGTACGCCGTATCGGCCGAGGCAAAAAAGCGGCGCCTGTCCATCAGCCGTGTCGGTGTCGATACAGACGGCCGGATAGCGCTCGAAGGTGCATTCAAAGGAAAAGCCGGGATAATCCTGATTGCGGGCACCGGTTCGTTCGCCCTGGCGAAAGACTATAAAGAGGGAATTCATCGGGCCGGAGGCTGGGGAAGGATCGTGGGAGATGAAGGGAGCGGCGTGATACTGGGTCGGGAAGGCCTCAGTGCCGTTGCGCGGCATATGGATGGCCGGGGCAAGCCGACAGCGTTGACCGGCCTCATCGCCTCACAATTTGGGCTCTCAACAGCGGAGAAGATTATCAATGCCGTCTATCGTGAAAATTTTGATGTTGCTACGATTGCGCCCCTCGTCATTGAGGCCGCTGTTGCACGCGATATTGAATGCGGCAGAATTCTGAACAAGGCGACTTTTGAGCTCGCCGAACATGTCAGAGTCCTCGTCCGGAAGATCGAGGAATCGGCCCACGCCAGGTCAAAAATCCCGTTGGTGTTTATCGGCAGTCTGATCGCCAACGACAACGTCTATCAGAAAATCCTCGTCCATAAAATCACGTTCTCCATGCCACAGGTGAACATCGTTCTTCCCAAAGCGCCGCCCGCGTACGGAGCGGTGCTTCTCTCCATTCGATCGGTACAGGATCTCGCATGAGTCTGATTTCCGTCGCTCTCCCGTTTTCGAACCAACCTCATTTTGAAAGAACGCTCCGGCAGTTCGCCGAGGCGCCTCTCGTTCGGAAAATCTTCGTGCTCCATGCAGGACAGTACCAAGTCGCCCACCCAAAGTGTGAAGGTGTCATGGCCGCGAGTCTGACGTCCGGCAGGACGCTGAACGACCTCCTTTCCAGAATTTCCACGGAATACTTACTGTTCATTCCGGAAGTGCAGGAGATCCAGCTCGGACAAGCAGCTCTTGAGCGGTTCGCCGCGGTGGCCGCGCAGACTTCCGCAGCAATGACGTATGCAGATTATTTCGAGATCAAGCCCGGCGTGCGGTCTGAACATCCGGTGAATGACTATCAGCCGGGGAGCATCCGTGACAACTTCGAGTTCGGGCCGCTGCTTCTCTTCTCGATGGCGGCGGTACGGAAAGTGCTTGGGGAGTTCGGTCCACTGGCTGAGGGTCCGGGCCTCTACGACCTTCGGCTGAAGCTTTCGGTGCACGGTCGGGTCTTCCATATACAGGAATATCTTTCGACGAAGGTCGAGTCCGATCTCCGCGCCACGGGTGAGAAGTTGTTCGACTACGTCGATCCGCGCAACCAGGCGTATCAGAAGGAGCTGGAATCGGTCGCGACGCAGCACCTGCAACGCATCGGAGCATATCTCCCCCCAAAATTCAATCCAGTGCCCGAGCCGGCCGAGAAATTTCCGGTCGAGGCAAGCGTCATTATCCCGGTCCGGAACCGCGCGAACACGATCGCCGATGCGGTCTCGAGCGTGCTGAAGCAGAAATTCGACAGTCCGTTCAACCTTATCGTCATCGACAACCACTCCACGGACGGCACGTCAGAGATCCTCGACGGGCTTGCAGCGCAGAATCCGAACGTGAAGCACCTCATTCCTTCGCGGCTCGATCTCGGCATTGGCGGCTGCTGGAACGAAGGAGTGTTCTCGGAACATTGCGGGCGGTTCGCCATACAGCTTGATTCCGATGACATCTACAGCGGCCCCGAGACAGTGCAGAAGATTGTCGACGTCTTTCGTAGCGGCGACTACGCCATGGTCATCGGATCGTACAGGCTCGTCAACATGAAGCTCGAGGAGCTCCCCCCGGGGGTAATCGATCACCGCGAGTGGACTCCCGAGAACGGGCGGAACAACGCCTTGAGGATTAACGGACTCGGGGCTCCGCGCGCCTTCAACACGGCGCTCCTTCGCCGGATACGCATCCCGAACGTCAGCTACGGAGAAGACTATGCAGTGGCGTTGCGTCTTTCCCGTGAATACCAGATCGGAAGGATATTCGAACCCGTCTATCTCTGCCGCCGGTGGGAGGGGAATACGGATGCTGCGCTCTCTATAGACAAGGCAAACCGGAATGACTTTTACAAAGACAAGATCCGCACGATCGAAATCATGGCCCGTCAACTTATCCATGACAAGGAGTAGCCTATGTCTCATCTCGTACGCCGCTGGACACTCGATGACCTGACGTTCATCCAGGATGTTCTCTGGAAAACATGGCTCGATTCCTATTCGCATTTTATCCCTGAAGAGAACCTCCGCGCATATTTTTCAGAGCATTACGACCTCGATTCTCTGCGGACGCTGTTCCACAATCCCATGGCAGACGGATTCGTTGTTTTGGATGAAGGGAAGATTGTCGGCTTCATGCGAACGGCGCGGGATCCGGAGGAGAATCGCTACTACGTCTCCTCGCTGTATGTTCTGCCGCAGTACCAGACCAAGGGACTGGGGCGGGCGCTCATGAAACGGGCGGCCGAAGAAGCAAGAGGGTATCACCTGGACCGTCTGTGGATCGGTGTCATGGTGCAGAACACACAGGCCGTCGATTGGTACAAGACTATGGGGTACGAGATTGTCCGTACGGAACCCTTCACCATGGGCGCCTCGACGGTCGATCACTACATTGGGTTCGTAAAGATCGATTCTATCAAGTGAGTGCTTCCGTCACCCGCGGGGGAGAGGCCGCTCGTTCCCGCACCGATGAACACACCTGGAGTCAGTTGATTCAGTCGAAGACGTTCGCCCGGTACGACTCATCCTCTCGCACCGGCTCGCTTGCATCGCTAGCCCTCGAGCTGCTCGATGAGCAGAGAAAGAGCTGGCCGCAGCTGGCGGCAGGGTACGCATCGCTGACATCGGTGCGCACGCGTGAGCTTCGGTGCGACGGCTTTCCCGTCTGGCTGCAATTCAATCCCGGCCGTATCGTCAGCACCGGAGCGAAGGTCGATGCGCAGTCGATTCGCGGGCGCCGGTGTTTCCTGTGCGCCGAGCACCTGCCTCCGCAGCAAAAAGGAATTCTCTACAATGACGAATTCCTCGTGCTCTGCAATCCGGTTCCCATCTTCACCGACCATTTCACCGTCTCCCATGTCAGGCATCTCCCGCAGTCGTTCGAAGCGTATGCCGGGACAATGCTCGGAATGGCACGAGCTTTCCGCTCGCGGTTCACGCTCTTCTACAACGGGCCGAAGTGCGGAGCCTCCGCACCCGATCACATGCATTTTCAGGCGTGTCCCAGGGGAACCATCCCTGTAGAAAGAGCCGCGCAGGAAGAGGCCCGGCGTCAACACCGTCGTAATGTCCGCGGCGTCGATGTCTTTACGCTCGCCCGCTTCGGCCGCCAGGCTATCGTGTTCGAATCAGCCCAGAGTGCGGTGCTCGAACAGGTGCTCCTGGCTTTGGTTACTGCGCTCCGCTCGGTCACCGGTTCGGCGGAAGAACCGATGCTGAACATCCTTTGCGGTTTCAACGAAGGCGACTGGAGAGTCATTGTCTTTCCTAGAAGCAAGCACCGTCCTGATGTCTATTTCAAAGTCGGCGGAGAACAGGTGTTGATAAGTCCGGCCGCTGTCGATATCGGCGGTCTCATTGTCACTCCGCTCGAGAAGGACTTCAACAGCGTCGATGCCTTGCTCATGGAATCGATTTTCAAAGAAGTGAGTCTGGAGTCGGCGATGGTCGACAGGGCGATCGAATCGCTTGCGTGAACGCAGAACACACGAAGACAAAGAGGAATCGCAGCAATCCATGATTGACAAGATT
>DOWV01000094.1:4943-6842 GCA_003519375.1 Bacteroidota bacterium
AGAGAACCGACAATTCGCGTTGGCGTCATCGAGAGAAAAAATGAAATCAACGGGACGTTCAACGGTTCGTTCGAACTCCCCACCACGATTCGCCTGAAGGGCGCATTCACGGTCCGGACGCAGGACGGCCGCCTCGTGCTGTTTGACAACGAAGGCGTCGAGGTGATGAAGGCGGCGAAGATACTCTGTCGACCCCTCGACGGTGCAACATTTACGTTGAAGGATGTGACGATCGGTATCCACTTTCATTGGGAGAGAAAAGAAGACCAGACTTTTGCCGGCTCGCTCCAGCTCATCGCGGCGCCGGATGGCACGACTACCGCGGTCAATGAGATCGGAGTGGAAGAGTACCTGAAAAGTGTGATCTCCTCGGAAATGAGCGCTGAAGCCCCCGAAGAGCTCCTTCGCGCCCATGCTATCACGTCGCGCAGCTGGCTCGTTGCCATGCTCGAACGGGAAGCGCGCGTCAGCGCGGCCGGAGAGCCGGCGATGCGATCGAGAGAATCGGCGGACGAACTCGTCCGGTGGTACGACCGGGAGGACCACTCTCTCTTCGACGTATGCGCCGACGACCACTGCCAGCGGTACCAGGGCATCACGAAGATCATCACGCCCACCGCAAGCAAGGCGATCGAAGATACACGGGGATCGTTCCTGGTCTATGCAGGGCAGATTTGCGACGCCAGATTCTTCAAAGCGTGCGGCGGGCTCACGGACAACTTCGAGAATGTCTGGGAGGACACGACGGTGCCGTATCTGCGCTCGGTTTCCGATTCGCAGCATCTTCATCCTCCGATCATGAGCGAGGACGAGGCGCGCGCGTGGATTCTCTCTTCGCCGGATGTGTACTGTAATACTAAAGATCCTGCCATTCTGAAGCAGATACTTCCTTCGTTCGATCAGGAGACCACAGATTTTTTTCGGTGGCGGATTGAATATTCACCGCAGCAGTTAAGAGAGATACTTCTCTCGAAGTCGGGAATCGATTTCGGCGAAATACAGAACCTCACTCCGGTCCTGCGCGGACCCTCGGGTCGGATTCTTCGACTGAAGATTGAAGGCTCGAAGAAGACGATTGTGGTCGGAAAAGAACTGGAGATCCGCCGGTGGCTTTCGAAAAGTCATCTTTACAGCTCCGCGTTCGTCGTCGACGTCGAGAGAGATCAGACCGGACGTCCGGCAAAATTTGTCTTCCGCGGCGGCGGCTGGGGACACGGCGTGGGACTATGCCAGATCGGCGCGGCAGTGATGGCGGCAAAGGGGAAGAAGGCCGAAGAAATCGTCCTTCATTACTTCTCCGGCGCCCGTCTGCAGAGACTGTACTAGGATTAGCACACAGACAACACTGATGAGACGAGATTTCCACTGATTAAGATTTTTTTATTTGTGTTCGTCAGTAGCCTCTGTGTCTTCAGTGTGCCGACAAGAGCACATCGACAAAAGTGACTTGCCGTCATCTTCAGTGACTAAATATCTTCCTATCAGTGTCAATCTGTAGCGTCTGTGTTCTCAGTGTGCAAATACTAGTAAAGGAGTTTGGATGGACTCGAACAAACCCGCGTTTCGTAATCCCTGGCTCTGGGTGCCCAGTCTCTATTTCGCGCAGGGCGTGCCCTACGTCGTCGCCCAGACGGTGTCGGTCATCATGTACAAACGGCTCGGCATCTCGAATACCGATATCGCTCTCTATACAAGCCTGCTGTATCTCCCATGGGTGATCAAGCCCCTCTGGAGCCCCTTCGTCGATATGTTCTCCACGAAGAGGATGTGGATTGTTCTGTTTCAGTTCATTATTGGACTTGCCCTCATTGCGACCTCGTTCGCGATATCACTCCCATCGTTTTTTACATGGACCATCGCAATCTTCTGGCTGATGGCGTTTTCTTCTTCCACGCACGA
>DOWV01000395.1:0-1101 GCA_003519375.1 Bacteroidota bacterium
GGAGAATCAGACATCAAGAAAGCAGCAACCGTGCTCGCGCGGATGGGCCCAAGGGAAGTAGTCCTGACCCATAAGGATGGAATTCTCGTCCTGGCGGAGGGAAGATTCTATGAGGCTCCATGGCGTAACAAAAGCTTGATCGGCAGGAGCGGACGCGGCGACACATGCATCGCATCCTACATCACGAAGAGATTAACGGAGCCCCCGGAAGTTGCCATCATCTGGTCTGCAGCGACAACAAGTCTGAAGATGGAGGCCGAAGGGCCTTTCCTGCGCAGTGTCGATGACGTCAAGGAGTTCATAAAGAAAGAGTATGGGGCAGCAGGTATCGTGTAATGATAATTTGGAGCATGGCATGAAAAATGCAAGTCGTCGATTCATTCTGATACTTTTCGTCTTTGCCTTCGCAGCTCCCGCGCAGGCGCAACGATCGACTGAAGGATTCTCCTTTATCATCTCCAGCGACCAGCGTGAACACGCGACGGAAGCGTATCGCTCACATGAGTACACGCTCGGCGGCTACGAAGCAATCAGCAAGGTTGGCAAGGGATCCTTCATGGTTGTGGTTGGCGATCTCGATCCTCCGTCGGCAACCCGCGACCTCATCGCCAAAGTGCTGGGAAAGGACTACCTCTGGTATCCTGTCATCGGCAACCACGATATCGAAGTCGAAGCGAATACGGAATACCTGCGTGCGGTGAATCGCGGCTCATCCTCGCTACCGTACGTCGCAAGGAAAGGTCCGGCAGGCTGTGAGGAGACGATGTACTCCTTCGACTGGAACGAGGTTCATTTCGTGATCCTGAACGTGTACTATGATGGGAAGAGCGACAAAGGAGCTGACGGAAACGTCGTTCCCGAGCTCTTGTCGTGGCTGGAGAACGACCTGAGGCAGAACACGAAGAAGCGCGTTCTTGTCTTTGGACACGAGCCGCTCTATCCCTTTCTTGACATGGAGAACGGGACCGTCCGCCATCTCGGCGACGCGCTCGACAAGTACCCCGACAATGCCAATCGCTTCCACCGCCTCCTTGTGAAGTATCATGTGGCGGCATACTTCAGCGGACATACTCATTGCGCCTCCTATGCAAATATCAACGG
>DOWV01000395.1:1280-2999 GCA_003519375.1 Bacteroidota bacterium
CCCTCTCTCGGCTGCAGTGAAAGAAGGGCTGGCGAAAGGATCAAACGCCGAGAATGCTATCGCAGGCTTCTACAAGGCAAATGACAAAGACATGAAGAAGTTCGTATTCAGCCTCGGTCTTGAGAACGTGAAGACCTACAAGGAGCTTACGGAAGAGCAGGTACTGCGGCGCCTCACCGAGTTCTATGGTGAATGCCAGAAGGACGCGAAAGGCATTGCTCGTTATACGAATCTCTTCTGGCAGAACACAGAGTGGAGAAAGAGCACGTTTCTCAAAGTGAATGTGGACAAGAAGGTTGGTATTGTTGAATTCTACAGGGACAAGGATTTTTCGGGCAACTACATCCTCCGCGACCAGATTGAGCTATACCGGCAACCGTAGCCCCGCGGCCAGGACGAAGAAGTGGAGTGTCGTTGCCTTTCACTCATGCTGTATCATCATTTAAAAGAAGGAACGCGACGTGAGAAAAAAAATCAACGTCGGCCTCATTGGCGCCGGCCGACTGGGTACTATGTATGCCGAATTTCTAACCACGCAGGTCGCGGGTGTGAACCTCATCGCGGTGGCCGACATCATTCCCGAACGGGCGAAGAAGTGCGCAGAGACCTTCGACATCCCCAAGCACTACTTCAGTCATCAGGAGATCAATGACGACAAGGATGTTGCAGCGGTCATCGTCGTCGCAACGACAGGCAACCACAAAGAGATCGTCGTCGATGCTGCGGCCAAAGGCAAGTCGATCTTCTGCGAGAAGCCGATGGCGCTGACGCTCGATCACGCGCGGGCGATGAAGGCAGCCGTCGAGAAGGCCGGAGTGTTCTACCAGCAAGGCTACATGAGAAGATTCGACAAAGGATTTGCCGCTGCGAAACATAAGATCGATGACGGCACAATCGGTACCCCGGTCGTGTTTCGCGGCTCATCCCGAGATCCCTACCTCCCCTCGCTGGAATACCTCATTCCGAAGAACAGCGGCGGGCAAATACTCGATATGGCCATCCACGACATCGATATCGCACGCTGGTACATGGGAGAAATCGCGTCGGTCTATTCCATCGGCGGCGTGCTCGCATTCCCCGAAGTGAAGCCTACCGGCGACACCGACAATGTCATCATGTCGATGAAGTTCGAGACGGGATGCCTGGGAGAGATCGACATCAGCAGAAACGGCATCTACGGTTACGACATCAGAGCCGAGGTGCTCGGCACAAAAGGGACCCTCATGGCGGGCTATTTGCGCGACACCCCGGTGCTCGTGCTAACGAAGGATGGCGTGACGCACGACGTGGTACCGTACTTTCCACAACGGTTCCGCGATGCGTACGTCAGCCAGCTCAACGATTATCTGAATAACCTGACGAAAGGCCTCGAACCCATGATCAAGATTAGTGACGGCATCATCGGTCTCCAGGTCGCAGTGGCCGCGACGGCATCGCTCCATCAGTCGAAGCCGGTCAACGTCAAAGACTTTTGATTCAACTATCACCTGAACATTACCTGACAGGAGCAGCTATGAGAACGGTATCGTTGTACGCCGATTGGGACCCGAGGCCGGGATTTGTGCTCGGGAAGAAGGACATTGACAAAAAGCTGACCTACCTCGGCAGCCGGGTATGGCGCCATCCGAAAGTGAAGATTGTCGACAAAGAAGTTCGCGAACCGGGACCGACAGAGGTGCTGCTTGAAGTAAAAGCATGCGGAATCTGCGGGAGCGACGT
>DOWV01000395.1:3232-3840 GCA_003519375.1 Bacteroidota bacterium
TTCTCCATCGATGGTGCCTATGCGAAGTACATTGTTGTCGACGCACGATACCTTTGGAGCATCGAAGATTTTCGCAAGCCTTTCGGCGATGACAACATGTGGCTCCTCGGAAGCCTTGTCGAACCGTCCTCCGTCGCCTACACAGCCGTCATTACCAGAGGGGGCGGAATCCAGCCCGGCGAGAACGTTGTTATTCTGGGCGCAGGTCCGGTCGGCGCTGCCGCGTGCGCGATCCTGAGGCGCGCGGGAGCCAATGCGGTGATTCTTTCCGAGCCGTCCGCAGCACGGCGAAAAATGGCGCTCTCCATCGGAGCAACGCACGCCATTGATCCGAAAACGGAGAACGTCGCCGATGCGGTACTCGACATCACGCACGGACACGGTGCAAAGATCATCCTCGAAGCCACGGGATTACCGAGCGTCGTGTGGCCTGATGTTGAACGGATCATCTGGGAAGGGCGCGCAATCAATACAACCGTCGTGGTCGTCGCACGCGCTGACGACAGAATTCCGCTGAACGGGGAAGTCCTTCAGGTCCGGCGCGCCAACGTCGTCGGGTCACAGGGACACTCCGGTCAGGGCGTGTTCCCGAACGTTATCAGCTGCAT
>DOWV01000395.1:4131-6009 GCA_003519375.1 Bacteroidota bacterium
ACGAGGAGCAAGACAATGGCAAACTGGATTAAGGCAAATCGGGGAGATATCTCCTTCGAAGACACGAGCGTCGGCAGATTGAAAAAGAAGATCTGGGACGCAAGCGACAAGGAAATCGATCAAATCCTTGCCGAGTACGAAATCCCCACTCCATCCGAGCTCGGAAAGCCGGGGACGTACATACAGACAACAATACGGAAGCATGTCATCGAAAACAGGAAGAAGAACGACATCCTGTTTATTCCCATCGGCTGCACGGAGCTCCACGGCCTTCACACGGTGACAGCGCTCGATACCTTCATGGTGACGCAGATTCTCGAGGGTGTTCGGCGGTTCACGGCAAAGAAAGGCGCTCCCGTCAACCTCACCTGGACACCGTTGAACTTCGGCGGCCATCCGCATCATCATGTCGGCATGCCGGGAACAATCCACCTCGAAGACGAAGTCCTGAAGAGAATGCTGATCGACGTCATGGTCGGCTTCTGGAATGACGGCTTCAGAAAGATCGTCCTCGTCAATAACCACGGCCACTCATGGCTGCTCGAGGCGGCTATCCAGGAACTTCAGAAGACCTGGAATTTGCCCGGAATTTTCAGGACAATGGACTGGCACCGTGCGGTACGGGAGTTCTTCCGGACCAAATCACGCGGCGGCGACTGGGACGACGATTTCGTCCACGCCGACGAAGCGGAGACTTCGGTCATGCTTCTTCTCGCGAAAGAGTACGTAGAAATGCAGCACGCACAGGAAACCACAGTCAAACCATACCTTCCCGAAGGGCATTTTGACAAGGCTGTGGATCCATTCGGCCGTCCCTCCCGTTGGTCGGAAGGCCAGGGACATTTCCCGACAGAGATGGGTTCGGTCCCGGAAGGTGTGGTCGGCCGACCGACAATCGGAACAGCTCAAAAAGCAAAAAGAACAATCGCGGCGATTCTTTCATATCTGACGCTTGTTCACGACGAACTGCACGAAGCCTTCCCCGCAGGCAAATTGCCGCCAATCGAGAAGACGACGATGCGAACGGAAGAGGAAATGATACCGTACTTGAAAGAGCCCTTCACACCCGGTTGGCGTCCAATCTACGCCATCAGGAAAATGGGGCTGTAAACGGATGAAATTCAGCATTGTACTTTCAACCCAGCCGTCCAGCTTCTCGGCGCTCGCGTACAAGGGAAACCTTGCCGAGAATATCGCGAAGATCCGGAAGCTTGGCTTTGACGGCGTGGAGTTGGCTGTTCGTGAACCGGATCAGCTGGATATGCCGTTTCTCCGGTCAACGCTGGAAAAACACCACCTGCCCGTTCCCGCCATTGGGACCGGGCAGGCGTACGTCGAAGAGCACCTCTCCTTCACCGATCCGAACAACGACATAAGGGAACGCGCAATCGAGCGCATCAAGTCGCATGCCCGCATCGCCCAAGAGCTGAACGCTCTCGTCATCATCGGACTGATTCGTGGCAAGAAGCACACGGACCTCAGCCGCGAGACGGTCGAGTCGTACCTGCTCGAAGCGCTTCAACAGTGCGCCTCATCGTCCCCCGCGGTGCGGTTCGCCATTGAGCCGATCAATCGCTACGAAACCGATCTGCTGAATGATGTAGAGAGCGGGCTCCGGTTTATCGACCGGGTCGGAAGAGACAATGTCGGGCTTCTTCTCGATACTTTTCACATGAACATCGAAGAGCGCAGCCTGGCCGAAAGCATTCGACTGGCCCGAAAAAGCTTGTTTCATTTTCATGTGGCAGATTCAAATCGTTGGTATCCGGGAGCCGGCCACATCGATTTTCGGTCGGTCCTTACGACTCTCGAAGAAATCGACTATTCCGGCTTCGTTTCCGCAGAGATCTTACCAATGCCGGATCCTGATTCCGCGGC
>DOWV01000395.1:6256-10439 GCA_003519375.1 Bacteroidota bacterium
GCCGCGGCGTCTCCTTCGGGATCGGCACCGGCACAGTCCTCCGGAGTCATCCTCAAGATGCAGAAGATCCGGAAAGAGTACCCCGGAGTCCTCGCGCTTGACGACGTGAATTTCGAGCTGCGGCAGGGAGAAGTCCATGTCCTGCTCGGAGAAAACGGCGCCGGGAAGTCAACCCTCATCAAAATCCTGACCGGGGCTCATCAGGCGACAGGCGGCGACATTCTGCTCTTTGGCAATAAAACTCACCTTGCGTCACCAAAACACTCGCAGGACCTCGGTATCGGCGTCATTTACCAGGAACTGCACCTCATCCCTTCCCTTACCGCCGCGGAAAACGTTTTTCTGGGCAGGGAGAAAACAGATTCGCTCGGATTCATCGACTCGGCGCTGCTTCAAGCGTCAACGGTTCAGATCCTCTCCGATCTCGGCGTCACGCTGGACTGCACCAAGCCGGTGAAGCACTTTGGGATCGCCCAGCAACAAATGATCGAGGTTGCCAAGGCCCTCTCGCTCGACGCGAAGATTCTTGTGATGGATGAGCCGACCTCCGCGCTTTCGGATTCAGAGATCCAACAACTCTTCACCGCCATCCGTAAACTGAAGGCGAAGGGCGTTTCTGTCATTTACATCTCCCATCGTCTTGAAGAGATCTTTGAGATCGGCGACCGCGTGACGGTGCTGCGAGACGGAAAAGTCGTTGGTACAAAGAACATCCCTGAAACATCGAGAGCGGAACTCATACGAATGATGGTTGACCGCGAGTTGGCGGATCAGTACCCGCGGCAACGCACGCCCCCGGGGAATGAAGTACTTCGAGTCGAAAAACTGTGCCGGAAGGGTGCGTTCACTGATGTCAGTTTCACCCTCAGCGCCGGAGAAATCCTCGGCATATCCGGATTGCTTGGTTCCGGGCGAACGGAGTTGGCGCGCGCGATTTTCGGTGTCGACCCGATCGACTCAGGCACCATCTATGTACAGGGGAAACGACAGAAGATCTCTTCTCCGCGGGCAGCAATCAACCTGCGGCTCGGATTCCTCACGGAAGATCGAAAATCCCAGGGACTGGTCCTGTGTCTTTCAGTAAAAGAGAACATCACACTCTCCAGCCTCGATTCCTTCTCGCGGCTCGGATTTGTGGATTTTCACAAAGAGGAGCAGGAAGCAGATGGATACGTCCGGGATCTGAGGATCAGAACTCCTCATCTCCACCAGCACGCGATGCACCTCAGCGGAGGGAATCAGCAGAAAGTCGTGCTGGCGAAATGGCTTTCAAGCAAAGCGGATATCTTTATCTTCGACGAGCCGACGAGGGGCATCGACGTCGGGAGCAAAGTGGAAATCTACCAATTGATGAATCAGCTCACCGCCCGCGGCGTCGCCATCATCATGATCTCGTCCGAGCTTCCGGAAATCCTCGGGATGAGCGACCGGGTCCTCGTCCTGAGGCACCATGAGATTGCCGCAGAGCTTGGCGCAGGTGAGGCTACCCAAGAAACCATCATGCGATATGCGCTGGGGGCTTGACTCCCAATCGCACTGCTCTACAACGAAGGACAAACGAGAACAGAGGCTGCGCGTGATCTCAAGAGAAGTGCTCTGGCAGAACAGCAGGCAATTTGGCACCCTCATCGGCTTGTTCGCTGTCATGGTCATATTCTGGATTCTGAGTCCGTATTTCCTGTCGGTTTCCAACCTGATGAACATTGCCGAGCAGACGTCCATCAACGCCATCATCGCCGTCGGCATGACATTCGTTATTATCACCGCCGGAATTGATCTCTCCGTCGGATCAATCGTTGCGCTTTCCGGCATCGTCCTCGCCGATTTGCTCCAAGGCGGGCACTCGGAACCGGTTGCGATAGTTGCAGGCCTGACGGTTGGAACAGTTTGCGGGCTTGTGAACGGTTCGCTGATCAGTTACGGCAAGCTCCCCCCGTTCATTGCGACCCTCGGAATGATGAGCGTGGCGCGCGGAACGGCCCTTTTCTATTCTGATGGAAGGCCTATTTCCGGATTCGATGCGGGATTCAGGTTCATTGCGACAGGCGAGGTTCTCTCCATACCCGTCCCCGTAATTCTCATGGGGCTCCTCTACGTTGTTGCATATGTGGTGCTCAACAGGACAAAACTGGGCCGCTACGCGTATGCTATTGGCGGGAACGAGGAAGCGGCAAATCTCTCGGGCATCAACACGAAGCTCATAAAGACGGTTGTGTACGGCATGTGTGGGCTTCTGAGCGGGCTGGCCGCCGTGGTTCTGACCGCACGGTTGAATTCCGCGCAGCCGATCGCCGGCATCATGTATGAACTTGATGCGATCGCTGCGGTGGTTATCGGCGGAACAAGCTTGATTGGCGGCGAAGGGAAGATCTCCGGCACACTCATCGGCGCATTCATCATGGGGATTCTCAGAAACGGTCTCAATCTCCTCGGCATCTCTTCGTTCACGCAGCAGATCATTATCGGCTCAGTGATTATTCTCGCGGTGCTCATTGATATGGCGCTGCGAAAAGACAGAAAACCTCTCTTCGGAAAAGGGCTCTTCAAATGATTCGTGCATGGATACGCACCGCTCTCTTGATTCTTCTCGTCGTTCTTCCCGGTTGCCGGAAGACAGAACAGGCCGGCAAGCCGACGATAGCCTTTGTCATGAAGACGCTCAACAATCCCTTCTTCATCGACATGCAAAAAGGTGCCGAGTCGGCCGCCAGGGAGCTTGGAGTTGAGCTCATGGTGCAGGCAGCCGAACGCGAGGTCGACGTCGAAAAGCAGATGCAAATTGTGGAGAATCTGATCCAGCGGCGAGTTTCGGCCATCTGCATTACGCCGAGCGGATCAAGGGAGATCGTGCCGGCAATCAGGAAGGCGAATGATGCAAACATCCCGGTGCTTATTGTCGACACGAGAGTGGACGAGAAAGTGCTCGCCGAGGCAGGCGCATCCACGCTCACGTTCATCGGCTCGGACAACAAAGAAGGCGGGCGAATCGCCGGTGAATTCATAGTGGCTCAATTGGGCGGGAAAGGTAATGTCGCCGTCCTGGAGGGAATTCCCGGGCATGAGACGGGTGACGATCGGCTCCGGGGATTTCACCTGGCACTCGACCAGTTGAAAGAAATGAAGATCATCGCCTCTCAAACGGCAAACTGGGAAAGAGACCAGGGTTTCAGCGTGTTCCAGAATATTCTCCAGGCACATCCCGAGGTCCAGGCGTTGTTCGCCTGCAACGATATGATGGCGCTTGGAGCTCTTGAGGCGATCGCCGCTGCCAAGGGAAAGCATGAAATCATCGTTGTGGGCTTTGACGCTGTCGACGACGCTCGTATGGCGATTCGCAAAGGCGACATGAGAGCTTCCATAGCGCAAAATCCGGAGGAAATGGGAAGGCGCGCGGTTGAATCCGCTTACAAGGCGATGAAGGGCGAGGCCGTAGCCCGCGACATCCCCGTTAGGATCGAGTTGATTACAGGAGAAACGCTGTCGGCGGAAAGTAAAGGGAAGTAGGGAATGTGGTGGAGTAGTGGAGTAATGAAGTAGTGGAGTGACGGAGTAGTGGAGTGATGGGGTGATTGTGCGTGGACGTAGAGTCCCATCCTTGATCGGACGACAAGGTATTCTTGATTTGTGCGGGGGGGGCGTAGCGTCCGATCCGCGATCGGACACACGAGGTCAATCGAATAAGGAACGGAAACATCAGGCAGATGAAGAGAGACAAAGATCATAATCACGACCGGCCCGAATCGGTTTCTGTTCCCCTCTGGCGCACTGAACTGGGAGCTGCGCTGGGGTCGAAAATCCGGTGGGACGATATTACGCTGAACCTGTACCGGAACGCAGCTTGCTTCTATGACATCATCCCCCTGGCCGTCGTAATCCCGGATTGCGTCGAGGATATCACAACGACGGTGAAAATCTGCTCGACGCATCATGTCCCGGTTCTGCCCCGGGGCGCCGGATCGAGCTTGTCGGGAAACGCCGTGGGCCGCGCAGTGATCCTGGACATGTCTCATCACTTCAAGCGCATCGAGCCGCTCGACGACGAACATGTGCAGTGCGGAGTCAGCGTCGTACTGAACCAGCTCCAGGAATCGCTCAAGCCGAGAGGAAGAAAGTTCGGGCCCGATCCGAGCAGCGGCAACGTCTGCCTGATCGGAGGGATGATCGGGAACAACAGCGGCGGGCC
>DOWV01000349.1:0-4124 GCA_003519375.1 Bacteroidota bacterium
CGAATTTCAGCCGCTTGTGAGCGTCCACATGGACACAAAGGTCGGCTCGTCGCCGGAAGAGGTTGGGAATCCATCGTATTCCCTGATTCTCGCTGGCGTAGCCGTCCTCGTCATGACGATCGCGTGCATCAATTTTGTCACACTCGCCATTGGAAGGTCGGCCAATCGGGCCAGGGAAGTCGGGATGCGGAAAGTGCTGGGTGCGTACCGGTCCCAGCTTATGAGCCAATTCTGGGGTGAGGCATTTGTGCTGGCGACGCTTGCAATGGGATTGGGAATCGTCCTCGCGGAGCTCTTCCTGCCTACGTTTTGCCAGTTGGTTGGAAAACAGCTCTCTCTCTCGTTGACCGACATCGGCCTCGTCGGCGGTTTGGGCGGGCTCCTCCTCCTGATCAGCGTCGCCGCAGGCATATACCCTGCCCTGGTGTTGTCGAAGTTCGAGCCCGTCGAAGTCCTGAAGGGAAAATTCCGGATCGGCGGGAAGACCCTGTTTACGAAGGTGCTTGTTGTGTTCCAGTTCGGACTTTCGATATTCCTGATCTGCGCCGCTCTGGTCCTCTCGGACCAGATCAACTTCATGATCACCTCGAATCTCGGATTTCACGCTCAGCAGGTGGCAATTCTGCCGACATTCGCAGACAAGCTGGACGCGGAGCGCGTCTCGGAGCGGTTGCAGACGCGCGTCAAGGAGAATCCAGATATCCTGTCAGTGTCGGCGACGAGCGGGGCATTTACGCACGGTTACGACATCAGCGGATTCCTGTATAACGGGGAACAGAAGAGTTCATTCGTCTACCGGATCGACGAGAAGTATCTCGAGACGCTTCAGATACTGCTCATCGAGGGGAGAAACTTCGTAAAGGGAAGCGCCGACGACCGCGATCATGCGATGATCGTGAATGAAGCGTTTCTGCGCAGTGTGGGATGGACCAGGCCTGCGCTCGGAAAACGGCTTGTCGGAGCCGACGATGAAATGCTGGCGCAGCTGAATGTCATCGGAGTAGTGAAGGATTTCCATTTCCGATCGTTCCGCGAGGAGGTCCGTCCGGCGATCATGTTCATGAGGACGGATTGGCCACTTGACGATATTCTGATAAGGATAGCGCCATCAAAACTTCCGCAGACCGTTGAGTATCTCCGCCAGGCGTGGAAAGAGCTCAGTCCCAATACCCCCTTCCAACTGACGTTTATGGACGAAGATTTTCAAAAACTCTATGAAGCGGAGATGAAGTGGGCCCGGATCATGTCGTACTCCACGTTCTTCGCCGTGTTCCTTGCTTCTCTCGGCCTCTTTGGCCTCGCGACGCTGGCCGTCTCAAATAGAACAAAAGAAATCGGGATCAGGAAGGTCCTGGGGGCCTCGGCGACAGGTGTTGTCACACTCGTCTCTTCGGATTTCCTTAAACTGGTCTTGGTCGCGAACGTGCTTGCATGGCCCGCGGCGTATTTCGCCGCGTTGAAGTACCTGGAGAATTATGCATACCGCGTCACTCTGACTCCCTGGATTTTCCTGGCGGCGGGTATGGGTGCGATGCTTATCGCATTCATTGCCATCGTCGGGCAGATCCTCAGGGCTGTGCGCGCAAATCCAGTCGAGGCATTGAGATATGAGTGAAGAAAGCGATCAGCTCTCAGCGGTCAGAAATCCGCTGGAACTGAATGGCGGCTCCTCGACTCGCCCGGATCGCTCACTCCTGGTAAGCTGCCGATCGCTCAATGCTGAATCCAGATCGTTGAGGGGCGCGAAGTTCAAGGAGGTAGGCAATGTTCAGAAATTACTTTCACATCGCTCTGCGTAATCTGCTGAGATACAAGCTCTACTCAGTGATTACCATGCTCGGGTTGAGCGTCGGTGTCATGTGCTGCCTCTTGTTCTTGACTTACGTTCAGAACGAGCTCTCATACGACAGATTTCACAAGAACGCCGACAATGTCTACCGCGTAACCGTCTGGGACACCACAGGCCGACACAAAGATGGATACGCCCGAACACCTGCGCTCCTGGGACCGGCGCTTCAATTCTACATGCCGGAAATCCGGCAGTCGGTGAGGTTCCTTGACGGGGGGAAAGGACGAGTCGTCAGCCGCATCGATCGTCCCGACGTGCGGTTTCTGGAAGACAACTTCTTTTTCACCGACCAGTCGATGTTCAATACGTTTTCCTTCTTTTTGAAGAGCGGGAACAGCTCTACAGCTTTGAGGGATCCAAATTCGGTGATCCTTACAGAGGGAGCGGCAAAGAAGTACTTCGGCGATGAAAACCCAATAGGGCGCCGACTGAACTACGAAAACAAATTCGACCTGACGGTCACCGGAATCCTGGCGGATCCTCCCCCGAATTCACATCTCCAGTTCGAGTTCCTTGCGTCGATGAACACGATGGGAGACCTGGACAAGAAGCCGTGGGATACGCAGGGGTACACGTTTCTGCTGATGCCAGCGGGAATTTCCGTAGCTGACGAAAATGACCGGCTTCAAAATGTCTACGAACGCTATGTCCGGGCCCGGTGGTGGTTTTCAGGCTTACGCCTTAGAATCGAGCCGCTCACGGGAATCTATCTTCACTCCGAAGCGTTCGCCGATGTTGCGAAGGGAGATTGGAGGAGATTGTATGTCTTCTCGGCGATCGCCTTCTTAATTCTTCTGATTGCTGTAACGAACTATGTCAATATGATCACCGCACGAACAGCACAAAGAGCCCGGGAGGTCGGTGTGCGCAAAGTGTTGGGGGCCGATCGGAAGCAGCTGGTGTGGCAGTTCTTGTGCGAATCAATGCTTGTCTCCGTCCTTGCAGTACTCATTGCAATTGTTCTCACCGAACTCGCGCTTCCCGTTTTCAACAACTTGCTGGGCAAGCATTTGCAGACGGACTTGATGTCCACTCCCTGGACAGTCATGCTCTTGGCGGCCCTGACGCTCTTGATTGGACTCCTCTCCGGGATTGTCCCGGCATTGTTTCTGTCCGCATTCAGACCCGTGAACGCGCTCAAGGGGTTTTCGAGTGCCGGCAGGTCTTGGCAGGCGTGGCTCAGGCCGAGCCTGGTTGTAGCCCAGTTTGGAATCACAGTGGCAATTCTCTTCAGTGCCCTGGTGATCCAACGCCAGCTCATCTTCATGCAGAACGCAGATCTGGGCTTCGACAAGGAGCAGGTGATCAACATCCCGCTCAAGGCGGCCAGAGCGAAATACAAGGCTTTCAAGCAGGAACTGGCTGACGTGCCGGGCGTCTCGAGTGTTGCAGCATCCTCGGGTTCTCCTATGAGGGGAGCAATGTCGTTCCCCCAGGATGTTGAAAATCAAAAGGTTGAAGTCAACTGGTTTCCGGTTGACGCAGATTTCATCCCGACACTGGGGATAAAGATGACGCGGGGGAGGAATTTTTCAACGCAGACTTCGACCGATTCTTCGGAAGGTGCGATCATCAATGAATCATACGCCCGCCTTCTCGGCACAGAAGAGCCGATAGGAAAGGTCGTCAAAGCATTTGGGAAAAGGAAAGTCATCGGCGTTATGAGAGATTTCCATACTGCATCTCTTCATCAACCGACCCAACCGACTGTTCTGGCGATCTATCCGGACGCGTTCCGGTCATTGCTCGTGAGGATCAATCTTTCCAGCCGTGATGAGACGTTAGAGATGATCCGGAAGTCCTGGCAAAAGATCGTACCCGACTGGCCATTCGAATTCTCCTTCCTGAACGACGAGTATGATGCGCTGTACCGGAGTGAAGAGCGTCTCGGGCAGATATTTAACGCGTTTGCGGCGCTCGCTATCTTCATCGCGTGCCTGGGTCTTTTTGGCTTGGCCTCCTACACTGCGGAAAGGCGTACGAAGGAGATCGGGGTCAGAAAGGTGCTCGGCGCCTCGAATACCGAGATTGTCACCATGTTCTCGGGTGAGTTTCTGAAGTTGGTCGCGATCTCGAATCTCATCGCATGGCCGATCGCCTACCTCGTTATGCAGAGTTGGCTTGAAGACTTTGCCTATCGGGTCGATTTGGGATGGTGGATGTTTGCGGCGATAGGAGGTATTTCGATGCTCATTGCATTCGGAACCGTGAGCGCACAGGCATTCAAAGCAGCACGCGCGAATCCGGTTGAGGCCCTGCGTTACGAGTAGTGCCG
>DOWV01000349.1:4397-6865 GCA_003519375.1 Bacteroidota bacterium
AAGGGGTATACGGCGATTAACATCGCGGGACTTTCCATCGGCCTGGCATCAAGTTTCATCATCATCCTCTATTCGTTGAACGAGTTGAGCGTTGACCGTCATAACGAGAAACTCGACAACATCTATCTTGCGACGACGGAACAGCCCGACCTCAAATGGACCCAGCCATCCACTCCGTATCTCCTTGGTCCCACGCTCAAAGACGAATATCCCGAGGTCCAACAGTTCGCTCGATTCATGAGGGGAAACTGCCCGGTGAAATACAAGGACAAGAGCTTCGACAGAGCCTATTGTCTCTCCGCTGATCTCTCCATTTTCCAGATCCTTACGTTGCCGCTGGAGTCGGGGAGCGTGGAAGGTCTGGCGCAGGCAAGGGACTTTGCCGTTATCAGTCACGAAACCGCACAGAGGATTTTCGGCGACGCAAACCCTGTGGGAGAGGTCATAACCATCAATTGGATCGGGGAATCGTACAGCCTGAAAATCGCCGCCGTCATGAAGGATATGCCCCGGACGACGACACTGAGGGCGGAGATCATTGTGCCGTTATCCATCGGGGAAAAGTGGTTGAGCGCGCTCTGGGGCAAGATGGAGAAGAATCCTCTGGACTCCTGGAATCTCCAATTCATGCCCGCCTATGTGCTCCTCTCGCCTTCGGTCACTCCCGAGCAGATAGAGAGCAAAATGGCCGCGTTCACCAAGAGCCACTCAGACCCAATCCGGAAGGTACAATACCATCTTTTCCCGCTGAAAGACCTCTATTTCAACTCATCCGGATTCGTCAACAATGTCTTTCCAAGTGGCGACATAACGAATGTCTATGTGTACTCGACGATCGGAATCCTGATTCTTCTTATCGCCTGCATCAACTTTGTCATCCTCAATACGGGAAGGGCGAGCGTTCGGACGAAGGAGATCGCTGTGAGGAAAGTGGTAGGGGCCTCGAGATTCGATCTCATGCGGCAGATCATGATGGAATCTGTGATGGTTTCGGTCCTCTCGCTCCCCGTCGCGATCTTCCTCGTCGAGCTGTTCCTCCCTTCTCTGAGCCAGCTGCTCGGAAAGAGGATCCCCGGGACGTTTCTGCATGAGCTGAATCACATATTCCTCTTTTCCGGGATCACAATCCTGGCCGGGATCCTGTCTGGAAGCTATGTCTCATTCTATCTCTCGGGTTTGCGCCCAATGGAGATTCTGCGCAATACGCTGGGCACAGGGGCCTCCAAGGCTACGCTGCGAAGAATCATGATAGCCGTCCAGATGGTGATCTTTATCGGTTTGATCACGGCCTCTATCACGATCACCAAACAGGTCCGTTATTTCCACAGCAAGGATATGGGTTATGACAAAGCTGATCTGGTGGTCCTCTCGGCCAGAAACCTCTCGACCATCATGAGCGGTGTCAGCACGAAGTTCGACGCCGTGAAGGCTGAGCTCATGACTCATCCTGCCATACTTGGAGTTTCGGGGGCGGCGACTCTGCCCGGTACGGAGGGTGGAAGCTTCAGTGCACTTCCCGACAAGTCAGATCCGTCGAGGAAGATACGGTATCAGGTTCTGTCTGTCGACCGTGAATTCATCGAGACGATGAAAATGCAGATGGTCTCCGGCAAGAGTTTTGCCGAAGCGACACCGGAAGAGTCCGAGCATGCGATGATCCTGAACGAGGCAGCGCTGAAAGCGTTCGGCATCAAAGATCCTTCGCAGGAGAAGATCCAGGACGCGCGCATACTTGGAATTGTGAGGGATTTCAATGTGCGCTCGCTGCGCGAACCGATCGCCCCTGTGGTGCTGAGGTGCGATACGAAGTATCTCGGCGAGATCGCCATACGGGTGCGGCACGACGCCGACCTCCCCCAGACAATCGCTTTCATACAAAAAACATCGACGTCGTTCAATAACGGGCAACCGATGGATCACCAGTTCTTCGACGACCGGTTGGATGATATGTACGCCAATGACTACCGGTTCGCCAGGATGATCGGGTACTTCACCGCGCTGGCTATCTTCATCGCCTGTTTGGGCCTGTTCGGTATGTCTATTTTTGTGATTCAAACGAGAGTCAAGGAAATAGGGATACGGAAGGTAATGGGAGCCTCGGCGGGCACTATCTTCTTTCTCGTATCGCGAGAATTTATCGCTCTGATCCTGATCTCGACAATCATCGCGATACCGATAACCGTCTACGTTCTGGATGGCTGGCTTCAAAACTATGCATACAGAGTCAGTGTCGACGGAGTTGTTGTGATCCTGTCGCTGCTTGCTGCGGTGTGCATCGTGTTGGTCACGATTGGATACCAGGCTGTGAAAGCTGCGAGAGCAAATCCGGTCGAAGCATTGCGCTATGAATAATTGTGCAACGCGAAGACCCCGCCCGCGGTGTGGAGGCGCCCAGGTATGAATGACGTGAGCGTTTAGCTGCTGGTTTGTGGCTGTTAGCCGACTGCTGATGGCTGAATGCTGATCGC
>DOWV01000018.1:0-3042 GCA_003519375.1 Bacteroidota bacterium
ACCTTTGCAGGTCGCATTTCTTAAACATCGTTTCATATATGAACCGACGAGCCCCGGGTCAAATGCGTACCGACGCCGCGCACAATCGAAGTGCGACACCAGTTTCCGTCGCGCGACTCCCAATTCATTCCAGGCCATTTGCCTTTCTCTGCTTTCTGCAGTAGCTTAGATTTGGAACCTGATTGTTCGTGATTTCCCGCATCGATGCCAGCATATTCTGCCTTTTCCCCGTCGTGCTCGAATGATTGAAGAAGTGCCACTTCAGAGGGATGCTCCATGATTATCGCCGATCTGAAAGACATTCAGGGAAGAACGTATCCGGCAAGAAGAAGGACTCAGAACCTTGTCGGAGGCGCCTCGCCGATACAGGCAAGAAATTTCTCGATGGGATTCGTCACTCTGGAACCAAACGGAGGGCAGGTTCCCTGGCACAATCAGATGCAGGAAGAAGTCTATTTCGTCATCGAAGGCGCCGGCGAGATGTGCCTCGGTGAAGAGCGCGCTCATGTTCTGACGGGACAGGCTGTGTTTATACCGGGTGGAATCTTTCACCAACTGACCAATACCGGCGACAAACCGATGAAGATGATCTATTGTTACGGTCCGGCCGGCGACGTGGCTCACTGGAGACAGGAATTGGAAGGGACCCTGCCCAAGGCTGGTGTCGATGTCCCTTCGCTTCCGGCCGGGGCCTTTCCGCAAACGACAATGAAGCCGGACTCACACTAGCGCGCCAGCACAGAAACCGCCGCCGAGTATTAACGCACGGAGAAAACTTATACGATGAATGTCGGAATTATCATGAATGGTGTGACAGGCCGGATGGGAACACGCCAACATCTGGTGCGATCGATATTGGCCATTCGGTCACAGGGAGGGGTGAAGACGAAGAAGGGCGATATCATTATGCCGGATCCGATTCTCGTCGGGCGTAATGAGGAGAAGCTTCGCGCACTCGCGAATCAATACGGCTTGAAACGATACACAACGGATCTGGATTCATGCTTGTCCGATCCCTATAATCAGATCTACTTCGATGCTCAAACGACCAACATGAGGAAGTTCGGTGTGCTGAAGGCCATAGGGGCAGGAAAGTCGCTCTATTGTGAAAAGCCCCTTTCACCAAATCTCGAGGAGGCCCTGATGCTCTGCCGCGAGGCGGCAAAAGCGAAGATCATCAACGGTGTTGTGCAGGACAAGCTCTGGCTCCCCGGGCTCGTCAAGCTCAAACATCTCATCGATACGGGATTCTTCGGCAAGATTCTCTCCGTTCGCGGAGAGTTCGGATACTGGGTATTCGATGGCAAGGAAAAGCCCTGTCAGCGCCCTTCGTGGAACTATCGCAAGGAGGATGGAGGCGGCATCATTACCGACATGCTCTGCCACTGGAGATATGTGGTCGACAATCTTTTTGGTCCCGTTTCGTCCGTTTCATGCCTGGGTGCCACACACCTTGAGAGCCGGATTGACGAAAACGGAAACGAGTACAAGTGCACGGCAGATGATTCTGCGTATGCCACAATCACCTGTGAGAACGGTGTGGTCTGTCATTTCAATTCGTCGTGGACAGTTCGTGTGCGGCGCGACGATCTCTTGACTCTCCAGGTCGATGGGACGAAAGGATCCGCAGTGGCCGGCCTGCACCAGTGTGTAGTTCAAAGCGCCTCTGAAACACCGACATGTGTCTGGAATCCTGACGTTGAAAACCCGGAAGACTACTATGATGGTTGGAAGGATGCGGCAACGAACATTGCCGTTGACAATGCGTTCAAGGTCCAATGGGAATTGTTCCTGAAACATGCCGTTGCAGGTGAGCCATTTCCCTGGACATTTCTTGAAGGGGCAAAGGGTGTTCAGTTAGCGGAGTTAGCACTGAAGAGTTGGGAGGAGCGGCGTTGGATTGATGTGCCGCACCTTGCGGTGTGAAAAGTTTTTGAAAGCAGTCCCGTCACCAACTACCGAATCGCAGCAAGTTTCCCGGCGAGCTCTTGCAGGAAAATCCCTCGAGAGCTCGCTTTTTCTTCCGCATAGGCCCCAAACAAATACCGGTCTTGCCAGCCCAACTCGATCGTCCCGTTGTGCGGATCGTCAACCTTCAGCCATCCGCTCGCCATTGAACTGACCCCTTTTTTTGGGATACCCGCAACGTAAGTCGAAACCAGCTTTTGAACCTGCACTCCAGACTCACAGTCCATGACGAAACTCTTGAACGGACCGTTGTTGTCATAGGTGACGACATAGGCGCCGTTGAGGAAGCTGTAGCCGAGAAAGCTCTTAGCGATGTACTGCTCGGTATTTGCCTGCCTGCCCGCTTCTGGAAACACCGCAAGGAGTGCAGGAAACGCTTTTGATTGCCTCAAATGCAATTCCACAAGCTTCGCGATTGCCAGGAGTCCCTCCTGGACCTTGTCGCCCGCCTGAATGGATGAGATCTTCACGTAATACTGCCCAGCCAGGAAATTCACCACACCCTTTTCGCGATAGCCCTGTACGCCCAGATCGAGAAAATGGTAGTCAGGGTACCTCTCTTGAGAGTAAATCCCGAAGGCATCCGCTTGCGAAGCGTGACGATAGAGTTCTACCTTGACTTCGACATCATCGCTGTTCTGATATCGCCCAAGCCGGAGGTCGATGAAATTGTATTCAAGGTAGAGGTCGGCGGCTCCGTCGATGAGATCCCAAAGATTGTCCGGCTTGTAGACCGTCTCCTCCGTCGTCAGTTTCCATCCGGGAACGTCGGGAAGAAGAGCGCGAGGTGTCTGTGCAGATGCACTGCACGCGACGAGTGTCGCCAGGATTGTTGCAGCTATGAGGGACCGCCGATTCATGTTTGATCACCTACGCCAGAAATTCGGACGGTACTTTTGTAAGCCGTGAGACATCTGAGATTCGCTCTGCAATGTCAAATCCCTTGACACACGAGGCAGTGCATGTTGAACAGCTGCTGCACGGATCTTCCGGGAGATCGAGCTCAGCCAGAACTGTATGTGCAAGTTCCGGCTGCCGGTATCCGTATGTGTACATGTAAGCCCGCATGATGTG
>DOWV01000018.1:3139-7353 GCA_003519375.1 Bacteroidota bacterium
TGTCCGGAATCGGAAGTCCTTTCGGACATCCTGGCGCGCAGCTTTCGCATCCCTGGCAGTAGAGTCCGCTCTCTGTTTTGCCAAGTGCAAGGTCCGCCCGCTCCTCGTCCGTCATCGGGAGATCGTAGTTAACGCTCATGTTCATCGCGAGGTGGTCGAAGTTGGTGTTACCCGCGATCGCGGTTGTGACATTCGGGTCGTTCAAGACGAATTTCAACGCTGCTTTACAGTTGATCGGTTTCTTTCGCTCTTTGTCGTGATATCCGCCGGCCATCGTCTTCATCGCCACGATTCCCACTCCGGCTTTCGCCGCGTTTGCGATTGCCGCTTTCAGCCTGGCATAATGATCCTGCTTGAAATTGATGGATGTCAGGACCACCTCATAGACGCCGCTGTCGATCGCAGCCTGAATCACCTCTGGTTCGTTCCTGTGTGTGGACATTCCGACATGCCGGGCTTTGCCGGCCTTTTTCGCGTTTTGTACAGCCTCGAGCATGGCGGGATAGAGTGCCGCCTCGCGTGTTGAGATGCTATGAACGTACAGAATATCGACATAGTCGAGTTTCAGTCTTCGGAGGCTGATATCAAGTTTCTCGAGAAACGCTTTGGCGGTCGAGCCGGCCTTTAACAGCCCGGATCGGTTATCCGATTCCTCAGGCGGGACTTTCGTCGCGATGACAAATGAATCGCGCGGCCTGTCCTTGAACACCTCGCCGAGCATCTCTTCGTTTCTTCCCCTCTGATAACCATGAGCCGTGTCATAATGGACTGTGCCTCCTTCGATCGCAGCTCTGACGAGGGCCGGGTTGTCGGCTTTCATGACACCGAAGCTCACGATCGGGAGCTCGATGCCGGTTTTGCCGAGCTTTCTTGTGATGGCTTTCTTCTCTGTGGTGGAGGCTTGTGCGCTGGCACACCCGGCTTGCGCCAGGCTGCCCGCGGTGAGAATGGCTCCTGAGGTCCCGAGAAGGGAAGATCTGAGAAATTGACGACGGTTGTATCCCTGCATGTTCTGGATCCTCAGTCGGTGTGGTGGGGACGGTGCGTAGAATGATGAGATGTTAACGAATTTGCCCTTCAGAATCCACTTCCAGAGGAGCGAGAGTGAGAATCACGCCACGAAGGCGCAAAGGGAATTTGAGTTACTTCTTTCATCTTGTCCTCGTGCCTTTGTGGCTGAGGCGGGGTTGCTCATCCTTGTCTTTAGCGTATCGGTTTCGTATTTTTGTGCCGGGCATAAACCCGACCAAATCGGTCCTCTTCCATTTCTCTCTGGAACTTTCAATGAGCAATACTCCGCCTGTCGTCCTCATCACCGGTGCAAGCCGAGGCTTGGGACGCGGTATCGCCGTCGAACTGGCATCTTGCGGTTTTTCGGCGGTGCTCAATTACGCGCAGGATCGCAAAGCAGCGCTCGAAACGGCTCGTCTCTGCAAGTCCGGCAGACGGAACAAAAGCCAGCAATTTGTACCAATACAGGCCGATTTGGGCGATTCGGTGAGTGTTCGTCGTCTTGTATCGCAATCGCTCAAGGAACTCGGACGGATCGATGCTCTGGTCAATAATGCCGGCGTGGCCCCCCGACAACGTGCAGATTTGACGGAAATGTCAGAGGCGTCGTTTTCCCAGGTACTCAAGGTGAACCTTCAGGGGCCTTTCTTCCTGACCCAGCACGTTGCCAACTACTGGCTCCAACAACAACCCCGTCCATTGCTTTCCCATGGCTTCAAAGTCGTATTCATCTCATCAATCTCTGCAATTGCTGCGTCCATAAACCGCGGCGAGTATTGCATCTCCAAGGCCGGCCTCACGATGGTCAGCAAGCTCTGGGCTCTTCGTCTTGCCGAACAGGGAATTCAGGTGTTCGAGTTGCGGCCGGGGATCATGGCCACGGACATGACAAGCGCCGTAAAAGGAAAGTACGACGAACGACTTGCTGAGGGACTGGTGCCCATGCGCCGCTGGGGTACTGCCGAAGACGTTGGAAAGGCAGTGCGCACAATCCTCAACGGTGAGTTTCCGTTCTCCACCGGTGAAGTACTCTACATCGATGGCGGCCTCCACATCCAAAGCCTCTGAAAAAAAATGATACGTATCGATCAGCAGCGCACCGTTGGTTCTCTTGTTCCGGCCCTTGAGAAACTTTTCGACCTCTCTGCCCAGAAAATCCGCAGGATCCACAAGACCTGGGACCCCGCAAAAGGGTCACCCGTCTTCACGGTGAAAGGAGCATACACATCGCGAGGCTGGACGGAGTGGACGCAAGGATTTCAGTTCGGATCGGCGATCATTCAGTTTGATGTCACGGGAGAGAAGGAAGCGCTCCAGATTGGCCGTGAAGGAACTTTACGCGAAATGCCCCGCCATGTGAGTCACGTTGGAGTCCACGACCATGGCTTTAACACCATGAGCACATGTGGAAACTTCCTTCGACTATTGAGAGAGCAGAAACTTCCTCCCAATGAGTGGGAACAGTATTACTTCGAACTTGCGGTCAAGGTCAGCGGCGCTGTTCAGGCGGCGCGCTGGACCGATGTCGGTGATCACCAGGGATACATTTACTCATTCAACGGGCCCCATTCGCTTTTTGCCGATACCATCAGGTCCCTTCGAGTTCTCGCTGTGGCGCATCAGCTTGGTCATGTCCTGATGGGGGAGAAGGATCGCAGGATCAATTTGCTGGAACGGCTTCTCCAGCACGCTGAAGCGACCGCCCGCTACAATGTCTATTTCGGCGAAGCAAGGGACTCGTACGACGTGTGCGGCAGAGTTGTCCACGAGTCGATCTTCAATACAAACGACGGTTCTTTCCGGTGTCCCAGTACCCAGCAGGGTTATTCGCCGTTTTCGACCTGGACCCGGGGACTAGCGTGGATATTGCTTGGTTACGCGGAAGAACTGGAGTTCCTCGACACTCTCACCGAAGCCGAGTTGGATCAATTCGGCGGAAAGAAAAAGATCACCCAGGCGTTCGCCAGCGTTGCCGGTGCGGTCGCCGATTACTACATCGCGAACACTCCGGTCGACGGCATTCCCTATTGGGACACGGGAGCGCCGGGACTTGCAAGTCTTGGCAACTACCTTGACCGGCCGGCCGAACCTTTCAATGATTATGAACCAGTCGACAGTTCAGCGGCAACGATTGCTGCACAAGGGCTCGTCAGACTCGGGAACTACCTGACCGGTAAAGGCGATACGGCGCGCGGCTCCCATTATCTGCAAACTGGTTTCACGGTCGCAGCCAGAGTACTTGATCCACCCTACCTTTCAATCGATCAGAACCATGAAGGTCTCATCCTCCACTCAGTATATCATCGGCCAAACGGCTGGGACTATATCCCGGATGGAAAGAAAATCCCGTGCGGCGAAGCGACGATGTGGGGGGACTATCATGCCAGGGAATTGGCACTGCTGCTATGGCGGATGGCCAAGAATCAACCCTATTACACATTCTATCTGAAGTGATACCATGAACCGGAAAGAGACTACTGCTCGCATAATCGACTATGGTGTTGTTGCTGTGATCCGCATGAAGGATACCGACAGGCTTCTTAAAGTCATCGAGGCGGTGCGTGAAGGAGGGGTGAAATGTATCGAGATCACGATGACAGTGCCGGGAGCCGTCGAGATCATCCGGCAGCTCTCGGGGATTGTGCCGAAAGACGTCCTGATTGGCGCTGGCACGGTGATCAATGAAGAAACCGCTCAGAAAGTGATGGATGCCGGAGCAACGTTTGTGGTCGGTCCGGTCTTGAACACGAAGATGATCGCGGCATGCATCAATCGCGACACACCTGTGCTTCCCGGGTGCTATACTCCTACCGAAATTTCAACTGCCTGGAACGCTGGAGCCGACATCATAAAGGTGTTTCCGGCGACGACCCTGGGCCCGAAATACTTCAAAGACCTACGCGGGCCGTTTCCTGACATTCGCCTGATGCCGACGGGCGGAGTGACGATTGACAATGTGGGAGAGTGGATCGCCGCTGGGGCTTGTGCAGTGGGGATCGGAAGCGATCTGCTTGACAAGAAAGCAATCGACGACGGGAGGTACGAAATTCTGACCGAGCGCGCTGCTCGCATGGTCACGAACGTACGCAAAGCCCGATCTGCCTAGCGCTTGTGCTCGATCCGAGAACCTCGTGAGCGGGAGGATCTGAGCTGCCGGAGCTTCACGCCGTACGATGACTTGAATTTCGCCCCCGGCTTGAGAA
>DOWV01000016.1 GCA_003519375.1 Bacteroidota bacterium
TGATCGCGACCGTTCCACGTTACGCGGTGGGAGCCCATGGACAAGTTTTGATCTACCAGCGTTGAGACGATTCGACCCATGACGTCGTAAATGACGAGTTTCACATCTGACGACTTCGGCAGGGCGAAGCGGATCTCGGTAGCTGGATTGAACGGATTCGGGTAGTTCTGACTCAGTTCGAATGTCTTCGGAACCGGCAACGGATCGATATCGACACCCGTGACGAGGCCCAGAGAAGCTCTGAGCAATGCGACGGCGTACTTGGTGTTGTGAACGCCAACGCTCATGTCGTGCGATACGTAGTTGTAGTTCCACAAAGAGGCAATGAGCGACTTGTAGTTGAGGTTGTTGGTCGTCGCGTAAGTCCTGACCTTCATCGAATCTGCTCTCATCGTTACCGGCTCGCCGGCTGCATCGAGCGGCAGCTTTGCTTTCAGCATGTGCAACAAGCCCTCGACTTCGACGATGGCGCCTTCGAGCGTGCCGTCCATATCGTAGTCAAAGGAAGCCTTGATATCGGAGAACTTTGAGATTCCGCCGTGGCACTCAACGCATCCCTCGACCTTGTCGACACCATTCTCAGACATCGCTGTGTTGTGATCGTGCTGCAGAGATGTGTACCCTTCAGTTACCGCCCTCTCGGACATGTGACAGGTCACGCAGCCGTTCTTCAAGCCCGTGTGCGTGCTCAATCCCTCGAGACCGAGACCGAAGTCCCATCCCTGTGTTCCAAATAACATATCCGTTTGCGAGCTGTAGTGGGGATAGAACCGATCGTTGAACCGGCCCATCTGAGTTCTGACCGTTGCAGGACCATTCACTCGGCCCCTGTGGCAATTCATGCAGAGCTGACTCGTGCCGCCGGCTCCTGTCGGGATCTTGAATCCGTTGATCAACGTGTCGATTTTCATGTAGCGTATTGATGCCGTGTTTGAATTTCCGTGCGGATCGTGGCAGACTGCGCAGGAAATCGACTTGAAGTTGGGATCGACTTTCGCGGAATCTGCTGAGGTCATCTTCCGATTCTCTTTCCACGCGGTCGTCAACTGGATGAAGCCCATCCCGTTATGGCACGGCCAGCATTGAGCGCGGTTTGATTCATGGGAGCTGAGTTTCATGTTCGAGTGAGCGGACTCTCTCCAGAAATAGCCGATGCTGTGTTTCTTCGGAGCTTCGTGGCACTGGTTGCAGGTTCCGCCGTCGGCGCTGACGCTGATTTTCTTCTTGTCAGCCGTTGTCGCGTGGTCTGCCGCGGGACCGTGGCAGCTTTCGCAACCGATACTTCCAACAGCCTGCATTTGAGGCGTAAGCTTCTTCCAAAGCGTGGAATCCTGATAAGGGATCAGGTAGTCGCCGCCTTCAAGCGGTAGACCCTTCCACCATGTGGAGTCAAAAGATGTCGGCGGAACAGCGGTGGCGCCTTGATTTGCGAGATAGCCGAAGTTCCCATTGTTCGTCAGAGATTCCCAGCCGGTGGTGTGGCAGCGGAAGCAGCTCTTCGTGTAGACACCTTTGTAATGGGTTTCTTCGGAATTCTCGAGCGCGCCTGTCATCCCGCGTGCGAAGACTGTGGCGTGCTTCGACTTCTTCCAGTTAGTGTATGAATCCTGGAATGTCGGACTCCCACCGTGGCAGATGCATGACTCTGTCAACGTCGTGATACCCTTGTACGTGCTTGCGGTGATTGTGTCGACATGCGTCTTTGCGCTGCCGTTAACAGCGATCTGGACAATGTATGTTCCGGTAACATCCGGAATAAATGTAACGGAATCCTTCGCGGCATCACTGAATGCTGCCGTGGATCCCGACGGCTTGGACACAAACGTCCATGCATAGCTTGTTACCTTTGTCGCGCCAGAGCCGGCCGTATCGGCCTTCAGATAGACCTTCATGCCCTTTCCGACCGTGCGAAGGCCGGTAGAGACATAATTGGGCGTACCTGCAGCCGGTGCGGAGAAGTTCGGATAGCCGCTGCTCCGGAGTCCCGGTGACACAGCCACGACCTTCAGGTCCACTGCTTGTGAGTATGCGTCGTTAAACGCAAGGCAGACCAGAAGCAGAAGAATGCAGACAGAAAGCAAACGCTTCATGATTAAGCCCTTTCGGATAGAGTTGAGTTGATTATGACATCGCACACTGAAGAGAAGCTGTTTTCGCGCTCATGCTGAATAACTCAGCAAGTACACACCACTTCTGCGACGATTGTCCATTAATTTCAATTACCGTGCCGACGATTTCTCAACCTATCGCTGTCATAATTGCAGAAATCGTAACGGAATGCATATTTTTTTCTTGCACCTTCATTCCCATTTATTATACTTGGTTATGAGCGGAGACCTTGATTCTGATAATCGGAATTGATAATGCGAAGGGTTACTGCCTTGCAGAAAATGAGAGGATGATTGGATGCTTGCTGACTGACAATGAGTCAGATTGGAGAATTGCAGACAAATGGGAACCGGATGTGACGTCGAAATGAAATGGAGGTGATGCGGGACTTGGAGTGCGAGCGGCTTATTGTTTAATCCACTCGTGCGTGGCTTCGCGGAGTTTCTGCATTGCGAGCATCACCGATTCTCCTGCGTCGGACGGCAAGAGGTCGATGATGTCCTGGTGAACGGTAATATACATGAGCTTCAGCTGGTCACGCGTCTGGGTGCCGGCCGGCGTCAGACGGATGTGAACGACACGGCGATCGCTTCCGCCCGATTCTTTCTTGACGAGGCCTTTTTTCATCAATCCTTCGATGATCCGCGTGATCCGGCTGCTGGAGAGACCGAGGCGCTTCGCAAGCTCCCCCGCCGAGAGCACCTCATCGGTATTGACAGTCCGCAGCAATTTGAACTCCGCCACTGTCAGATTCAGCTTTTCTGCAGTACGCTCGATCTTGATCTGGCAATTCTCGAGGAGCTCATACGTGAGATCTGCCATCTGTTCGGCGAGTTGGTTTTTGTCCGCGGTCATCATTCAGAATTCGATGTTGACATTGCTGTGAGAACGGATGTTTATGACGGGATGGTCCCGACACGGCACCCGATACCGGTCACGATTCTGCAGCTAAAAGAAAGCCCACAGGCGAGGGCGCCATCCAGTACGTGAGTGGCACACCTGTGGGCAGACGTAGTTTGTTTGCAGTCCTCACGTTTATGCCCATACTCCCGCGTGCAACGCATGAGGAGGAGCCGATGCGCTTTCTTCTTCTCTATATCTATGTCTATCGACGTCTATCGACTATCGCCACCCCTCGGAGGATTGAGAGCCTCGAACTCAGAACAAAAAGTTCACGCCGTCAAACTCATCCTCAGGCGCCTCAGGTGGGAACGCTCCAAAATTCTTCAGTGCACTTTCATCATCAACAAAATGAAAAGGCCCATCTGCACATCCCCCGAAGCGACGAAGATACAACAAGGTCCCCCCCCACGGCGATCGCAGCGATAATTCCGGCAATCCACCAGCCCGGCTTCATATGTCGTACTCCTTGTCATTGGTGCGCGTTGTTCATCCCCTGAGCAGCTGCACACCGGTGAAACAACCTCTTGCTTCTTAGCTCATTGCCTCGTTGAGCTGGGCGGTTTGCTCACCCATTTGCCCAACGCCTTCATCCAGATCCTCGATCGAAAGTTCACGCAGTTTCCTGTACAGCGAAGAGAGGCTGATCCCAAGAAGCTTCGCGACTTTCCGCTTGTCATTACCATTTACTTTCAAAGCATCGATGATCAAAGCGCGCTCATACGTTCTGACTGAATCTTTGAGATTACCTGCAACCAATCCTTCTGTTCCGAAGGAGGATTGCGTTCTGGTACGATCCATTGGTTCCTCCTGTTTCTAGACGGGTAACTACACGGTGCTGAAGGGTATCACCCCGGTCTTGAAACCGCAAGGAACGTGCCATTGAGTGGGCGCGTGTCCTTGAAAACCGGACGGCATTTTTTCGCAAAAACGGCCAGCAATACTTGCCCTTTGTTACTGGTTTGCTCAATTATGAGAACCACATTGGAATCGAATTCTCAAAGGTTAGAAAACGGCTGGAAAGGGCAGTAATTACGATAAAGCATCGAGTTTCGCTGATAATGACGGGGGCATTGAGGAATAAGTGCAGGACCAAACAAAGGATATCGTTAAACGCCTGGCGTGCAAAAGATATGAAAGGGATCCGACGGGACGCAACGGGAGATGATCCATTCAAGATGACAGGACAGAGCAAGCGGGGAGCGCTTCAAAAGATGAGGGGGCAAGACAGGAAAAAGGAGAAGAAAAAGCTTTATGCCACGAAGCCGCCGGGGCACGAAGACAGAGAGTCATCCCGCGCGGGACCCCATCATCCGCCGGTGCCTTTGTGACACTGCGGTGATATTGCGGGTCCAACTTACCGCGTCGGGATTTCCAACTCCTCCATCTTCCTGTAGAGCGACGAGAGGCTTACACCGAGCGCCTG
Organism: Bacteroidota bacterium; assembly: GCA_003519375.1. GTDB lineage: Bacteria > Bacteroidota > Ignavibacteria > UBA10030 > UBA10030 > UBA9647. The sequence continues at coordinate 4,436 of DOWV01000016.1, forward strand.
AGCCGTAGCTTCCTTGTTTCGCTCGTGCTGCACCAGCACCTGTTCAATGTGCGTTCGCTCGAAGGCTTTCACAGCGTCGCGCAGCGTTTGCTGTCCCCCCGGAACAATCGCACTGCCGTGTGCGGAAACCTGTCTGAAATACTCGGGCAGATGCTCAAGGCCGATGTACTCCTTGTCGCAGAAGATCACTGCGCGTTCGACGACGTTCTGAAGCTCCCGTACTTCCCCCTTCCACTGATACTGAATCATCGCATTCATCGCTTCATTGGTAAATCCCTGGATGAGCCTCCCCATGCTCTTGCGATAGATCTCGAGGAAGTGCTGGCAAAGCAGCGGAACGTCTTCCTTGCGCTCGGTAAGCGAAGGCAGATCGACCTCCACCACATTGAGACGGTAGAACAGGTCCTCGCGGAACTTCCCGTTTTCCACCTCCACCCGCAGATCCCTGTTCGTGGCTGCGATAATCCGCAGATCGATCGAAACCGGGTCCGTGTATCCAACCGGTATGACTTCCTTCTGTTCAATCGCTCTCAGGAGCTTCACCTGGAGGTGAAGAGGAATCTCGCTTACCTCATCCAGAAAGACGCTCCCGCCGTCGGCAGCCTTGAAGAGTCCCTCCTTATCAGAGGCAGCCCCGGTGAACGATCCCTTTTTGTGCCCGAACAGTTCGCTCTCGAACAACGTCTCGACTATAGCGCCGCAATTGATCGGCATGAACCGCTTCAGTTTCCGTTTGCTGTTATAATGGATCGCACGCGCCACAAGCTCTTTGCCCGTTCCGCTCTTTCCGGTGATGAGGACCGTCCCTTCGCTCGCCGCAACCCGTCTGATGATCTGGAAAATATTTTTCATGCTCTGGCTCTGACCGATGATCTGGTCGAAGTCGTACGTGCGGTTGATCTCCTGGCGAAGGAGCGAATTCTCCAGCGACAGGGCCCGGTGATCGAGGAGCCTCTTGATTCTGTGCAGGATATCGTCGAAATCAAGCGGCTTCAGTACGTAATCATACGCCCCTTTTCGCAACGCCGCGACGGCGGTCTCGATCGACGCAAATGCAGTAATCATGATGACAAACGTCTGCGGCGTCCGTTTTGTAATATGCTCCAGCAACTCCATCCCGCGCATCTCGGGCATTTCGATATCCGAAATAACGATGTCGAACGGGCGGCTCTCCTGCGTCGCCAGAGCTTCCTTCCCGTTCGCAGCCTCTTCGACCTGATAGCCTTCCTTCTTGAGCACAAAGCTCAGCGATTCGCGGATTATCTTTTCGTCATCGACAACCAATATTCGCTCTGCCATCTTCTCCCTTACTCTCCTTTTAGCGGTAGCTTGATCTTGAAGGTGCTCCCACGTCCCGACTCGCTCTCCACTTCAATGTCGCCGCCGAAACTCTCGACAATTCCGTAACTGACCCACAATCCCAGTCCGGTTCCCTGTCCGACCGCCTTTGTGGTAAAGAACGGCTCGAAGACCTTTTCGCGATCGTCCGGCGCGATCCCTTTTCCCGTATCCTTCACCAGCACTTCCACCGTTTCGCCGTTCACCCGGGAGCTGATCCAGATCGATCCCGGCTTTCCCTCAAGGGCGTCGACGGCGTTCATGAGAATATTGATAAAGACCTGGGCGAGCTGGTCGGGAACCACCGGAAGGCTCGGCAGATCGTCTGCAAGCTCCAGTGTAAAAGCGATGTCCTTTACCTTCTTGCCGTACTGCACAATGTTGAGCGCCTCCCGGACAACCTTGTTGACGTCGGTCGGCTTGACGACATAGGCCGACGGGCGGGAGAAATCCACCAGGTCGCGAATGATCCGCGCAATGCGGTTGATCTGGTCCTTGATAAGCTCGAGCTTCTCCTTCGCAAACGAGTCTGCGGTCGTGCGCTGAATGACCTGGACAAGCGAGGAGATCGACGTGAGAGGATTGCCTACTTCGTGAGCGATGCCGGCCGCCAGCGTCCCTATGCTTTCCATTTTCTGGGAACGAACGAGTTGCTGCTCGAGTATCTTCTGCTCCGTGATATCCCGGTGAGCGCCAAGGAAGCCGACGATATGATCGTTTCCGTCGACGATCGGTGAAATGACAAGCTCTGTGTGAAACGCGCTTCCGTCCTTCCGCCGGTTCTCAATCTCCCCCACCCAAACCTTGCGCGTCACGATGTGCTCCCACACCGACTTCCAGAAATCACGCGGCTGCCTTCCGCTGTTCAGAATTCTCGGATTGCGCCCGATCAACTCCTCTTTGGAATAGCCGCTCGCCGTCTCGAACGCCGGATTGACATAGATCATCTTGCCGCTGGCATCGGTAATCTGAATGGGATTGACCGTGTGCTGGATGACGTTGGCGTAGCGGAGGTAATCGAGCTCGCGCTTCTTCTGGTCCGTAATGTCCTTGGC
>DOWV01000327.1 GCA_003519375.1 Bacteroidota bacterium
CGGAATTCGCAGGCACACAGAAAGTACGAGGAATAGAGTGGAGAAGCAAGCAATCGGGCATTTAGTGCCGCTTCCAACAATTGATGTTGTTTTTTCGAAATCGTCACGCGTTTTGAAAGCAGGCACTACTGCCGTTTGGAAAAGGCTCGGCCTTACAGCACAAGTTTTCTTTTTAGAAGTGGCATTAGCGCGCAGGCTGTTGCTGCGTCAGACAGTGCAGTGTGCCGAATCCCAGCACGAGGTCAACGGCATGGATCCCGATGACAGGACGATCGGTGAAGAGCTCGGACAAAATTCCGAGTGCGATTCGGTCGTTCGGATCATTGAATGTCGGCACGATGACGGCGGCGTTCGAGATATAGAAATTGGCGTAGCTCGCGGGAAGTCGATACTTGCCGTAATACAGAGGGGAAGGCATCGGCAGATGAACAACCTCGATCATGGAGCCGTTCTCGAGCCTCAATCCCTGAAGGCGCTCCCGGTTTTCCTGAAGAGCTCTGTAGTTTGCGTCGCCCGGATTCTCTTCCTGAATAAGGACGACGGTTGCGGGATTCACAAAGCGGCAAAGGTCATCGACGTGGCCATGCGTGTCATCGCCCGCGATACCGTCACCGAGCCAGAGGATGTTCGAAACGCCCAGATTCTTCCGCAGCGCCTGCTCGATTTCTTCCTTGCCGAACCCGGGATTGCGCACTTGTGTGAAAGGGTGGAGGAGGCATTCTTCCGTTGTAAGGAGCGTCCCTTTCCCGTTCACGTCAATGCTGCCCCCTTCGAGGACGAAATCCCTGTTTCCAATACCGGCGTTGAACATGCGCACGTCAAGCCTCTTTGCCGCCCTCGGAGGAACGCCATCGTCCCTGCGCCAGTCGGGGTATTTCGCCCACGCAGTGAAACGGAATCGGGAGATCGCGACATCGCTCGGCGAACCATCGCGTTTCACGAAAATCGGACCGAAATCGCGCGTCCATCCTCTATTCGTTGGAAAGTTGAAAAACTCGACCTGCTTCAGATCGACGTGTGCAAGCTTGAGGATCTTCTTTGCTTTGTGCTCCACGTCCGGTTGAGCAATAATGCGGGCGATCTCACCCTGTGAGATTTTGCGGACCATCTCGCTGAACACCCACGGGATAGGCGCGAATTTACCGGGCCAGTCTGTGGTATTGTGCGGCCAGCCGAGCCACGTGGCTTCGTGCCTCTCCCATTCGGCAGGCATGCGATANNACGGGATAGGCGCGAATTTACCGGGCCAGTCTGTGGTATTGTGCGGCCAGCCGAGCCACGTGGCTTCGTGCCTCTCCCATTCGGCAGGCATGCGATAGCCCATTGCTGAAGGAGTGTTTTCCATGGTTCCGGTCAGAGTTTCGGAGACGGGGTGTCGTCGTGAAACCGGCGGCTCATGCCGTCGTATGTATCGATCCGCCGGTCACGGAGAAACGGCCAATTGCGCCGGATGTCCTCTAAATGAGCAAGATCGATTTCGGCAAGGAGAATAGCCGGTTTGTCAACAGGCGCTTCTGCGATCACCACGCCCTGTGGATCGGAGATGAAGGAAGAACCCCAGAATTCTATCCCGGCTGATTCTGCATTCGGAGTCTCGTGCCCAATTCGGTTCACAGATGCCACATAGACGCCGTTGGCAATGGCGTGGCCGCGTTGGACGGTCTGCCACGCTTCACGTTGAGCCTTGCCATGCTGCTTCTTTTCGTGCGGATGCCAGCCGATGGCTGTTGGATAGAAAAGGATATTCGCCCCTTTCAGAGCGGAAAGTCTGGCGGCTTCAGGATACCATTGATCCCAGCAGATGAGCGTGCTGATGCGACCAACCCGCGTATCGAATGCCTGATAACCCAAATCGCCAGGTGTGAAGTAGAATTTTTCGTAGTACGAAGGATCGTCCGGGATGTGCATCTTGCGGTATAATCCCACTATCTCCCCGTTCGAATCGATCATAGCGGCGCTGTTGTGATAGATCCCGGCCGCTCTTCGCTCGAACAGTGGTGCAACGAGGACGACCTTGAGTTTCCTTGCAAGTTTTCCGAGTGTTTTGGTCGTTGGGCCGGGGATCGGCTCTGCAAGATCGAAGAGTGCTGCGTCTTCCGTTTGACAGAAGTACCGAGAACGGAACAGCTCTGGCAGGCAGACAATATGGGCTCCGCCTTCCGTCGCTTCTTCAATCCTCGAGACGGCGGCTGCGAGATTCTTGTCGGGATCAGGGCTGAAGGCCATCTGTATCAAGCCGACGGTGAATTTTCTGAGAGTGGCCATGCGATTGTCACGGATGTACGAAATTCGACGAGAAAGGTACCTCAATATGGTTTGAGAATCAACACGCTCTCTTCGCGCTTCGGCAGTGTGTCTTGACAAAGATGGCAATACTTGCGATAATGGTCCGAGAAAACTCCATGACTCTTACTCATCGCACATACTTGGTAGTCGTCCTGCTCGTTGCAGCGTGGTGCGGAGGTATCCTCCTCGCCCCGGCGCTCTCAGGATCGATGCCAGGGGTTTCGTCTGCACTGTATGCCTGCTACGAGCCCATCTGTCACCAGATCGATGCGCGGTCATTTCACTCCGATGGAGGAAAGCTCGCCGTTTGTGCGCGATGCTCCTCGATTTATTTCACATTCCTTCTTGCTTTGATTGCTTATCCGCTCTTCCGCCGCCTGAGTGAGCAATCCTTACCATCCAGGTTCTGGATTGTTGTTGCGATTGGTCCGATGGTTGTCGATGTCACGCTCAATTTTCTTGGCCTCCATGGCAGTACCCTGCTGACGCGGGCTGTCTCCGGGGGGCTTTTCGGTCTCATCGTCCCATGGTACATCATTCCTGTCCTGGTTGAAGCTGTCTCCCAACTTCGAAGTCAACTCTTATCACGTGGAGGTTTGTTCTATGCTCGAAAAGCCCAGTAAGCTTCGAATTGCTCTCATCAGCGGAACCGTCATCGGAGCTGTCTCCTCGATCCCGGGGATCAGCCTGATCAATTGTTGTTGCTGCGCCGGAGTGTGGTTGGGAGGAGTGCTGGCTCTCTATCTCTACAAGAAGCAATTGACCGAGGAGATGCCCCAGCTCGAATCCTCCGATGCACTCATGCTCGGCCTGATGGCGGGCGTTATCGGAGCGTTCACTGCGACGATCATCAACGTGCTGATCCTTTTCACGCTTGGCCCGGTCGAAGCAGAGCTTGTGAAATCGATCGCTGAAAAAGTGCTTGACCGTCTTGTGGAACAGGGGAGTATGACAACAGACATGGTTGATTTGATGAAAGAGCAAATCGATCAATCGATCCGGGATGCGGGAAATTTGTCAAATATCTTCGGCAGCCTTTTCATCGCGTTGATCGTCTATCCCATTTTCACAATTCTTGGTGCTTTGCTGGGTTTCGCGATCTTCCGGCGTAAGACGCCGCCCC
>DOWV01000086.1 GCA_003519375.1 Bacteroidota bacterium
CTTCAAAATATAAGAAGAAGTTGTTGAAATTCAAAAATGAGAATGACCAGACATCTTGTCGCCTGAAATCAGACGAATCAAGTGAGGAGCGAGTCTCCATTTCGTATCTCGTGGGGCGGCAATCGAGAACGATCTCCAAAAGGGCTCTTCGAAAGCCCGAATGTCGCTTCGCCCGGACCGAGGTACCGGAAGGGCTGCTTCCAGAATATTGGCTCATGTCGTGACCGTCGCGAATCCAGGCGTCGTTAAGAATCGATGTCAAACCGGCTCATNNTCGTAAGATAGTGATTTTTGACCAGAATCCCGGTGGAATGTCATTAGGGTCTTCAAAATATAAGAAGAAGTTGATGAAATTCAAAAATGAGAATGAACGGACATCTTGTCACCTGATATCTGTCGCACCTAGGGAGGAGCGAGTCTCCATTCCGTATCTCGTGGGACGGCAATCGGGAACGATCTCTAAGGGCTCAGCGAAAGCCCAAATGTCGCATTACCCGGACCGAGATACCAGGAGGGCTGACTCCAGAGTATTGACTCACGTCGTGACTGTCGCGAATCCCGTCGTCCTTATGAATCGATGTCAAACCGGCTCATCACCCTTGATGATGACGACGATCTGCGCGTTCCAGACTGATTCGTGCAATCACTAACAAAAAGAAAGCACGTTGCGTTTCTTCGTGCATCGCCTCAAAGTATTTAGAATTCGCGCTTGACTAAAAACTGTCTTTTTCTTAACATCACAATAGACATCATACATCATACATCATATGACAAATCCGTTCATTCCCGTCCCAAGCCGCGGTTCGCTTAGCAAGGCCGTAGAATCACAAATCGAGTCAGCTATTCGTGCAAGAACCTTCGTTCCGGGCGCAAAACTACCGTCCGAGCTTGAATTATGCCAGCAATTTCAGGTCAGCCGTACTGCCGTCCGAGAAGCTCTCCAAATGCTGAGTGCCAGAGGGCTTGTCTCCATTGAGAAGGGAAAGGGGATTTTTGTCTGCAACGTATCAGCGGAAACGGTCACAGATCCGATCTCGCTCTACCTGCAGCTGCAGTATGAACACGACTCTTCGCTGGACGTCATACACGCCCGGCAAATCATCGAACCTCCGATCGCGGCCTCGGCAGCACTCTACCATACCAAGGAAGACGCCGACCGGCTGGTAAAGGACTTCGAGGATCTCGTGAAGAACCAGGGCGACTACACAGAGCTGTCACACCTGGATATGAGATTCCATCTCGACATCGCAAAGGCATCTGAGAACACTCTCATTCCTCTTATCCTGGAGCCGATTCACAGACTGATGCCGCAGATCAAGTCCTCTGTATACGAAAATGTGAAAGACGCGAAGGAATCCGCGGTTAAATGGCACAAGAAAATCCTCGATGCGATTCTCCGAAGGGACGCGGAGGGCGCACGGGTGGCAATGATAAAGCACCTTGAGATTGCCGAACAGCACGTTGAGCAGACGCTCAAGAGAACCGAAAAAAGCGGCACCTCCAAGAAAACAACTTCCGTCAAATCATAAGCACCGAGCTCGCAGCTCGCCCGCGATCACTCTTGCAAGGAACGAATCCGGGAACAGCATTCTCAGAAGAATCCTCACGAACTCCGTCAAGACTATGACATTCAACGCACGATTCCTGTGGCTTGTGGCGGGCTGTCTCGCTGTTGGAGAGATAAGCGGCACTGTCTTGCATGCCCGTCAAACCGACGGAGTTCCGCGCAAACGACTGATGAGTGACGTCGAGCTGCTTGCTCAGCTCAGCGGGGTTCAAAGACCCGAAGGAGATGTGTCTGACGTCGTTAAGAAGGGCGATAGTGCATCAGCCCGGAGGAGGCTCGCAGATTATTTCAGCTCGCGAAAGACCCCCCGCTTCTTCTTTTCAAAGGATGAGGTCAAAGAGCGGGCCCGGGAATACGCGCGCCTCTTTCCAAAAGACATCGTGGATGCGCAAAAGCGAGCGGGAGATTTCGTCAAGGCGTACGGGGCTGATGTTGACTGGATGATGCCGGGAAAGGATCTTCGCGGCAGGGCTCACACGCCGAACACTGTCCGGTACCTTGCCCGTCAATGGGAGGCTGTGAATCTCGCCATTCAGTTCTACCGGGAAAATGAGAACCCGCAAATCCTCCGCTTCCTGATGACGCAGGTGAGAGACTTCGCAGCCGATTTCGAAGCCGGCAAGGTTGAAACCGGCGACAACGATGTCTTCGAGCGATTCTACGGCGGCCATCGCATACGGAATTGGATCATGATGCATCACCTGCTGCTGGCGAGTCCGCTTTATACCGCAGACGATCAGGTGCTGATGCTGAAGCTCGTGCTGCTTCACGGTGCAAAACTGGCGGATCAGTCGAAGAGCTTCCATTGGGGTAATCACCAGCTGGTCGGACTTGTCGCTCTCTACGAACTGTCAACGTTGTTCCCAGAATTCAGGTCGGCGGTACCCTGGCATGCTCAGTCGCGCAAGCTCATCCTCGAACATCTTGAGAAAGAAATCGCTCCTGATGGTTTCCAGGCCGAGCGTTCATCGCATTACCACAAACTCGATATCGCAAACTACTTCCTCGTTCTGCAGCTCGCCCGACTGAACGGTGAAACGCTGCCGCCCGTGTTTCATGAGCGATTCCGGAGGATGTTTCAGGCAATGGCGGATGTTGCCATGCCGAACAAATGCATGCCGATTCTTCAGGATGTGTCCGATTCTCTGGATGTGCGTTCGGACCGGATTGACGACGAGATGAGCCTGGGAGCGCTGCTGTTTGAGAACCGCACGTTCCGCTACTTCGGCAAGAACGAATTCCCCGCCTCTCTCTATTGGTACTTTGACAGAAATGCCGCGTCCCGATACCGATCGCTCAGGCCGGAGCCCCCGTCATTCACGTCGTTTGCGCTGGCGCAGACCGGATACTACGTCATGCGCACCGGATGGGGTGCCTCTGACTCATATCTGTTGATCGATGGCGGCCTTGCCGCAGACAAACCCGACCATACCCACGGCGGTGTGCTTGGCGTCATTGGGTATGCGCTGGGTGAGGTGGTCCTGCCCAACTATCCGGTTCGCTATAGCGACATATCGTTCAAAGTCATGAAAAACTCTCTGGCCAAGAATGTGGCCATCGTTGACAATGTGCTTCAAGGGAAAAACTGGATCGACAACAAGGCCAGAACGGGATTTGGCAAATGGGGGAGCCTTCCAAAGCCTGCCGTCCAATACTGGGTCAGCGGTTCCGAGTTTGACTATTTCGGCGCGTCTCATAACGGTTTCCGCGATGCCGGTGTGGACTATTCCAGGTCGGTCCTTTTCTTGAAGCCGGATGCATGGCTGGTGATTGACTACTTCAAATCCGGCTCGATGCACAGCTACGGGCAACTTTGGCAGGGTGATTACCGGATCGACACCGGAAAAAAGCGAGCGGTCCGGGAATCACAAAGAGGATTTGTCGAGTTGATCGCTGCGGGCGTCCAGGATATCGAGATCCAGGAACACCACGCCGCCCATGCATCCGGCGTGCGAGTTCAGAAGAGGACAAATGGCCCGGACGAGATTGCGACACTCATCTATGTTGGCAAGGGCTCACAGCCCGGTCGTGCGACCGCCGCAGTTGCGAATTCTGACGGTTTGTCGAAGTACACCGTTCACGCGGGCGCGTACACGTGGATCGTGGAGCTCATGAGAAAGGATGATGCGAAGCCAAGCGAAGGAGGTCCTCTGCTCGAAGTGAGTAAGTTCAAAGGGAAAGTGCCGGACGCGGTGTTTGTCGTGGATGGAACACGACTCAAGGCCGGAGATCTCGACGTCGAATTGAGCAAGCCTGCATCGTGGCAGCTCGTGAAGGGCAAGAAAAACAAATGGGTCTTCACGCTGCTGACCGGCGAAATGAACGTCTTGACGGCGGGTTCCGAGGGCAAGCCAGTCCGCAGGTATGATGTCAAACCCGGACAACCGCTTCTTCTGCCAAATCAATAATGGAATGTGTTTCTGATCTGCAATCTTCAATTCGAAAGGTGAGACCATGATAGATTTCTCAGGTAAAGTAGCACTCGTCACCGGAGGAGCACGGGATATCGGCCGGGAAGTTTCATTCGCGCTGGCACGGCACGGCGCCTCGCTGGCTGTCAACTATTTCGACAACCCTCAGGATGCGAACGAGACAGTGCAGTTCATCATGAAAACAGGAGGCAAGGCGTCAGCGATTCAGGCTGACGTGACTAAACCGCAAGACGTGCAGCGACTTGTCGAGTCAACGCTCAAACACGTCGGTCCTAAAATCGATGTGCTGATCCATGTAGTGGGTGGATTGGTGGCGCGGAAGAAAATGGAAGAGATGGATGAGGCATTCTGGGATACGGTGCTCGATCTGAATCTCAAGAGCGCTTTTCTGGTCTGCAAGGCCGTGCTGCCTCACATGGTTGACGGTGGATCCATCGTGATGTTTACATCCCAGGCCGCCCGCGACGGGGGAGGACCCGGAGCCATCGCGTACGCAACAGCCAAGGGAGGCATTCTGACGTTTACTCGCGGATTAGCGAAGGAGCTCGGTCCGCGTAAGATCAGAGTGAACGCCGTATCGCCGGGAATGATCAACACAACGTTCCATAACACATTCACAAAGCCCGAGGTGCGCCAGCGTGTTGCGGGCATGACTCCGCTGGGACGTGAAGGCGAGGCGCCGGAGGTTGCCAACCTTGTAGCCTTCCTTGCTTCCGGGGCAGCATCGTTCATCAATGGAGAGTCGGTAGAAATCAACGGTGGAATATTCTTCGCTTGAGCGAGACCCCCCTCATGACTTTCAAAAAGAAGATCATCTGCACTTTGATCGGCTCATTGGTTCTTGTGAGCACTGTTGTCGCACAAGACGAGCATCCGCGCCTGTTTTTAAACCGGACGGATGTGGCGGCAATGCGGGCCGCGATCGGAAAATACCCCTTGTTCGACGTCTCGCTCAGGCTCGTGAAACCGAAAATCGACAAGGCCCTCGCCGGACCGATCGATGTCCCCATACCAAAAGACGCGGGCGGTTATACGCACGAACGGCACAAGCAGAACTACACAGAGATGCAGCTCGCGGGAGTCTTTTACTCGATAACGGGAGAGGCGAGGTATGCGGATTTCGTCAGGAGCATGCTGTTGAAATATGCGGATCTGTACCCGACGCTCGGGAGGCATCCTGCGGCGGCAGGTGAAGCTGCCGGGCGTCTCTTTTGGCAGACCCTGAATGAAACCGTGTGGCTCGTTCACGCAACACAGGCATATGACTGCGTCTATGACCGCTTGAGTGCGGCCGACAGGGCAATCATCGAGTCGAAAGTGATCCGGCCCATGGCGGTATTCTTGTCCGAAGAGCGGGTCCATGAAATGGACAGGATCCACAATCACGGCACCTGGTCGTGCGCAGCGGTTGGGATGGCCGGATATGTTATGAATGACAAGAACCTGGTTGAGAAGGCCCTCTACGGTTCGAAGAAGGACCGGTCAGGCGGGTTCCTGCGGCAGATCGACCTTTTGTTCTCGCCTGACGGATTCTACACTGAGGGGCTCTACTATGTACGGTATGCGCTGCTTCCGTTCTACACATTCGCGCAGGTTATTGAGAACAATCAGCCCGAGTTGAAGATCTTCGAGTATCGGGACCAAATCCTGAAGAAAGCGCTCACTTCCGCTCTCCAACTGACCTACACGAACGGTGCGTTCATTCCGATCAACGATGCGCTCAAAGAGAAGACCTATCTCTCACCGGAGATCATCGTTGCGCTCGATATTGCCTTCAGCCGCTCCGGTCAGGATGTGAATCTGCTTCCGGTCGCAGTGCGGCACAATGAAGTCATGTTGAGCGGAGCCGGCGTTGATGTCGCGAAAGCTATCGCGGGAAAGAAGGCTCCAAAGGATTATCCCTACAAGAGTGTGGAATACACGGACGGCGCGCAAGGGAAAGATGGAGGTATCGGTGTGTTGCGGTACGGACCATCGGAAGATCAGTCGATGATGATTATGAAGTATACCGGCCACGGCCTTTCCCATGGGCACTACGACAAGCTTGGCATTCTTTATTATGATCAGGGGCGTGAGATCCTCCAGGATTACGGATCGGCCCGCTTCATCAATGTGGAACCAAAATATGGCGGCCGCTATCTTCCTGAGAACAAGTCGTTTGCAATGCAGACGATCGCTCACAACACAGTAACAGTCGATGGAACATCACACTTCAGCGGCGATGTCAGAATTGCCGAACGCAATCACGCAGATCGCCATTTCTATGAGGCACGCGACGATCATTTCCAGGTCATGAGCGCCAGGGTGACGACGGCTTATGAAGGAGTCTCGATGCAGAGGACGGTTGCGATGGTGCGGGACAACCTGTTCGAGAAGCCCATTGTGATCGATGTCTTCAAAATCGTTTCGGATAAACCGCACACATACGATTTCCCGTACTACTACCTCGGCCAGCTGACTTCTACGAGCGTGAAGTACCGGTCGTTCGACCGGCAATTGTCTCTTCTCGGTACGCAGAACGGTTATCAGCACCTCTGGAAAGAGGCCGAAGGTAACGCATCGGGAGCTGTTCAGGTTTCCTGGCTGGCCGGTGAACGATATTACAGCATTACGAGCGCTGCCGACACCTCGACGCAGGTTTTCTTTGTGCGCATCGGAGGCTCCGACCCGAATTTCAATTTGCGCCACGAGCCGGCATTCATCCTTCGTCAAGAAGCCTCGTCGCACGTCTTCGCGTCTGTCCTGGAGCCGCACGGTGCATGGGATGGCACGAAAGAATTCTCCGAACACGCCGGATCATCAATCCGCTCTGTGCATGTGGCGGCTACAAACGGGGATGCAACTGCGGTCGAGATCTCAGGAGTGGACGGATGGAAATGCATGTTGCTGATTTCAAACGGGGACGGGTCCGAGAGCGCCGGCCATACCCTGGTCGTAGCTGGCAGAGAGTATACATGGAAGGGCAATGCTCAGTTCATCAAGCAATAGAGAGGACGCTATGCAGGACAAACGTTTGCCGTTTATCGAGGAAAAAGAAATTGCCTGGGAGGATCAGGGAGGCGGAGTGCGGAGGAAGATCCTGGGATACGATTCGAATCTCATGATGACCGTTGTCGAGTTCAAGAAAGGTTCCATCGGTTATCTTCATAAGCACCCGCACAGGCAGGTGACATATGTGCATAGCGGGTCGTTCGAAGTGCAGGTGGAAGGAGAGAAGCACGTTTTGAAGTCGGGCGATTGCTTTTTCATCCTTCCCGAACTCGGACATGGCGTGGTGGCGCTTGAGGATTCCTGCCTCGTCGATGTTTTTGCGCCGGCTCGTGAGGATTTTCTTGCGCCGAAGAAGTAGACAGGGACAATCTCGATTTCAGCGCATACTGGAGTGAGATTGCCCGCATGCCTCATCGGATACGCAGATACGGGCTGGCTTCGCTCCGCCCCTCCTGTCTCCGGTTCGTTCAGGCGGCGCTCGAAATGACATTGGAACCTTTAGAGAGAGGTTCTCACAGAGGAGATACAAATGGAAAAAGTTCGCGGACTCCGTTGGTGGATTATCGGCATGATCGCCGCTGCAACCGTGATCAATTACATCGACAGGACCTCGCTGGCCATCATGTGGCCGGATATCTCGAAGGAAATGGACATCACCAAGGAGCAATATGCGACGATCGTTTCGGCGTTCATGATCGCATATGCAATAGGACAGGCGCTGTCGGGGAAACTCTTCGATTGGGTGGGAACCAGACTCGGATTCGTCCTCTCCATCACGGTCTGGTCGCTCTCGTGTGCCCTGTTGAGCGTAGCGCGGGGAGTGGCGAGCTTCTCGTTCTTCCGCGGGATGCTTGGGCTGAGCGAAGCAGGTAACTGGCCCGGAGGAGTGAAAGCATCGGCGGAGTGGTTCCCGGTAAGTGAGCGGGCGTTGGCGGCGGGCATATTCAATGCCGGAGCATCTCTTGGTGCGGTGATCTCGGCCCCTCTCATCGCGACGCTCTACCTTCTCGTGGGATGGAAGGCGACGTTCATCATCGTGGGGCTCCTCGGAATCATCTGGGTCATTCCATGGTGGGTCCTGAGCCGATCGGAACCTTCCGAACATCCCTGGCTGACCGAAGAAGAGCGACAGTACATCCTGACGGGACAGAAAATCGGAGCGCCTGCGCAAGCCGACACCCGCGTGCCGTCATGGGGGGAGCTCCTGACGTACCGAAAGAGCTGGTCATTGATCGTCGGCAGGTTTTTCCTCGATCCTGTCTGGTGGCTCTTCGTGAACTGGCTGCCCATATACCTCGCCGATCAATTCAAGTTCGATGTCAGACAGATAGGCTTCTTCGCGTGGGTGCCATATCTCGGGGCAGCGATCGGGAGCATCGTCGGCGGGTGGTGGTCAGGATACAAGATCAGGCAGGGTTGGTCGGTCAACAAAGCCCGAAAGTGGGCGGTCGCGATCGGCGGGATCATGATGGTCCCTGCGTTCGTGCTCATCGCTTTCGCCGACTCTCCGCTCGTGGCAGTCCTTCTGATGGCGTTTCTTCTTGCCGGCTATCAGGTGACAATGAACAACATCCTCACGCTGCCGACAGATTTCTTTTCGGGGAAATCGGTGGGATCGTTGGCCGGAATGGGTGGGATGAGTGCGGTGTTTGGAGTATTGGTGTTCAGCACATGGCTGATTCCGTATCTGAGCACCGTCAGTTATGTGCCTGTATTCTTGATGGGGGCCATGCTCGTGCCGGTCGGCACGGCGGGGCTCTTCCTGCTGAGCGGAGTCATTGAACGTGTGAAGCTGCATCAGAAGTGAGCATCGATGATGACGGCGGCTCGTGCCTGAGCTCTCCGGACGATACGGCCATTGGGTCCGCGTCGAGGCCGAAATCTCCCGGGCCGTGAAATCGCCAAGTTTCCAGCGTCAAGTAGATCGGTTCAAGTTCATCAAACAACACAAAAGGAGGTCACTATGAAATCCGTGTTTTGGTTCCTTTGCCTGGCCGGCATGCTTCTCTTTTCGATCGCATCGGCCCAGGATACTACGTTGACAGTGCATGTCTTCCCCCAATACGTCGGTGGGGCGCCGTCTACGACGGGCCTCGAGCAGCCGGTGGCGCTCTTTGTCGAATGGGCAGGGTTGGAGGCGAATACCGCGTACGAGCAGCAGCATGTCGGTTTCTTGACACGCGGGACATCCACCGTCAGGGGCAGTAAATGGGCGAACAACAACTGGATCTCCCCGAGCACCAAGACCGCCTTCATGAGCACCGACGCAAACGGAAAAATGAAAGCCTGGGTTTTCATCCGCACTCCAAGCAGCTACATCGTCGGAGTCGATACTGCGCTCTTCCGGTTCAGGGTCAACAAAGTTGGCTCCTCCGTAAACATCACGAAAGAGCAGGGTTATTTCATCTCGCTTCACGTGAGCGATACCGCCAAGGGCGTGACTGCGGGAGCGGTTGTTTATGGCCACCTGGATACCGTGGCGCAAAACAACCCTGGCAAGTTCGTCGCTGTGTATCAGAACAACGGCGATACACGGCCGCTGGCGACATGGCTGGTTTACAAAAGCCCGCAGACGGCGATTGAAGCGACGCTCTACAATACACGTCTCGATACACTGTATGTCAGAGCAGGATACTTCCAGCTGGTTGTCCCGACCAATACGCCGATCGGCAGGATCGAAATCAGAGATAGCAGCAATGCCGTTTTACGATATGCGCGGAGCACGGCGTGGAAGTCGGGTGGCGCCGGATCGGAAACCAACCTGAATCTTCAAAGCGGTATCGTCCTGAGTTACATCCGGGAGTCAGAGACTATGCCTGAGGCATTTTCTCTCAGCCAGAACTATCCGAACCCGTTCAATCCGAGCACGAATATCCGCTTCACATTGAGGGAAGCGGGAGAAGTATTGCTGAGGATCTATGATGTGGCGGGGAGGCTTGTAGAAACACTCGTGAACGACGTCCTCGCGGTAGGCACTTATTCAGTCGATTGGAAGGCTTCGAATCTGGCGAGCGGTACGTACTTCTATACGCTTGAAACGGGGCAATTCAAGCAGACGAAGAAAATGTTGTTGCTGAAGTAATGTAGCAGTCTCGCTCGGAAC
>DOWV01000023.1:0-1622 GCA_003519375.1 Bacteroidota bacterium
CTTTTTAAGCTGATCGGCATCTTTGTAGGACGGGTCGAGCCATTGCTCGAGGTGCTGCTCAGGGAGAATGACAGGCATGCGGTTATGGATCGGCGCCATCAGCTCGTTCGGCTCGGTGGTGATGACGCTAAACGTGGGGTGCTCGCTTCCTTCCGGGTCTTTCCAGACCGAGAACAGTCCGGCAAGCAGGAAGGGAGATTCATCCTTCATCCGGATGCACATCGGGTGCTTTTCTTCGACCTTTTTTGTTTTACCGCGGAGCTCCTGCGTTGTCGTCACCCGCTGCCATTCGTAAAACGCGTCGACAGGAACAAGACACCTGCTTCCTTTGAAATACGGAGCGAACAGTTTGCTCTGGTCCACTGTCTCGGCCTTGGCGTTGAAGGCGGAAAAACCCGCCTTTCCGTCTTTCGACCAGTGAGGGAGCAGCCACCATTGCATTTTTTCGACCACGAGCTCATCGTGCCTGACCGCGAAGACCGGCAACTGCTGCATGGGGGAAGCATTATAGCGCGGGAGTTCCTTGAACACCTGGTCCGTCAGCTTCGCTTTGTTCAGTGCCGTGTAGGCAACGAGGACCTTTTTGCCGTCAATCAGGGCATAGCGGCCGCACATGGGGTTTGAAGAGTTGTGAGGGAGTTAGTCGAGTGCGAGGCTTATTCGGAGGCACTCGTCGACGCTTTTCATTGCCGAACCGGACAGAGATCCCAGCTTTCGTACAACAGCCTCTTTGGGAATTGTGATGATAACCTCTGACTTGACGATTGAATTCTTACTTAGTCCGCAGCGAGGCTCGGCATCGATGTCAATCAGGAAATGCATCGGGTACGCCTTTGACGGAAGTGCTGAAGTAACCAGAGCGACAATCGCATTGGGGCTGAACTCGTTTGCGATGTTGTTCTGGATGACGAGTGCCGGCCGGGTTTTTCCCTTTTTGTAGTTCTGAACGTATGGGAATGGCAACAAGACAATATCACCCCGTTTGAATGACATTATTCGTCTTCTCCGAGGTCACGAGTTACTTCCAAGTAAGCTTTAGCATCGCGCCTGCTTTCTTTTGCTTGTTCGCGATACCCTTCGGCCATCAACTGCTCACGCTCTTTTTTCTTCAGACGGTTGATGTGTTCACGCACGGCTTGACGAACGAACGCACTCCGGTTCTGCTGGCTGTGGTGCATAGCGCGGGCAATTTCCTCAAGGAGATCGTCCGGTAAGGTAAGCATAACCTTTTGCATAGAATTACTCCTGGTGTAGATAGTTATATTGCTAATAGTATATATAAATATTCCCCATGTGTCAATACTGAATTAACAGAGGATCGCAGCGATGACGTTCTCGCCGGAGGCCGAACATCTGCCCATCTCTTCGCAATCACTGGTGCGCTCCTTTGTGGCGCCGCCGGGGAAAGTTTGTCTCTTATACGGCGACCGTCTCATTTTTCAGCTCTCTCTCAAAATGGCGGCGCATGCGATGGCGCAGGGGACGCCCATCGCGGTGGTGGACGGATGCAACCAGTTCAACGTTCATCTTCTCTCACGCTTTGCCCGGGAGAGGCGCCTCGATCCGGAAGAATTTCTTCGCCGGATTTTTATTTCCCGCGGCTTCACCTGCTATCAGATGGA
>DOWV01000023.1:1772-2873 GCA_003519375.1 Bacteroidota bacterium
GGTCTGCTCGATACGTTCTATGACGAGCAGGCGTCGTTCAGGGAAGTGCAGCAGATTCTCCGCCGTGTGCTCGGCACGCTGCAGGAAGTCAAAGCAAGCGGTGTTTCTGTGCTGCTGGCGTGCACCGAGTGGAACGTGCTGCCCAAAGAACGCAACCAGCTCTTCACGACACTCAAGGTCGGCATGGATACCGTGTACCGCCTGGGCATGGACCGAAATCATGCGCCGGCGTTGTTTCTGGAGTCGGGTGCGATGAACACACGACGCCCGCGCCCCGTGGAGACAGCAAACAGACTTGTCAGGAAAACAATCATCTAAGGAAGGGCCTCATCATGGAAAGCCTGTCACCGAACATCTTTGTGAAAGATATGAACGCGACCATCGCGTTCTATAAAAAGCTCGGCTTCGAGCTTGTGATGAACGTTCCCGATCAAGGGGACTTTGTGTGGGCGATGATGACCTGCGGCAGCGTCTCGTTCATGTTCCAGACGTTTGCCAGCCTCGGCGATACATTACCTGACATCAGCAGGCACGAGGGGGGCTCTCTGTTGCTGTACATCAAACTGAAAAACATCCGGACTTTTTTTGAGAGCGTTAAAGACAAGGTGCCCGTGCTCCAGGGACTGGAAAAGACGTTCTACGGAGCGACGGAGTTTTCCGTCAAGGATCTCAACGGATATATCCTGACGTTCGCTGAAGACGAACCTCAATGAGTGCGGATTACACGGGTCTGCGACAAACCGCCCGGGAATGAAAGGAGTGATGAAACATGGGACGCACGGTTCCGACGTTTACCAACATCATCGACAGCGAGATCTCAAGCTGGTCGAAGTACCGGCGGGGACTGCGCAAGGAAGACCAGGACGTTTTCGACGACGTGTTCCGGGCGGCGAGACTCCACCTGGCGGAGAATTTCTACGCGATGCGGACGATTCCCTTTGAAAGCATCATGATTTCCATTGCTGTGGAACAGCGAAAGCTGATCAAGCAGATGCAGGACCGGATTGTCCGCCTGGAAAGCCGGCTTGCGGAGGAACAACCGTAACCATGTCTGAAAAACTCCATCGTGGTGCAGGTAATAGCACACAGAGTACACAGATG
>DOWV01000181.1:0-725 GCA_003519375.1 Bacteroidota bacterium
CTCTCAAGCGGGGGGGCGATGCCAACGACTATGTCGGGAAAGGGCTTTCAGGCGGAACGTTAATAGTCCCCCCGCCTCAGTCGCTCTCCTCACCCCCTGAAGAAAATACGGTGGTCGGGAATGTCGTTTTGTACGGTGCGACGAGCGGAGAAGCATATTTCAACGGCAAGGCCGGCCAGCGGTTTGCCATACGCAATTCGGGCGCCACGGCAGTCGTGGAATCCATCGGCGACCATGGTTGCGAATATATGACAAACGGCCTTGTGGTCGTGCTTGGAAAAACCGGCAAGAACTTCGCGGCAGGGATGTCGGGCGGCATCGCGTACGTCCTGGATGAGACGGGGGCTTTCTCGTCAGTTCTCTGCAACCGGGCGATGGTCGACGTTGAAAAACTCGCCGGTGAGGATGAAGAGATTCTCCGGCGCCTCGTCCAAAACCACGTCATGCACACGCGCAGCCCCCGCGGGCGGATGATACTCGATCGTTGGATGGAATTGGCTCCGAAGTTCGTGAAGGTCTTCCCTCATGACTATAAGCGGGTATTGAATATGGCCAGGACTGTTGTGAAGAAGGAAAAGTCTGCAACCGTGGAGGTGGCCATTGGGTAAACCGACAGGATTCATTGAATTCAAGCGGGAAACGCCGCCTCGGCGTGAAGTCCAGGAACGCCTCAAGGACTGGATTGGAGTCTACCTCGACTATCCCGAGCAGAAGGTCAGCACGCA
>DOWV01000181.1:823-9724 GCA_003519375.1 Bacteroidota bacterium
CGTTGCATGGATTGCGGCGTGCCGTTTTGCCACAAAGGCTGCCCGTTGAACAACGTCATTCCACACTGGAATGACCTGGTGTATCACAACCGATGGCGCGAGGCGCTTCGAGTGCTTCACGCGACGAACAATTTTCCCGAGTTCACCGGCTTCCTTTGCCCGGCACCATGTGAAGCGTCTTGCGTTCTGGGTATCAACGAACCGCCGGTGACGATCAAGGTCATCGAGCAGACGATCATCGAGCACGCGTTCCGCGAAGGCTGGATGATTCCCGAGTGGCCGGGAAAGCGTACCGGTAAGACTGTAGCCGTGGTCGGTTCGGGTCCGGCCGGACTTGCTGCTGCGCAACAGTTGAACCGGGCAGGACATCACGTGACGGTGTACGAGAAGAGCGATCGCGTGGGCGGATTGCTGCGGTACGGCATCCCCGATTTCAAGCTCGAAAAGCACGTCCTCGACCGGCGGGTTGATTTGCTCCGCGCAGAAGGAATCGTCTTCGCGACGAACGCGAATGTCGGCGTCAATACACCGGTCGAGATATTGCGCAAGACCTACAGCGCCATCCTCCTTTGCGGGGGAGCCGAGGAACCGCGGGACCTCACCGTTCCCGGTCGCGCATTGAAAGGAATTCACTTTGCCGTCGAATTCCTGACTCAACAGAACCGGCGGCTGGCCGGGCTGCCTGTGAGTCCCGACCGGGACATCAGTGCTGCCGGCAAGAGAGTTATCATCCTTGGCGGAGGAGATACGGGAGCTGACTGTTTGGGTACATGTCATCGCCAGGGTGCATTCTCCGTGCATCAGTTCGAGATCATGCCGAAGCCCCCGGAGGAACGCGCAGCGAGCACACCGTGGCCGCAATGGCCGCTGCAGCTGCGAACGGAATCCTCTCACGAGGAAGGCGGAAGGCGAGAGTGGTCAGTTGCAACGACGAGATTCGAGAGCGGACCCGATGGCCGTGTGACGAAGATCCATGGCGTTCGGGTTGGACCGCCGCCGGACTTCCAGCGGGTCGAAGGAACGGAATTCTCGCTCGAGGCGGAATTGGTGTTGATTGCCATGGGATTTGCCGGCCCCCTAAAATCCGGATTACTCGACGAGCTTGCCGTCGCACTCGACTCCCGGGGAACGGTTTCAACGGATCAAAACTACATGACCTCTCTTCCCGGCGTCTTCTCTGCGGGAGACATGAGGCGCGGTCAGTCACTTGTGGTTTGGGCAATACAGGAAGGCCGGAATGCAGCACGATGCATCGATACGTATCTCACGGGAACATCAAGTCTTCCATAAGAACCGGTTCGACGAAGCACTTGATGCGGAAGAAGGAGAGTAAGGTATGAAAACCATAACAATCTATGACACGACCCTGCGAGACGGTACCCAGGGGGAAGAGGTCAGCTTCTCCGTCGAAGACAAGCTGAGGATAGCGCAGTGTCTCGATGAATTTGGTGTCCAGTACATCGAGGGCGGCTGGCCGGGATCGAATCCCAGGGATATGGAGTTCTTCCGCCGCGCCCGGTCTTTGAGACTGCGACGGGCGCGCATCGCCGCCTTTGGCAGCACACGGCGCCAGAAGAATCCCGTCCACTCGGA
This sequence comes from Bacteroidota bacterium, assembly GCA_003519375.1. GTDB lineage: Bacteria > Bacteroidota > Ignavibacteria > UBA10030 > UBA10030 > UBA9647. The sequence goes on from DOWV01000181.1 coordinate 2,417, forward strand.
TCCGAACATCTGCGCGCTTCTGGAAGCGGAAACACCGGTTGTGACGATCTTCGGCAAGAGCTGGCTGCTCCATGTCCGCACCGCGTTGAACATCAGCGAAGAAGAGAATCTTGAACTTATCGGCGAGTCGGTGGGACACCTCGTCCGCCAGGGCCGTGAAGTAATTTATGATGCCGAGCATTTCTTCGACGGATACAAGCATGATGCCGCGTATGCACTGAAGACTCTGCGAGAGGCGCACAGGGCCGGTGCCGCGACTATCGTCCTCTGCGACACCAACGGGGGATCGATGCCTGAAGAGGTTGAGCGGATTGTTGAGGATGTACGAAAGCAAGTGAGCGGACCCATCGGGATTCATACACACAACGATTGTGATCTGGCCGTGGCAAATACGCTGGCCGCTGTAGCGGCGGGCGCAGAGCACGTGCAGGGGACGATCAACGGGTTTGGCGAACGCTGCGGAAATGTCAACCTCTGCTCGGCTATCCCGAATCTTCAGGTTAAGCTCGGTTATTCGTGCGTTTCCAGCGAGCAGCTGGCAACGCTCACGGAGCTCTCGAGAACGGTTTCCGATCTGGCAAATCTTGCCCAGCGGAAGCATCTCCCCTTCGTCGGGCAAAGTGCCTTTGCGCACAAAGGAGGTGTCCACGTAAGTGCGGTGATGAAGAATCCGGCTACCTATGAGCACATGGACCCGGAGGTTGTTGGAAACCGCCGCAGGGTTCTTGTTTCCGACCTTTCCGGAAGAAGCAATGTAGCGTATAAAGCGAAAGAGCTGGGCGTCGCTCTCGATGAGAAATCCGCGGCGACGCAGCAAATCGTCGAGGAAATCAAGTCGAGAGAGCATCAGGGATATCATTATGAAGATGCCGACGGATCTCTCGAAATCCTCATCCGCCAGAGTTTGAATCAATCGGAGAACTTTTTCGAGCTCAGCGGCTTCAAGGTGATCACTCAGAAGGAATCGATCAACGCGGAACCGACCTCCGAAGCATCGATCAAGGTGCGCGTCGGGGCAGACATTGAGCACACAGCAGCGGACGGCAACGGACCTGTGAATGCACTCGACAAGGCTCTGCGGAAAGCGCTCGAGCGATTCTATCCGGAGTTGAAGAACATCGTGTTGAGCGACTACAAAGTACGCGTGCTCGACGGATTTGAAGGAACAGGATCGAAGGTTCGCGTCCTCATCACGATGCGCGATGAGCATTCATCGTGGAATACCGTCGGCGTTTCGTCGAATATCATCGAAGCAAGCTGGAGGGCGCTGGTCGACAGCATTCTCCACTACCTTATGAAGCGGAGACCACGAGCGGAATCGTCTTGGCGCGCTGAAGCTATCTAATCAAGAGGAGCAGGTATGGAACAGGAACAAACCTCCCGTCAGGCAGCCGTAAGCCAGCGTGTGTCCATTTTTGACACGACGCTGCGCGATGGCGAACAATCACCCGGCTGCAGTATGAACACGGAAGAGAAGGTCAGACTCGCGCATCAGCTTGAGCAGCTTCGCGTCGACGTGATCGAAGCCGGTTTTCCCATCGCATCGTCAGGTGACTTCGAAGCTGTCCGCGCGATCGCACGCGCCACGAAGTCGAGCACCATCGCCGCCCTGGCCCGCGCGGTCAAAGGTGACATCGACCGGGCGTGGGAGGCCATCCGCGAAACACCACGGCCGCGTATCCACACATTCATCGCGACGTCGGATCTCCATCTCAAATACAAACTCAAGAGAACGCGCGCACAGGTTCTGCAGGATGCGGTGCAGGCGGTGCGGCATGCACGATCGCTCTGTAACGACGTCGAATTTTCCTGCGAAGACGCTTCGCGCAGCGACATCGGCTTCCTCTGCGAAATCGTCGAAGCCGCCATTGATGCGGGCGCTGCCATCATCAACCTGCCCGATACCGTCGGGTACTCAGTTCCGTCCGAGTACGGCGCCATGTTTCGGACGGTGAGTGAGCGCGTGCCGAACATCGGAAAAGCGGTCCTCAGCTGCCATTGTCACAACGATCTCGGCCTGGCGGTCGCGAATTCTCTGGCCGCGTTGCAGAACGGAGCGCGGCAGGTGGAATGCACGGTCAACGGCATCGGCGAGCGGGCAGGCAACGCATCGCTGGAAGAAGTTGTCATGGCTCTCAAAGTGCGAGGGGAATCGCTGCAGCTCCACTCAGGGGTCGCGACGGAGGAGATCTTTCGCACAAGCCGTTTGCTGAGCAGCCTGACAGGCATGCTCGTCCAGAGGAACAAGGCAATTGTCGGCGCAAATGCGTTCGCGCACGAGGCCGGCATCCACCAGGACGGTGTATTGAAGAGCCCGATCACGTATGAAATTATGACTCCCCAGACTGTGGGCATCAGGCACAGCGTCCTCGTCCTCGGGAAACACTCCGGACGACACGCACTGAAGCAGCGATACGCAGAACTTGGCCACCAGCTTACCGAACTGGAGCTGGAGCAGGCCTATCAACGGTTTACCGCTCTCGCTGATCAGAAGAAGGAGGTTTTCGACGAGGATCTTGAGTCGTTGCTTGAGATTGGGTTGAATCCGTCAGAGGAGCGCTTCCACCTGGTGAACATACACGTGGCCAGCGGCACCAATGTCCGGCCCACGGCAACGGTCGAGCTTCAGCACCTGGAGGAGAATTTCGTCGATTCAGCTACGGGGGACGGACCAGTCGACGCCGCTTTCAAGGCGATCGAGCGAATTACCGGCATCGAGGCCAGGCTGACGGAGTATTCCATCAAATCAGTCAGCCTTGGGCATGACGCCATCGGAGAAGTCTTTATCAGAATCGAACTGGACGGGCTCCTCTTTAACGGCCGATCGGCGAGCACCGATATCATCACGGGAAGCGTCAAGGCTTATCTTGAGGCGCTCAACAGGGCACTAGCGTCCCAGCGGCGGAAGAATGGGCAACAACATGAAAGCGTCTCAGCGAAGAGCGCTGCCTCGGAGGTCTAAAAGTGTGGTCGAAGGCATCGCTTTCGCCACAAAGTCACGAAGACACCAAGATTGAAAATATGAAGCAACCTCAAACGTTATTTGAAAAAGTCTGGAACAAGCATGTCGTGGTCCAGGAAGTGGACTCCCCTGCGGTTCTGTATATCGATCTGCACCTCATTCACGAGGTCACGTCGCCTCAGGCGTTCGACGGATTGCGAAAGCGGGGGCTCGGTGTAAGGCGGCCGGATCGCACGTTTGCCACCGTCGATCACAGCATACCAACGCTCGATCCATCGGTTCCCTTCAGCGATGTCCAGGCAGCTGCGCAGATTGATGCCCTTGAGGCAAACGCGGCACGAAACAACATCCGTCTCTTTGGATCGAAAAGTGAGGCTCGGGGCATCGTACACGTCATAGGACCTGAAAACGGCCTGACGCAGCCGGGCATGACCATCGTCTGCGGCGACAGCCATACTGCCACTCATGGTGCCTTCGGCGCGCTTGCCTTCGGCATCGGCACGAGCGAGGTAGAACATGTTCTCGCCACGCAGTGCCTCCTTCAGCGAAAGCCAAAGACGATGGAAGTCCGCGTGGAGGGAAAACTTCAAGCCGGCGTCACAGCCAAGGATATCATCCTCGCGCTGCTTGCGAAGATCGGCATCGGCGGCGGGACGGGTCATGTTATCGAATATACGGGGGAGGCGATCCGCTTGCTGTCGATGGAAGAACGAATGACCGTGTGCAATATGTCGATCGAAGGCGGTGCCCGCGCCGGCATGGTCGCTCCGGACGACACGACGTTCGAGTACCTCGCATCGAAGGAGTATTCGCCAAAAGGAAAGTCATGGGATTCTTCGCTCTCCTCGTGGCGTTCACTGCCGACGGACGAAGAAGCACGTTTCGATCGAACGGTGACACTTAGTATTTCAGATCTTGCTCCGATGATTACGTACGGCACAAATCCCGGCATGGGAATCAGAATCACCGATCTCGTGCCCGATCCATCGCTCATCGCCGACCGCACCGAACGATCAACGCTGGAAAAGGCGTTGGCATATATGAATCTCAAACCGGGATCACCTCTTCTGGGAAAACCGATCGATGTTGTATTCATCGGCAGCTGCACAAATTCTCGTATCAGCGATTTGCGCGAGGCGGCACGTGTATTCCGGGGGCGAAAGGTCCACCCTTCCGTGCGGACGTTGATTGTCCCGGGGTCTCAACTGATCAAACGCCAGGCGGAATCCGAGGGGCTGCACACCATCTTCAAGAATTCCGGGGCGGAGTGGCGCGAGTCGGGCTGTTCGATGTGCATCGCGATGAACGGAGACCAGATTGAACCAGGACAGTATGCGGTTTCCACAAGCAATCGGAACTTCGAAGGCCGGCAGGGAAAAGGCGGACGGACATTTCTTGCATCCCCCCTGACGGCGGCAGCTGCCGCTGTTACCGGCTCGATCACGGACGTACGAACCCTTCTGAATATCTAGAGACGAGCATGGCACAATTTACTTCATTGAAATCCCGTGTTGTCCCTTTACTGATCGACAATATTGACACCGATCAGATTATTCCGGCCCGATTCCTCAAATCGACGGACAAGCTTGGTCTTGGCGGGAATCTTTTCGCCGATTGGCGCTACGATGCCGATGGATCGCCCAGGAAGGGCTTCGCCCTCAATGACTCCCGGAATGCGGGTGCCGCCATACTTCTGGCCGGAGATAATTTCGGCTGCGGATCCTCCCGCGAACACGCGCCATGGGCATTGACCGCGTATGGCTTCCGGGCGGTCATCAGCACCTCCTTTGCCGATATTTTCAGGAGCAATTCGCTGAAAAACGGACTCCTCCCCGTGGTTCTGACCTCCGAGGAACATAAGAAGCTTCAGCAGGAGCTGGCCGACGATGCCTCGGCTGAAGTCGCAATCGGTCTGGAACAGCAAAGCATCACGTTCCCTTCGGGAGCCCGTTCGACGTTTCCCATCGACCCGTTTTCAAAGTTCTGCTTACTGAACGGCGTCGATGAACTGGAGTACCTCCGCCGGTTCACCAAAGAGGTCGAAGCGTATGAAACGACGCACAGCTTGTGATGAGACTGTAATCGCCACCAAGACACAAAGGCACCAAGCCGTTTTGGGGAATGGTCGGTTCTTCCAAAATCGCATGTTTCGAGTTTAGATCCTTCGAGTCTTGGTGTCTTTGTGGCGAGAAACATTGGATTTGCCTCATTCCGTAATAAGGAATACTGACTTGAACGTTGCAATCGTTGTTTTGGCTGGAGATGGAATCGGTCCGGAAGTAACCAGTGCCGCGGTGAGAGTGCTCTTGAACATCGGCACCGCGCGGAAACACTCGTTCACATTTACATCGCAGCTCATCGGTGGCGCTTCCATCGATCGAAGCGGCACCGCATTTACAGACCAGGCGCTGGCGGCCTGCAAGGCAAGCGACGCTGTTCTTCTTGGCGCTGTCGGCGGACCCCGCTGGGACAATCCGGGCGCAGCGGTACGTCCGGAACAGGGTCTGCTTGCTCTCCGCAAAGGACTCGGATTGTACGCTAACCTTCGACCTGTGAAGCCTTACGCGGCTCTCATCGCCGCATCTCCGCTCAAACCGGAATTGCTGCGGGGTATCGATTTCGTTGTCGTCCGCGAGCTCACCGGCGGTCTCTATTTCGGCCAGCCCAAAGGTCGCGATACGGTCGACGGCCGCGTCCGGGCTGTCGACACCATGGAGTATTATGATTTCGAGATCGAGCGGATCATGAAGCTCGCGTTCAAGCTTGCGGCCGAACGGCGGAAGAAAGTGACTTCCGTTGACAAGGCAAATGTTCTTGAGACGTCAAGACTCTGGAGACAGATCGCGACCAGCCAGGGCGAGCTTCATCAGGGAATTACGCTGGAGCATATGCTCGTCGACACAGCCTCGATGCGACTGGTGACCGCTCCTTCCTCATTTGATATCCTCGTCACGGAGAACACCTTCGGTGATATTCTTACGGACGAGGCCTCCGTGCTGACAGGATCGATGGGAATGCTCCCGTCGGCATCACTGGGTGACGGCGGACCGGGATTGTACGAGCCGATCCACGGCTCAGCACCCGACATTGCCGGCAAAGGAATTGCGAATCCGGTGGGCGCCATTCTGAGTGCCGCCTTGCTGCTCCGCTACTCGCTTCACCTCGAAGAAGAAGCAGGTGCCATTGAGAGAGCGGTCGAACGTGCTGTCGACGACGGCTGCAGGACGGTCGACATCGGCGGGAAACTCGGGACAGAAGAAATGACAAGCGAAATCATTCAACGACTCAAACTGTAAGAAAGGATGTTGGTGTTGCCATGAAATCGAAATTTGTCTGGATGAACGGCGAACTGGTGGAGTTCGAAAAAGCTACAGTCCATTTCCTGACACCGGCGCTGCACTATGGCCTTGGGGTTTTCGAGGGGATCCGGTGTTACGCGACACCCGACGGACCAGCCGTCTTCCGGCTCAAGGAACATGCACAACGACTTGTCAATTCGGCTCACGTTGTCGGATTCCGCTCTCTGCCTTATACAGCAGATGATGTACGCAAAGCGACTCTGTCAACCGTGGCGGCGAATGGGTACAGCGAGTGTTACATCCGCCCGCTCATCTATCTCGCCGACGGAGGCTGGAATCTCAACGTCGACGGAGGCAAGCCGGCGCTCGGGATCGCTGTCTGGGAGTGGACAAATTACCTTGGCAAGGAAGCGCTGGAGCACGGCGTGCGGGCGAACATTTCTTCGTTCACGCGCCATCATCCCAACGTTATGATGACCAAGGCGAAGATCTCCGGCAATTATGCAAACAGCTTCCTCGCCAAGACAGAGTCGGTTCGCCTCGGCTTTGAGGAAGCGATCATGCTCGATCCGCAGGGGTATGTTGCAGAGTGCACGGGGGAGAACCTTTTCATCGTCAAGAATGGCACGATGTACACTCCATCCCTTGCCCCCGTACTCGATGGGATCACGCGCGATTCGCTCATCACGCTCGCGAACGATCTGCACTACGAGGTCGTCGAGTCTCCGATATCACGGGATCAGCTTTACACCGCGGATGAAGTCTTCGTCTGCGGAACAGCGGCAGAGTGCATAGCGCTCCGCGAGATCGACTTCCGGACCATCGGCAGCGGCACCACCGGACCGGTATGCCATGCCCTGCAAAAGGAGTTCCACGCGGCGATTCACGGCGACCACCGCCGGTCGAAAGAGTGGCTCGATTACGTCGCCGAGCCATCGCATGTGCAGTACCGCCGTACCGGCTCCGAGTAACTCAAAGAGAAAATCAATACATTTCGACACTAGCTGGAGAAGCTTTCCCCATGGCAAAAATCAATTTTGGCGGTGT
>DOWV01000181.1:9935-10762 GCA_003519375.1 Bacteroidota bacterium
TCGCTCAACCTGCGGGACAACGGAATCAACGTCCTTGTCGGCCAGAGAAAGGGCGGCAAGGGGTGGAACGAGGCCGTCCGCGACGGATGGGTCGAGGGCAAGACTCTCTTCTCCAACGTCGAAGAGGTGGTCGACCGCGCCACGGTGGTCCAGTATCTACTTTCGGATGCCGGACAGAAAGAGATGTGGCCGTCCATCAAACGGCACCTCAAAAAGGGCCAGGCGCTCTATTTTTCACACGGATTCTCGGTTGTTTTCAAAGACCAGACAGGTGTCATTCCTCCGCCGGATGTCGATGTCGTTCTCGTCGCTCCGAAAGGATCGGGACGTACCGTTCGAACGAACTACCTCGCAGGAAGCGGCATCAATGCAAGCTTCGCCGTGGAACAGGATGCAACCGGCCATGCTCGTGAGCGGGTGCTGGCATTGGGCATCGCGATCGGCTCGGGTTATTTGTTCGAGACAACCTTCGAGCGGGAGGTTTTGAGCGATCTCGCCGGCGAACGCGGCGTACTGATGGGAGCCATTGCCGGAATCATGAAAGCCCAGTACGACACGCTCCGTGCGATGGGCCACTCACCGAGCGAAGCGTTCAACGAAACGGTTGAGGAAGCGACCCAGAGCCTCTACCCCCTCGTCGGTCAAAACGGCATGGATTGGATGTTTGGCGCGTGCAGCACGACGGCGCAGCGCGGCGCTCTCGACTGGTCGAAGCGGTTCGAGGCTGTCACGAAACCGCTGTTTGAACTGTTGTACCGTGACGTGCAGTCGGGTGTGGAATCCAAACGAGTTCTCGACACGTGCGGCGCTCCCGACTATCGGGATCG
>DOWV01000181.1:11021-11851 GCA_003519375.1 Bacteroidota bacterium
TCTTGCAGCGAAGTCACAAAGACACGAACGATATGAATTTCAAGGTTCGGTTCTGAAAGAATCAAGTCGATTCAAAAAGAAGGACTTTGTGACTTGGTGCCTTTGTGGAAGATTTTATTGTAGTTCATCAAACTTCTGGAGATTGAGCCATAGTATATGATTATTGTGATGAAAGCAGGTGCTTCCCAGCAGCAGGTTGACCATGTCTTCGAGAAGGTGCGCGGACTCGGGTATCAAGTCCACCCCATTTTCGGAGAGCAACGGACTGTTATTGCATGCGTCGGCGATGAAAGAGGAAAGTTCCGTCTGCAGGCGCTTGATTCACTCGACGGAGTCGAGAGCGTTGTCCCCATTCTCAAGCCGTTCAAGCTGGCGGGACGTGAATGGAAAAACGCCCGATCGACCATAACGCTGCGCTCCCCGGACGGCACAACGGACACGGTGATCGGGAACAGTCATGTCGTGGTGATGGCCGGGCCATGCTCCATCGAGAGCCGGGAGCAGATTCTTCTCTCTGCGGAGCTGGTGAAAAAGGCCGGCGCGCGCGTGCTGCGGGGCGGGGCGTTCAAACCGCGAACGTCGCCGTACAGCTTCCAGGGATTGGAGGAGGAGGGACTTAAATTGATGGCCGAAGCCCGCGAGAAAACAGGTTTACATCTCGTGACAGAGGTCATTACGCCGGCCGACGTGCCGCTGGTGGCCGATTATACAGACATCATACAAATCGGCGCACGGAATATGCAGAACTATGCACTTTTGAAGGAAGTCGGAAAGATCCGGAAGCCTGTGTTGTTGAAGAGGGGAATGTCGAGCACTTTGAAGGAGCTTCT
>DOWV01000181.1:11982-14393 GCA_003519375.1 Bacteroidota bacterium
ATCCGGACATTCGAAGAGTACACGCGAAATACGTGCGACATCTCGGCCGTTCCCGCGCTGAAGGAACTGAGTCATCTTCCGGTGATCGTGGACCCAAGTCACGGCACCGGCGTGCGCAGTCTCGTCATACCTGTCGCCAAAGCAGCGATCGCGGTTGGCGCCGACGGGCTGATCGTGGAAGTCCATCCGAATCCGGAGGAGGCATTCTCCGACGGAGCACAATCGCTTTTGCCTGAGCAGTTCAACGAGATGATGGAGTGGGTGAAAAAGCTTGCGGTGCTGGAGGGAAGAGAAGTGTAATCAGGTAGGGTCTGAAGAGATATTAAATACTAAATCCGAAATACGAAGGAAATTTGAAATTCCCGCCTGCCTTTCAGCACAATGAGGCGGGCAGGCTAAATCCGAAACACGAAGGGGCTTTCCTATTTCGTTTTCCGTGCTTCGGATTTGTTTCGCATTTTGGTATTCGAGTTTCGGATTTCAAAATGTCATGTTCAAGGAAGTTGGATATGGTTGTCGCAGTTGTTCAGACCGATCCCACATTCAGCGTAGTATCAAAGAACATCGATCAGGCTCTTTCGCTCATGCGGACGGCTCAGGCTGACCTCTATGTTCTGCCGGAGCTATTTGCGAGCGGCTACAATTTCACGACCGAAGAAGAGGCTCGATCTCTCGCCGAACCATTTCAACAGGGAACAACCTTTCCAGCCGTCGCTGCGTTCGCGAAGGAACAAAAAGCCACAGTAGTTTATGGATTTGCGGAGCGGGACGGGGACGAAGTCTACAACTCAGCGGCACTTGTTTCGCACGATGGCACCACAGGACTTTATAGGAAGCTGCACCTGTTCGACAGAGAAAAGCTCTTTTTCGCGCCGGGCAATCTCCCGTTCAGGGTTTTCCAGACGCCTGCGGGTCCGGTGGGTGTCATGATCTGTTTTGACTGGTACTTTCCGGAAAGCATGCGCACACTCGCTCTCAGAGGTGCACACATCATTGCTCATCCGTCGAACCTTGTTCTCCCCCACTGTCCGGACAGCATGCCCGTGCGCTGCCGTGAAAACCGGGTTTTCGCCGTGACGGCCAACAGGGTCGGGGCCGAAAATCGGGGCGGGATATCGCTGTCGTTTATCGGACAGAGCCAGATTACTTCATCCCGAGGGGAGATTCTGGCGCGCGCTTCAGCAACCGGGGCGGAGATTCATACCCGGACCATAGATCCCGACGAGGCAAAAAGCAAGCGGCTGACGGGAATGAATGACTTGTTTGAGGATCGGCGACCGGAGTTCTATCAGTAAGTTTCGAGTTTAAAGTTTCAGGTCTCAAGTCATCGTCTTTCGTCTAACGTCTCACCATCAACGCATTCTTTCGCCTTTCCGACTACCATCTAACCATCAACGCACAATCTCAGCCCTTCCGTCTCCCGTCTTAACACGGATGCATTATCCTCGACCTTCCGTCCCTAGCTCTAGCCTCTGATTATTCCAGCATCGGTGCCACCCTTTTGACAAGCTGCACTGCAAGCCCCCACGGGTCGCGCATCATAACAATCTGATCCCCGGATGGTGTTGTCGACAGGTCCTCAGCGATGGTCGCACCCTTCGCGACCAGTCTCTCCTTCGCAGCCACAACGTCCACTGCCATAAACGCCAAGTGGACCGACATGTAGCTCACGTTTGGAAAATCAAGAACCGGATGCAGCATGTTCTGGTAGAGCTCGAGCATCATGTGCCCGCCCGCGTCGGCAAGAAAGAAGCCATAATCGGGGCCGCCTCCCTCGCGATTTACCTTCATGCCAAATTCCGCCCGATACCAGGCGGCCTGGGCACGCGAATCCCGGACGTTGAAGGCGATGTGCTCGGGCCGAAAATGCACCTGCGGAAGCATCGGCATTGCACGATGAATGAATTGCAGCGACAAACCCCACGGATCCTGCATCATGAGAACTTCGTCACCCGTCGGAATTCTTGTGATGTCCCCCGCAACTGCTGCGCCCGCATTCAGAAGAGCCTCTCTTGTTCCCGCGAGAGAATCTGTCATGAACGCCAGATGGAGCGTCATCGGGTGGAATCGCTTGAGTTCCAGCATGGGATAGTCCGTGTTACAGAACAGCTCGAGCATGATGTTGTCCGATACGTCGGCCAGGAACGTCGTGTGCGTCGGCGGTCCGCCGTATCGCTTCACAGTCATCCGGAGATTCTGTTTGTACCATTCCACCATTGCCACAGGATCAGGAACATTGAGTGCCACGTGTTCAGGTTTCATCATTTCGCCTTTGTCGATTGTTCCTTCATTCGGCGCCACGCAATCCTCGTCCCATATTCTACATTCTGCATTCCCCTCGACTCCTCGTTTGACTCATTTCGCTCGCTCAGGACTCGCTATGGATCTACTGACTTCTGACCTCTGACTTC
>DOWV01000181.1:14481-15884 GCA_003519375.1 Bacteroidota bacterium
TTCTGCATTCTCACCTCAACGTCTTATCATCCACCCGGCTCAGGTCCATATCGTCGGTAAAGACTCCAAGAGTCACGACTGCAAACGTGAACACCGTGGTACCCGCCTCGAGGTGCCCGCCAAATGCCCTGTCTGCATTGGTCATCGTCAGATGAGCATGAACGCGCCCGTCGATGACGTACCCGTTCATGCCTGCGATATCGGCCGGACCTGTCGGGTCGCTCACATAGATGTTCTTCGAAGGAAAGGTCCGATTGCTGACGACGTGAAAGTTGTAATTGCGAACTGAGCCGGCCCCGGCCAGTATCACCGCGTTCTTGATCTTCTCCTCTTTCACTTTCTTCTCCAATCCCGCAAGCAAGTCCGTGTCGTACTTGAACCTCAACACCACCATACGTGAGAACTGACCTTGCAGGGAAATGACATCAGGCACATTGCCGCTGTTCAGCTTCGAGTCCTCTGTGCCGGAAACAGCTTTCGTCACTTCAGTTCTGGTTTGCTGCCCCCACGAAACGGAGACGGCAATTCCAAGCGCGATCAGACATATGATTGATTTCATAGGAGGATTCCTTCATGCCTTGGAGGTTCGCTTGTCGACACCCTTCTAGTCGATCTTCAGGAATTCCGACGGCTTCAGGGCGCGCGGTGTGATTCGGATCTTGCAGATCGATCCCTTAAACCAATAGACTTTATTCTGGCGCACTCCAATCGAGGTCTGGCCGCCGGTGAACGGGGTAAACGGTATCCCTCCTGCAAGCTCACGGATGCCGTTGACATAGGTTACCATCATTCCATTGTCAACAGTGACCGCTGCATGACACCACCTGTCTGTCGGATGAACCTTTGTGCTGTCAATCAACGTCTTCGCAGAGTCACCCGACCTGAGATGCGCGTCCAAATACCACCGATGATCTTTCGTCACGCGCGTTTCAACCATCAGGCGGTCCCTTCGCAGATCTCCGATATGAAGGAACCGTTGTTCACGCTTGCCGTTTGAATCAGGCCGGAACACGATCTCAACAGTAAATTGCCTCAGGTGTGCCAGCGGATTTGAATGGATGAAAAGCGCATCGCCAATCCCGTCAAATTGCAGCGCTTTTCCATAGCGGCAGTCAACAGGCCTGGGATTGCCCTCGGTCGTCAGACCTTTCATACCAGGGCCGAGTAATCCGAGCTCCCATTCCACGGTCGAGGTTATCGCCGAGGTGTCGCTCAAGACCATGCCGGAACAGAACCCGAACGCAAGCCCGGGGAACAGGCACCCGATGACAAGCAGAACAGCGAGAGCCGGAAATCTCACCCGCCAATTTTCCTCAGCCTGTGTTCTTTTCGTGGTGATATTCATTCGCGGATCTCCTTGTTACTTCACGATCAAGGTACAGAAGACCGCCTCGATCGGCAAG
>DOWV01000181.1:16042-21386 GCA_003519375.1 Bacteroidota bacterium
CCCTTCCTTCTCTACATTGGCACAGCACCCTTCTCTCATTCCTGAGGAATCCCTATGACCACTTCTGCAACAGGCCTGCTCAAGTCCTTCCCACGCGTGTTTTGGGTTGCAAACACGATGGAATTATTCGAACGCGCGGCTTACTACGGCATGAACTCCGTGCTGGCTATTTACCTGACCGATTCCATACAAAGCGGGGGCCTCGGCTTTACCGAACAATCGGTGGGATTCCTCCAGGGCCTCATCTACGCGATCACCTATGTGGTGCCGATTCTCGGAGGAGCGCTCGCCGACCGGTACGGGTACCGGCGCATGCTTATTGCCGCCTTCGCTTTGCTGACAACCGGGTATTTTGCCACGGGACACATGTCCGCCTACGGCGCTGTTTTTGCCAGTCTGCTTGTGATGGCCACGGGTTCCGGGCTCTTCAAACCTATCATCAGCGGAACAATCGCACGAAGCACGACGGAAGAAAATTCGGGCTTCGGGTTCGGCATCTACTACTGGATGATCAACCTCGGGGCCTTTCTGGCCCCGATGATCGTCAGCTACCTCAAAGGTTTCTCCTGGACGTATGTGTTCACGGCATCCTCGGTGTACTGCGCTGCCATGCTGATCCCGACCCTCTTCCTTTACAAGGATCCTCCAAAACCGGAAAACACGCGTTCGCTGAAAGATGTGCTCGGAAGTGCTGCGATGGTGCTGGGTGACGCACGCTTCATGCTGATGATCGTTGTCTATTCGGGATTCTGGATTTTGTACTTCCAGAATTTCGGCTCGGTGTTGTGGTACATGCGCGACTTCGTCGTGACGACACCGGTGGACGAGTTGTTTGCGGCGATCGGTATGTCGATCAAATTCGGCCCGGAGTACGTTACCATCATCAACGCAGGAACCATTATTCTCCTCCAGGTACTTGTGAGCCGGATTGTCAAGAACACCAAGCCTCTGCCGACAATGATCACGGGAATGTTTCTGGGATGTCTCGGATTCATCCTCCTTGCCTTCTCATCGACCGTATGGATCTTCGTCGCCGGCATCGTCGTGTTTTCGATCGGCGAGATGACGGCGCATCCGAAGTATTACAGCTACGTCGGACTTGTCGCTCCTGCGGACAAAAAGGCGGTCTACATGGGCTACGCATTTCTCTACGGCGTGATTGGAAGCCTGGTGGGATCCAGTCTGGGCGGCGCCCTGTATGAAAGCATCCTCAAACCCATCGTCGGGCAACCCGATGCGGGCGCCACTGTAAGGTTCTTCTGGCTGATGTTCGCAGGACTGGATATTGCGGCCGTGGTGGGACTGATGTTTTACAACCGTTCGTTCGCTCTTGACACGCCGGAAACAAACGCTCGTGCCCGCACTATCATGATCGGCGTTTATATCCTGTTGCTGCTCATCGGTGCCTGGTTCTTCTATTCCTCTGTTTTTGCAGGTGCAGAGATCAGCTACAAGACCATGATCCAGGCTGTCATCATGCTGATCATTGGCGGCGGGGGCGTGACCATAAGCCTGAAAGGAAAATCGCGACAGTAACGTCGTTCACAGTTGTGTTGGACCGAACGGATACTACGTTCACAACTGTCCGAACCTGAAAGCCGATCCTTCGCGGGGTCGGCTTTCTCCTAAACTGCCGGACCTGCGTCTTCTACCGGTGACGCATCGAAGAACAACAGAGTTGTCGTGCCTCGATCGTTTCACATCCACCCTCCCATAGTTCTCCCGGGGACTTGTAGACCGAGAAATTCTCCAGCCGGGCGCTAGGCCCCGGCAGTTTGAGAACTGTCGTTCGCATCCCGCAGCTCGAGAATCAACAGGATTATGACAGGAAGGTATTCCAGCGCCAGGACGAGTGCAGATTGCTCCCAGGTTCCGTGGAGCTTGAACTGAACGATGGTATAGGCCGTGAGGCTCGCGGCGGCGGAGTAAACGATTCCCGACCAGCGCCTGGCGAACGGGAGCAGCACGGCCAGCCACGTCACATACCAGGGATGAACCACAGGAGAAAAGAGAAGAAGGAGAATGACTGAGTAATAGAGTACGTCGGTGAGGTTTTTCTTGCTCCGGTACAAAGGGAGAAGTGCGAGAACAAGGAGCGCCGCGCAAATGAGGCGGGACGTCTGGTTATTTGCGTAATACAGATTCAGGGTCTCGAACACAACACCGTTGAAAGTCCAATGGCTGGTGAACGTCAAGAGCCCTTCGAAGGGATCGGAGCCAAAGACGTACGGCAGGAATTGCACGGCAAGGATGATCGATGGCACCAGAAGAACCTTTACTTTTTCCCCGACTTCCTTCTCGCGCAGGAACAACACCGGAAGAAGAAGCAAGGCCACCGGTTTGATCGAAATCGAAAGCGCAAAGAGAACATATGCGAGCGTCTTTCTTGAGTCCAGGTAGAGCGCCAATCCAATAATGAGCAGGGGCAATCCCACCGCGTCAACATGCGCATCGAGTCCGAATTGGAGAATGGGCAAAGGACACAGCGCAAAAAGGAGCACATACTTCGGCGGAATGCGGAGTTTCTTCAGAAGCACAAAAAGTCCGGTAATCGCGGCAATCTGAGCGATGAGGAGTATGAGCTTGTACCCCCAGAGGCTCTCCTGGCTCAATGAATACGCGCCATAGAAAATCCATTGAGTAAGAGGAAAATAGACGCTCTTCATGTCGGGGTGATTGACTGAAACGGGTATCAGCGGAGAATGAAGAGAGTCGAGTGCGGGATCGTTGGGAGCAAAACGATAGGGGCTGATGCCTGATGCCTGCACTTTGCCGTCCCACATGTACCGATACACATCATCGGATCCGATCGGCGTCAGGTTCAGAAAACTCAATTGCACGAGGAGAGCGAGAACGACCGCAAGAAGGATGAACCACGTCGGCGGTTCGGACGATTGGAGCGTCCACGCAAACCAGAGAAAGATGAGCGACGTTGAAACAAACACCAGGGCGTAGCCCGCCGCGGCGCTCAATGGAAGCCAATGGATGAGGAGCAGCCCGATCAGAAGAAGGCCGGTTCCAGCTGAGATTTTCAAGATCCCGGTTCTTATTGTGCTGCCGTTCTCTTCCGTTTCCCGCATGGCCTAAAGTAGCTGGCATTCCGAACAAATGCAAAGTCGGTGCGATGGCTCTTCTGGCGTGTGAGAAGAACATCATCGAACACTATCATTGCTCACACAGTGCATCTCCACTGCCAGAATAAGATTCATGATAAGAAGTCATTGATCGGGAGTTTTCAATTTTGGGATTCAGAGGTGGGATGCGCAAATGCCGGTCCGAGGCTGGATCGGCATTTCTTTTCTAAAGCTACTTCAAGAGCTGCATTTTTTTGCTTTCGACGTGATTACCGGCGATAAGTCGATAAATGTAGAATCCTGAGGGGACGTTTACCGCTTTCCAGGTAACCGTGTGAAATCCTGCCGGCATCATTTGCTCAGTAAGTGTAGCCACTTCCCTGCCAAGCACATCAAAGACCTTAAGCACTACGAAGCTGTTAGCTAATAGCTGATAGCTAATAGCTGTACCAGGATTAAACGGGTTTGGATAATTCTGATACAATTCAAACTGCACCGGCCGGACGTCTCCGCGTTTCTCTATTCCTGTGGTGCTAAACGCGGCTTTGATGCCGTTCCAGATTTCCTGACGAGAACCGTCATAACTCAGCGCCCAGATGCCGATACCGCCGAGTTTACGCGAATTCACCAGCCCATACTTTGCACTGAGGCTCGCGGTGTCGTCGTACCAAACCTGCCGCCAGTCAGTTCCACTCTGGTAGCTGAACCATGGGACCTTCGTTAACGCATCAAAGGTCTTTCCGTACGAGCTCGCCATTTGTTCTGCGACGGCAAATGTTCGTGATGACGCTTTTGCAGTTGCCGGTGATTTACGCTCGCTGCTTTGAACCGGCCAGTCGAATCCAAACCAGGGCACGCCGAGCAAGAGTTTCGAGCTCGGAACGCCGGCATCGAGATACGTCTGCACTGTCTTCGTGACATTATAGTTTTCTCCCGCGAGAGGGGCGACGGGTCCGGCCGTGGAAGACCCCGAGTAGTAATAGTCATAGCCCATGACGATCAGATAATCGCATATCTGAGCAAGCTGGGCGAAATCCCAGGATCCCGACCAATCGACTGCCGGTGTCGCCATTGAGATCTCCGCGTTGGGCAACACCGCTTTGATTTGCGTCGACGCCCGGCGCATGAACGCAACGAGGTTCGCACGCTGCGAGAGCCGGACCGACTCGAGATCGAAGTTCACACCATCGCCGTTCGCCGACTGGAGAAGCGATATCAGCGTATTGATCATCCGTTGCTGCTTGACGGTATCGCCCAGAATCTTGTCATTGTTTTCAAGTCCAAAATTCGTGACGGTAAGTGTCACTTTTACACCCTGCGAATGAGCGTAGGCGATGATCGGCGTCGTGAGCCATTGTCGGTTAGTGAGGTAACCTCCCGTGGCAGTGTCGGTCTCATAGCTGAAGAATGCGATGTGCGTGAGCGCTCCATAATCGTACGTTGCATAGGCACTCTGTGAGGCCCAGTATGGATGCCACCCATACGCCTTCTTCGAAAGCGACTGCGTTCCTCCTGTCTTTGGTAACAAGGGCACCATCGCCGGGGATTGCGCCGTTTCACCCGCCGGATCATTCCGGTGATGCTCGCTTTCCAGTTGGTGGATGCTTTTGCGCTCGAGCTCTTGTTGAGCGAACGCGATAACCGGTATGAGTACTATAAGGAGCAGCCGCTTCATTTCTTGTGTTTTCGCTCGTTGATAAGCCGTTCTGTGTTCTTCAGATAATCGAGACAAACCGAGTCTTTGCGAGCCCGGTAGGAGAGTCTGAAATATCGGAGCGCCTTGTCGGGTTTTTGCGTCTCGAAGTAGACCACGCCGAGATTGAAATACGCCATCGAAGGTCGTCCGGGAGCCGCCTTCTGGAACAAACGGATCGCACCTTTGAAATCGCCATTGCGTGCAGATTCTGCGCCTTGCTGCAACTGGGGAACCGAGGGGTGCGACTTCAAAACATCCCAACGGTGCAGCTCGGACTCCAGCTGGTGGATGCCGATCTGGGTGGTGTCCTGGCCGAGCACCGGAGTGTAGGCGAGGAGCAGAACATAAATGATGGAATAAAGGAATGGTGGAACACTGGGATGGGGAAGCAACGAACGGTGTATGCGTGGCTTCACGGTTTTTAGTAGTACCGTCATATGCCTCAAAGTACTCTGAAAACCGTTCACGCACAAGAAGAGTCGTGAGTTTGGAGTCCGAAGTTTGAAGTTCAGGGTTTGATGACATACCCGGAACTTCGGACCTTAGACTTTAGACTTTAAACTCAAGCGTTACC
>DOWV01000036.1 GCA_003519375.1 Bacteroidota bacterium
CCGATGAATGATGTTGTGCCGCTGATGCTCAGGGTCGCCTTCGATCCGTTGAACGTATAACTGACGGAGGCGGCGCTGAGGGAGAAGCCATGGATGGTCACGTCGAAGTCGCCGGAGAACGACGTCACGCCGGACTTGCTTCCCGTAAAGGTCACAGTGCCGCTGCCGATCCCCGGTATCGTCACTTTCGTCGTTCCCTGAAATGTCCCCCCGGCGATGCTCACGGTGGTCTTGTCAAAGGTGAGGCCCCGGAACTTGATTGCGACTGATGCCGTGAAGGACTTCAGCTTGAATCCATCAAACGGCTCTGCCTCCGATGCCTCGAGCATACCGGCAAAATCCTGGTCGCACGAGTAAAGCGGTTCAGCCGTCCAGCCCGGTAAAGAAATCTGCAGACCGCTGAAGGCACTGGTCAGGTCGAGCGTCTGCATCTGTTTCGGCAACCCGTCATCCAGCTGCGTGAGCGCCGAGAGCGGGACCGTGAATCGTCGGCCGGCTGGTGTCGAGAGGGATGCGTAGAGTTCGGGCGCCCGCTTGAAGGGAGACGGCTGAGAGGCCCACGCTGCGCGCTCAAATGATGGCTGCACCGAATGTCCCAGCAGCCACGTCTGAATGCTTGACTGGAATTCACCCGGATCGAGCCCGGCAAGGTCGACAATCGACGTTACATGCTGAGCAATCGTTTGTGCGCGGCGTTTTGCCAAACCGTAAAGAGGTGAACCCGGTCCCGGTTTCCGCCCGACTCCGCCTCCCATCATTTCCTCATTCACAATCTCGTTCTGATCCTTGACGAGTTCCTGATAGATGTCGGGGTACTCCGCCTGGATGACATCAATGGCGAGATCGATGGAACCCGCCTCTTCAGGGTGGTCCTTGAGAAATCCGGCGACATCCGGGACAACTCCTCCTCCCTTTGAGTCCGGTGTGTTGGGAGTCGGCGGAGGCGGTGTTTGCGTGGCGAGGAAATTGAAATTTCCGGTGGCAACGCCGAGATTGATTTGTCCGGACGCGCTGAGGGAATCGTCCGAAACCGTGAGATTTCCGCTTGACACGGAGTATCCCAGGAGGCTCAGCGTGCCTGCCATGGTGGCAACGGAACTTGAGGGTACGACGGTGATTGTTCCGTCAATCTCCACAAGTGTGAGGCTCGATGCCGGATCGGGGATCTTGAGTTGACCCGTGGCTGAGAACACTTTCTCGTCCATGAGGAGTGACGCTTGAGCCAGCGCAATGCCGTCAATTTGCACGTTTCCATTCCCTGTTGCCTTGAACGGCTTCGTATCGATGTTCATGCCGCCGTCATACGAGAGTATCCGGTGAAAGCCCGCTTTGCCGGTGACGGTGAATTTCTTGGTCGGAATGTCGATGACCATGGTCGCCTTCGCCATGGGAATCAGGTCGAGCAGTTTCACATCCAGTACGCCCGAGATCTTTCCGTTCGCGTCGATGACGACTTTTCCGTCGCCGTTCAGGGTTTTCTGCATGCCGACCGGGGCAAAAATCCCGTCGATCCAAATCGAGTAGTCCGATCCCGCCTTCTCCAATCCGCCTCCCGCGCCGACAAGCTCAGTTCCCGAGTCGCCGATGAGGATCGGGTCTTTTGTCTTTGCCAGAATGCTGGCCTTGAAATTCTGATTCCCATCCACCGTTCCGTCGAGCGTGAAGCCTTCGAAGTTCCCGGGTAACTTGACTGTACCATTCATGTGCACAAGCCATGTGGGATGAGACGACCGGAAATCGAATGTGAGTCCGGCAAATTGATAGGGACCGACCTTCAGGTTCCCAACCTGGATATGGGCGCTGTCGAGATTTATGCGGCTGGGGGTCACGAGCAAACCATCGAGATTGAGGTTGAAGAAAGAGCTCAGGGTCAGCGTGCCGGTCAGGTCGAATCCCCCGTCGACGAACTCCGCCTTTGTGATAGTGAAAGAGAATCCGGGCGGGAGAAGATTGGGCAGCGAACTCCAGTCAATCTGGGCCCCGGAGAAATCGAAACCCGTCGTGCCGATGACAATCTTGTTGATGCGGCCGAATCCCTTGCTCTCCGGCAGAGCGAAATCAGCGCTCACCTTGTATCCGCCTCCGGGGAGCTCCAATGCCGTGTGGATCTTCAGTGTGTAGCCTTTGTATGTTATCTTCGTCATGGAAAAGTCGAGGTACCCGCCGCTGAATTTGCCGCCCGTAAAGAGAAGGCTGTCGATTCCGAACGAGACCCCGCCGACGGTGGCGAGGACATCAATGCGAAGCAGTTTCGAGGTAAGAACTCCGTGCGTGACGGTGACACCGAATCCGTTGTAGTTCAGCGACTGGCCATAGAAGATGACCGAATCGACTTTGAATGATCCGTCGATATCAAACGTGGCGTTTAAAGCCTGAGCGCTTCCGAGATTCCCGGGAAGGTCCACCGTCGCTGTGACGGTGATGGACTTCAGCGTCGGCATGACGCTGTTGATGGTCACCGTTGTGCCGCCAAAGGTAAGCCCCGGGCCGACATACTTAAATGTTCCGCCGCTGATAGACCCGTTGTCGACGGAAATGTCGAGCCCGGAAACGGAGACATAACTCGTTGGGGAGAGATCGATCTTCCCGTCAAGTTCGATCTCGTTGTTCGCGTATTGCACTGTTGCGGTGAATGTTCTTCCCCCATACGAATAGGTCCCCGTAGCGCGCACGTTGACGTTGGAGATGGCGCTGGTCACCGTGTTGATGATGAGACTGTCAACACTGGCGCTACCCATCCCCTGGGGCAGCGTCACGGAACCTGTGATCGTAACGATCTTTCCTTCCCAATCATATGTCGCCTTCGAGATCACAACATCCAGGCTTCCCCATTTCCAGGCGTTGGAATAAGCGACCGTCCCGCCAGAAAATTGTCCCGAGGTGAAAATTTTCACACCAGTAAATTTGGCCGTGCCGAGAGTGGAAGCGTTCACCGTGCCGTCAATGACCAGATCCGAGCCGGAATAGGTGGCCGAGTTGAGCGTGAACGTATAGCCATTGTATGAGAACGAAGCGTTGGCGACGGTGATTGAGCCGACTGAGATATTCCAGGGATACGATATCGTTACCTCGTTGGCGGTTACCGTTGTGATTTTGTTGGGGAGAAGGAGGGTTGCCGTGGCGGTCAGTGATCCTGATTTCAACATCACAGACTGGATGGTCAGTGTCGCCCCGTTGTACGTGATTGGCGCGGCCGGGGTGTAGATCCATGGACCGTCGGAAAACTTTCCGTCCGCGGAAATATTCAGGTTGGTGGCCGTGAGAGTTCCGTAGTTGTTCGGGAATGTGATGGATCCGTTCGCGGTGAGTCCCGTTGCGGAAACCTGAACATCGGTGAGATTCACGACAAATCCTCCGACCTTCACGGAGTCAAGTCCCTTGATGTCGATCGATCCACCGAGAAATTCGCCGTGGATGCCGATTTTCAGGTTTTCACCGCGGACGGTCGTGCTGGCGCCTATCTTCACCGATCCATCAAAAAGGAGGGCTTTGTCGAGCAGTTCGACAGTGTCCACCATGACGGTGTAGGCCTGCCATGTGATGGTGCTGCCGGTGAAAACGGCCTTTCCCATATCGACAACGCGGGTGCCATCCATCTTGAACCCGGTCAACGTCATCGTGCCGTTCGTATTGGGAAGCGTGACCGAGCCGCTCAGCGTCAGAATTCCGTCCACTCCCATGGAAGCGTTAGACAGGATCAGTACAAATCCGTCGTAGGTCATCTTCACGTTCTGCGCGGTGATGGTGCCGCCCTGGATGCTGCCCTGGGAGTCAAATGCGAGCCCGACGACACCGAGCGTGCCGTACGGATCGGGAAGCCCCAGTTTTCCGGTGACCACCATGAGCTTGTTTGCATAGGTGATGGAATCGACCGTCACCGTAAACGAGTTGTATTTCAAGGAGGCGTTCTGCAGCACAATCTTCTGAACGGATACATCACCCGTCATGAAGCGCAGGCCGCTGATGATTGCCTCGCCTCCAACCGACGGCGGAAGCTGAACGGTGCCGTCCACAGAGAGATCGTTCAGATCCACCGTATGAATCGTCACGCTTTTCAGTGTAAATCCACCGAACGTAATGTCAGTACCGGAGTAGTTGATGCTTGCCAGCGTCACCTTCCCCGCCAACCCTATTTCGAAGCTCTTGATGGTGAACGTGCCCTGCGCCTGCGGGATCGTGAACGTTGCATCCATTTCAATCCCGTCGCCTTCCCACCGGATAGTCTGGGGCGTCAGCGTGTATCCCGCATGGGAAATCGTAACGCCGGTTGTGGAAATGATCCCGCCGCTGAGTTTGCCGATGGTGCTCACCAGCAGATCGGCGACGCGGACAACTCCTTTGTTGTCCGGAAGCTGAATGGAACCGGTCAATCCGAGTGCGTTCGCGTGGAACTGCACCGAATCGACGGTGATCATATAGCTGTTGTAAGAAAACGTCTTTGCGGAGAATGTCACCGTCCCCGGATCGATGACGTTGCCGGTAGTTGAGACGATCATGTTCTGGACCGTGAACGTGCCCACCTGGGGAACGGTGAGAGTGCCGGAGTACTCGACGGAGTCTCCCGCCATCTGGACTGAGACGTTTTCGATGGCAAATCCGCCGTAGGCGAGGGATACATTCTTCACTGCGAATTCTGTCACGCTTACAGATCCCGCGCTCGAAATGGTGATCGTAGCGCTCCCCGACGACTTGCCGAATGCAAATGTCGCAGTTCCGGCAAGGCCGCCCTTCGCGAACGTGACGGAGCTCAGCATCAGCTGGTACCCTTTGTATGCGAACGGGGGACCATTGTACGTGATCGTTCCTCCATTCGGAATCCCGTCAGCGGAGAAGTTGACATCCTTGAGCGTCAGCGATTTGTTCAGGGTCGGCACGGTGATGGTTCCGCCGATTTCGACTTCTGCCTGCTGGATTTCCGCCGAGGTCACTGCGATGACAAAACCGTTGTACGTCCACGAGGTGTTCGGCTCCAGGACGATGGTGCCGCCGGTGAATTTGCCCTGGGACGTGATCCCGAGATTCTTTGCCCTGACGGTTCCGACCGAACCGATCGTCATCGACCCGCTGACGGACACCAGCCCCTGTGTGATCTGCATGGAGTCCACCGTGACGGAATAGGTCTGCCACGTAATGGTCTTCGACCCGGCCAGGGTTACCGATCCATAAGAGACAACAGTCGAACCGCTGAGCGTAAGACCTGCGAGCGTGGCGGTTCCGATTCCATTCGGAAGCGTCATGGATCCGCCGAGCACGACGTTGCCGCTCACAAGCGAGCCGGTCAGGCTGTTGACGACGAACCCGTTATGTGTGATGGTTGCACCTTGCAGCATCAGCGTTCCCCGCTCCAGGGCGCCGGATGTCTCGAGCGTGAGATCGACGATCGAGACCTTGCCGTATTGACCTGGAAGGGGGATGGTGCCTGAAAATGAAAACTGATTGTTCGCGTACCGGGCTGAGTCGAGTGTCGCTGTGAAATTGCCGCACTTTGCCGTAACGCTCTGCACGGTGATCGACCCTGTCGTGAACGAACCCTGGGGAGAAATAACGAAGTCGTTGACGAGCACTTTGCCGGTGACGGACGCGGGCAGGGTCAGCGAACCCGAAACGGAAAGATCGTTCGCGTTAAGCTTCATCGACGAAACGACGACGGTAAATCCTCCGAGCGATGGCCCGCTGCCGGTGTAACTCAACGCGGCTGATCTCACCGAGCCGTCCGTTGCCAGGCGAAGGTCGCTGACGCCGACCGTTCCCCAGCTGTTGGGAAGTGTGATGATCCCCGAAAACGCCACGCCGTCGTTGCTCAGCGTGCCGCCTGTCACATTGACCGAAAATCCTCCCGCCGAAAATGTCAGATTGTTCGTCGTGAGAGTTCCGCCGGTGATAAGTCCCTTCGGATCGATGAGGAGATTGACGATCTTCGCGGTGCCATGTCCCGGAATGGAAATCGTTCCGTCGATCGAAACCCCTTTGACCGCAATTGACACGCCTTGGATCTGGATCGTGTATCCCTTCCACGTCCAGCCTGCCAGGCTCGCGCTGATGGTCCCGCCGCGGAACAAGCCGTCGGTACCGATGATAAGGTCCGTGACGACGAGCTGGCCGAATGTCGGTACGTCCACCGTGCCATCGACGCTGATGCCGTTCGAAGGAAAACGCATCGCGGTTGGAGTGACCACGAAGCCATTGTAGGCAAAAGAAACACCGGAGAGGGAAACAGAATCGATTCCGGTGACTCCTGAACTCGAAACAACAATGCCATACGCGCCGACGGTCGCGTGGTTCCCGGGGAGCGTGAACTTGCCGTCTGTCCGGAATCCCCTGTCTGTAATCGTCATCGCCGCAGTCTGGAGAGTCCCTCCGGCGAAACTCAGAGGTGTGCCGCTGTACGTAATCGTTCCATTGATGAACGACCCTTCAGGCTTGATGTTGATGCTCTTGAGATTGATGATACCTCCGTTCCCGAGGGTCACCGTTCCGTCGAGCTCGATATAGTCGTTTTCGAGTTCCAGCTTGATGACGTTGACGGTCATACCGCTTATCTTGAGCGGAGTCGACGGGTCAATGCTTAACGTGCCGCCGGTGAAGACGCCGAGCGTCGTCAAGGTCAGTCCCCTCGCATTGATCGTCAACGCTCCCGCTTTCATACTTCCATCAATCGATATCCTGTTCCCTGAAAGTGTGCAGGACGCAATGGTGAACGAATAATTGTCGATCGTCACGGTTTTCTGCGCGAGGGTAATGACGCCCGTGCTTTGAACTCCTCCCGCCGTGAGTGTCAATCCGGTGACTGTTCCGCTCATTCCCTGTTTCTGGAGTGTGAACGATCCCGTGATCGAAATGGTATTGTTCGCGAATGTCGCAGACGTGAGCGCAAGTGCCACACCGCCGTAAGTTACCGAGGCCCCGCTGAGCACGAATTGTCCTCCCGTAACGGTGCCATTACCGTTGATCTGAAGATTCGTTACCCTCAGCGTTCCGTACGGAGCAGGCAATGCAGCGGTGCCGGCAGCGATCACCTTCCCCTGGGAGAATCCGGCAGAATCAAGCGTGAGCTTAAAATCTCCCATCCTGGACTGCACATTGTTCAGATTAATCTTCTCGATGCTTGTTGCCCCGGTCCTGGTAAGTCTGACTCCTTCAACGGACATCGTGCCTGTGGCGCCTTGCAGGGAAACTGTCCCGTTGATGGACAATCCGCCGGCGCTCAGCGTTCCGGAGGTCAAAGTTATGTTGAAACCGCCGATAGTGATGGGTCCGCTCGCAGTGATAGTCCCGTCGGTAAAGCTCAGGTTACTTTTCAGATTGGCATTTGTAATAGTGATGATTCCGCCCCCTGCGAGTGCAACAGTTCCATCGAGGTTGAGAGCCTGACCGTTGAACGCGAGACGCGTAACCGAAAGGGCCATGTCGCCGACGGTAAATGAGCTTCCCGGTGTCACGGTGATGTTCGCGCCGCAGACTCTGCCACCTGTCGTCATCGTCAGATTGGTGAACGTAGCGGAGCCGTATGAACCGAGAGTAAGAGTTCCATCGAGACGCAGCGTATCGTCAATCCCCAGTGTCGCCTTTGAAAGTGTTGCCGTAAATCCGTTGATGGTCGCAGAAACGTTGGTCACGGTGATTGACTGGACGGAAACACCCTGGGCGGTAACGTTGAGGACGGTGCTCAATCCCTGGGCCAATCCGGGAACATTCAGCTTTGCATCAACCGCCAGCCCTGAGGCAGCAAGTTTCTGAATCGATTGAATCGTCACGGCATAGGAACCAACGGTATAGGTTTTTGTCACGTCGATCTTGAACGATCCGTAATCGACGATGCCGGCGGAAGAAACGACAACCCCGTCCAGTTCGAGTTTTCCGAATTTGTCGATCGAAATCACGGATGTCAGCGTCGCCTTTCCAGTCTTGAAGTCTATCGAGCATGAAGTGAGCGTGGCCGTCAGGCTCTGGTACGTGAGGGTGACGCCCTCAACGACGACTGTGCCCGCAAACAACGCGCCGTCGGAGCCGATTCTCACTCCTGTGACCTTTACCGTCCCGTTCAGGTTGGGGAGTGTCACGCCGAGATCAATCAGAAACGCATTTCCAGTCCAGCTGAGGTTGCCGGATGTTACGGTCAGCCCGCCGACGGCAAGAGTCCCCGAAAAGGCAAGATTATCGGCGGTGATGGTACCGTTGACATTGAAGGAGAGCCGTCCCACGGTGATGTGGTTTCCGCCTCCAAGATCCACGTCGCCGCTCAAGTCAAGTCGATCGTTCTGCCACTGAGCAGAAGTAAGCCTGAACGTGTATCCTGAGATTGTCAGCTGTTGATTGGTCAGGCTGAATTGCGGAGGCTGGACAATGCTGGCCGGACCGATTTTGAAATTCGTGTACGGGATCATGCCGGCCCCCGATGGGAGGGAGATGGTGCCGGCCAGTGTCAGGCCGTCTGCGGCAAGAACACTCTTTGTGTCTGTGAGCGCGAAGCCGGAATATGTCGGGTTGGCATTCCAATCGTGAAGCGACACGCCCGTCAACGAGCCCTGGTTTGAGAATTGTGCTGTGACGGCAATTGTGCCGACCGAGCTCGGAAGCACAATGGTTGCGTCAACCGTGCACACGCCTGAGCTTTGTGTGATGGAAAGCCTGGGATTTTGAAGCTGAAAACCATACGCTGAGACATTCTCTCCGGCAGCATTCAATGTTCCCATGGAAACGATGCCGCTGCCATTGAGTCGCAGATCGGTAAACGTGACAGTGAAAAGGGTTCCGTACGTCACAGTTCCGTTCAGCGACAAGACACCATTCTGGACGTCGAACGTCCCGCTTTTGACAACGAACGTCAGGCCCCCCGAGGTGTAGGTAAACGGCGTCTCGATTCTCCCGCTCGTGACGCTGCCGTCCGCGCCGAACGCGACCGTGACATTTACCTGGGATGGTGTTCCGAGTGGAACCGTCAGGTACGGCTGCATCACAGTTTGGCCGGTGGCCGTCAGCTGAAACCCGGCAAACGACGTGGTGCTTTGCTGGGCATGTGCGGCGGTGGTGAAGAGTACCAGCAGGAGGAGACAAGACAAAAGCGTGCGATTGGTGTTCATAATTCGCCCTATCGGGAGTTCATATGGTGAGGTTGAGGTTCCAGCTCACAGAGAGGTTGAACTGCAGCTGGTGAGTTTTGGAGCTGTTGCCTGTAAGGTCGCCGTTTTCCGACCAGCCAAACAGAAACTGTACGCGTGGAGGTGATGCCATCGTGAGACCGAGATTGGAATTGAGGTTCACCTGAACGGACGTCGATTGCGTATGTGATCGTCCATCGGTGGTCAGGCTCTCGTTGAAGGTTGCGGACAGACCCACGCTGTTGCCGCCCGACGCATCCATCAAGGCCGTTGACGCAAATGTGGCGGTGTAACAATCTGTTGCCACGCCGGAAGCAAGTGTATTGCTGTTGGAATAGTACGCATTGACGGAACAGTTGAAGTACGTGCCGGCCCGGTACGATCCGGACATGGTCATGGCGTGCTGGCGTGAGCTCTGTTGTTGAGTAGTCCTGTCATGCATCTCCGAAAAAGAATAGCCGCCCGTGAAGTAGACGCCCTGAAGAAAAAGGGAGGATGAAAGACCTGCCACGATCGATTCAGCATCCTTGGCGGATACCGTCTGCAGATCGCTCTTTTGAATGGACTGTGCGATTGACGCGGAGATGTTCCATATCCGCAAAGGTGAGAGAGAGAACTGAACTCCGGCGGTGGACTCGTTGGTCGGGACTGCCGCGGTATCCGAATTGATGCCGCGCCGGGTGTAACTATACTGAGCACTCGTGGAGAGATACGATGAAAGTGATGCGCTTGCGCTGGTATTCGTGGCCAGACAATTCGATTGGAGGAAGAGGTTTCCCGGGTTGTGGAATGAATGATCGACGTACTGTACCCGTGTTGAGAGATTGATCCCCAGCAAGGATGTGCCCCCAAGCAGTGTGCCTGCGTAGCCAATGTCGTCTGCAGAGCTCCTGACGTCCGGAAGATTATTGTCGCTCCGGGCGAGTTCGAAAGACAGTTGAGACCCCGGAATGCCGGCGATGGAAGAGCCAACGCCGATCACCGTTCCCTTGACGGGCTTGAATCCGGTGAGCGCGCCGGGGCCGGTTCCCCCGACATCCTTCCCGGAGAAAAGGAAACCTGTGAATCTCGTACCGTTCGCGAGGGTAACCTGAGAGTGAATTCCCTGGAAACGCTGTTCATTGCCGGAGACATTCGTTGATGTCCCCGAGAACCCCTTTGTCTTTACAGAACCGAAGGAGACGTCACCTTCCACGCCTTTCAATGAAATATTGCTCATCCCCAGATCCGAGAAGCTCTCGGAGTAACGCCCCCAGAGCAGGGCGAATGGAAGATCTGAAGCACTGACCACGAGGTTTTGGAGACTGGCAGCCTTCCGTCCGTGGACATTGAAGAGCGTCTGATCCGTATGAACAGACGCGTGAACTCCTACGGTAAAGCCGCCTATCTGCTCCTCGGCATTGACGGCCAGGTCGGCACCATAGGCGCGCGAGTCGGCCAGCCGCGGCCTCGACTCAGTCCAGGAGTAGGAAAGCGAAGGGGTGAGT
This sequence comes from Bacteroidota bacterium, assembly GCA_003519375.1. Taxonomy (GTDB): domain Bacteria; phylum Bacteroidota; class Ignavibacteria; order UBA10030; family UBA10030; genus UBA9647. The sequence goes on from DOWV01000036.1 coordinate 10,586, forward strand.
TGGACTTTCATGGGGGTTCTGGTGGAAGCGGATGGCTTCACGATGAAAGACCAGCTCGCGCCACGCGCCATATTCCCCGCGCCATCGGGAATTATAACCTGTACATGATGCACTCCCGGTGCCAGCGCCTCCGATGGCGTGAAACTGACATTGGTGATCAGAATGTGCGCCGTGCTCGTCACATCAACACTATCGAGAAAGACCCTGGTCCTTCTTGTGTCGATGCTCGATTCCTCGTAGAACCCGATCCTGATCACAGGGCGTGAGGTCGCGACGGTATCCCCGTCTTCCGGATAACGGGAGAGAATGAGCGGGGAGGATTCGTCCTGCCGTACCCTGATTTCGAAATACTCTCCCGGGGCTGTGGTGGGAAAGGCGGCCGATCGGCCGATTCGGTCTCGTGCCACGAGATAGTAGTCCAATCCCGCCAGCGTGACAACCTGACGCGGCAACCTGACGCTGAAGTAATTGCCGTTTCCGGCCATCCGGAGCCAGCTGAATACACCGGTGCCGCTGGCTCGGTAGTACAGCTCAACGTTGGTGACTTCGATGGAATCAAGCACAACGGCCATGAATTCGAGCTCCTGGTTCTGGGCTGCAGTCAGGAGCGGCCTGTGAGAAATGACCGGTTGCGAGAAACCGGCAAATGCGGGGATCACCACCAACACGAATAACCAGACGCACCGATACCCAGCACCCGATGTCGAGCTGCAATCAGGCAAGGAAGAGAAAGTCTCAAAGTCTATTTGATGTATCCCCGGTGAGATTGCTCGTCAGAGAAGACCGAACTCCGACTACCGGGGGTCAACGAAAAAAAGCAAACGGCCTTCTTGCAGGAAAAAACCGGTGCAAAGGATGAGGTTCGCCTCTATCGCAGTGTACACCAGAATCACCGATCTCACTGTGACGGGCTACTGTACGAGTATAGAAAAATACGCAGTGAACAGCAACCGCAAATTCGGCACAAGAACCTACAATCCTTCCTGCGCCATCACGTATGTCAGAATTGCCATTGCCGCGGCGCCGAAAGCCAGCTCCCGTTCGTTCACAACGCTGAGAATGTCATTGTCGGAATGATGAGAATCAAAATATCGATGCGTGTCGACAATCATCGACATGAGCGGAATTCCCTTCGGACCCATCGGACTGATATCTGCCCCGCCCCCGCCCAGCCGGATAAGATCGGCATCAAAGAAGCTGAAAAGGGGAGCCCATGGGGCGATCCGCCTGAACGCGGCAGAATCGGCAATGCCGAATCCGCGCGGGCGGAATCCGCCCTCATCGGACTCAATTGCCGCAAGGTGTTTCTCACCGGGCCTGTCTTTTGCCGCGTAGGCGATGCCGCCGCGGAGACCGTTTTCCTCATTCATGAACATGACCGCGCGAATCGTTCGCTTTGGTTTCAGGCCGAGCTTCTTGAGAATGCGAAAAGCCTCTATTGATTGAACACAACCTGCGCCGTCGTCATGGGCGCCCTGGCCGATATCCCAGCTGTCGAGATGACCGCCGATGACGATAATCTCGCCCGGATTCTCGGTGCCGGTCAATTCACCGACGACGTTGAACGATTCCACATCAGGCAGCGTCTGCGCCGAGAGCCTGAAGTGAAGCTTCAGTCGCTCTCCTTTCGCGAGCAGCTTGCTGATTCTTTCCGCTTGAAGTGTGCTGACAGCCATTCCCGGTACTTTCTTGACGGAATCGACATAGCCCATGCCGCCGGTATGCGGAAAGTCGTCGATCCTCGTTGTCATAGATCGCACGAGCGCCGCAACGCCTCCTGCACGGGCCGCCATGATTGCGCCGCTGCCGCGTTGATCGACGGCTCCGCCATAAGCCGCGAAGGTCGAGATTTGCTTCCGGTCCATCGGCCTGTTGTAGAAGATGATCTTTCCTTTCGCTTTGTCTCCCAGGCGACGGAGTTCGTCGAATGATTTCACTTCGATGATTTCCGCAGTGATCCCCTCAGCCGCAGTGCCGATGCTGCCGCCGAGCGTCGTGATCTTCAACCGTTCGTGCTTTCCCGATCCATAAATGAGAGACGCCTCCTCCACCGTTCCACGCACCCAGTGCGGTACCATCACGGGCTCGAGATGAACATTATCAAAGCCGTACCCTTCCATCTGCTTCTTCGCCCACTCGACCGCCCTCGCCGCCTGCGGTGAACCGCTGATCCGGTGGCCGATGGTCGTGCAAAGATCGACCAGCATGTTCCACGATTGGTTGGAACCCAGTGCTTCTGCCACGATTTTCCGTGCACTGGAGTCGTAGCGCTCGACAACGCTTGACTGTCCGAGGCAGAGAGAGCAGAAGAAAACAACAGCGAAAGCGGGTATTGCGATGCGGTGACCGGTCATATTCCGTTATCCTCCGTTCAACGATGGAAGCAGGGTGACGTTCTATTTGGTTTTGTCCCAGACCAACACCTTCAGATGCGTTGGATATTGGGGTGAATGGTAAATCCTGTGCGTTGCTTTCTGAAAATCCGGTTCCTTTGCCGTTCGGATATTGACGAAGGTCTGCGGATTACGGTCGACCAGAGGAAACCACGTGCTCTGGATCTGTACCATGATCCGGTGTCCCTTCTTGAAGCAATGAAGGACATCACGCAGCTCGAACTCGACGGGTGTGACCTTCTTCGGAACGAACGGAACCGGCTTCGAGAAGCTTTCCCTGAATTTTCCCCGGAACACGTCTCCGCGCACCAGCATCTCGTATCCGCCCACCGGTACGCCGCTCTTCGTCACACCGGCACTGTCATCGGGAAAGACATCAATGATCTTCACAATCCAATCTGCATCGGTGCCCGTGGTGGAGACCTGCAGGCTTGCCACAATGGGACCGGCGACGGTCACATCGTTGGTGAGCTTTTCACTTTGAAACACAAGCACATCAGGCCGCCGTGAAGCGAACCGCTGATCTTCTCCGAGGACTTCACGCGAAACGCCGGACCGTATATCCCGCGTGTGGGGGACGGGCTTATCCGGATCGCTCACGTATTCTGAGAACTTTCCGGGAGAATCTTTCGGAGCTTCAAAGCCCAAACCTCCGCCCGGATGGAGGTACAGGTTCTTCTCAGAGGTGTTGGCCGGCGGCCAGAGTTGCAGCTGATGCCAGACGTTTGCGCCGGTTTCAAAAACGACGGCTTCCGCTTTGGGTGCTTCGCCCTTTCCTTTCAAATAGTAGTTGAAAAAGGGGAGCTGCACATTTTCCTGGAACCAGACCGAAGTCTTCGATCCCCATACGAGGTCACCCAGCCGTTCGCCTTCATCACCATTCCATTCACCGTGGAACCACGGACCCATCACCAGCATGTTCAGGATGCCGGGGTTGTTTTTCTCGATCTCTTTATAGGTCTTGAGCGGTCCAAGCATATCTTCCTGATCGAACCAGCCGCCAACCGTCATCACCGCCGGCTTGATGTTCTTCAGATGAGGATAGACGAGCAGGGACTTCCAGTATTCGTCCAGGGTCTCGTGTTCCATCATTCTGGTCCACATCGCGACGCTGTCTTTAAAGTACAGCTCGTTCGCGTTTGAGAGCGGACCCATCGAGAGGAAGAACTTATAGGAATCCATGGTCCAGGGGCGGAAAGAATAAATCGTCCTGGTCGTCGGAGCGGGCCGGGCGTGCCCGAAGAACATGTAGAAGCCAAAATTCTGGGCGAGGAAAAAGGCGCCGTTGTGATGCTCGTCGTCTCCCACAAACGGATCGGCGATCGGCGCCTGCGGCGAGGTTGCTTTCACCGCCGGATGTGCATCGATGGTTCCCATGGTCGAATAGAAGCCGGGATAAGAAATTCCCGTGATGCCAACCCGCCCGTTGTTGTGCGGCAGGCTCTTGATGAGCCAGTCAACGGTGTCATAGGTATCGGTCGTTTCATCAATATCGGTGTTGCTTTTCTTCTCAGGCAGGTAGGGGCGCAGGTCAACGAATGTTCCCTCGGACATGTATCTCCCCCGAACGTCCTGGTAGACAAAAATATAGCCCTCGCGCACTTCATTCATTGACGGTACCATCCGGTTGCGCGTTGCGCCGAGCCCGTACGGTCCCACACTGTAGGGAGTCCGGTTGAGGATGATCGGATAATCCCGGGAGGTGTCCTTCGGTGCGTAGACGGATGTGAAGAGTTTGACGCCGTCACGCATGGTGACGGTGAATTCATGCTTTGTATAGTGCTCTTTCACGAAGACGGAATCTTGCGCCTGGACAGGAAGCAGCAAAAGCGTCAGAAGGCTGACCACAATGAAGGATCTGCGGACTGTAGAAAAGCGATATGCCGTACTCACGGATACACTCCTCATGTTGATCGATTGCTGCCTGCGGCCCCGGGTCGCGGAAACGGCGGGGTTATCCTGAAAGGAACAATCATCAAGACTGTGCTGGTTCCTGCGGCGTTGGAGGCAAATCGGATTGTGGTTGGTGAAACTACGGCTTTTTCTTCGTCGGGTCAACGAATCGGGGAATGAACTTGCGTGAGAGTATGCTATGTATTACCTTTTCCCGAGACGTCCATTGGATCGGAGACGTTTTTCGCAAAAGGCACCCCATGGCCCACAAACTGACGCTTCAACTTCTCAACGAGACATTCACGATCAACAAACTTCCGCAATTCGCGGAAATTCCGTCGATTCTCTCAAACGGTGAAATGTGTTTCATTTCCCGGACCGACGAGGAGTTATCGATCGTCTGCCCCGATTTCATGGCTCCGAACAACGTTCAACAGGAACTGGGGTGGCGCTGTCTGAAGGTCGAAGGGACGGTGAAGCTGCAGGAGGTGGGTGTTCTTGCTTCGATACTACAGCCGCTCAGTGAGGCCGGTGTGCCGGTATTCACGGTCAGCACGTTCAATACGGACTACGTGTTCGTGATGGACGAACACCTCGTCAACGTGGTCCATGCGCTGCAGAAGGCAGGGCACCAGTTTCACAAAGAAGAGTGAGGGTTTCGGATTGCGGATTGGGGAAATCAGATTACGGATTGCAGTTTGCAGACTACATGTGGCAGGCCGCAGACACACAGATTCTATCCTCTAACAGCGCGATCTGTTTTGCTCCACGCTCATCGGTCGCAACCAACTGGTACACATACATCCCGCTCGAATACCTCGTCGCATCCCACATTTCCTGATGATACCCTGCGGACCTGTCACCATCCACCAACGAAGCGACCTCTTGTCCGAGCATATTATAGACCTTCAGGTTCACGTAGCTATTAGCGGTTAGCTAATAGCTGTACTTGGATTATAGGGATTCGGAAAGTTCTGGTAAGCCTCAAACCTATCTGGTGGAGCCACAGTAACAGTGATTTCCTTCTCCCACTGTTCACCCCCGGATCCGGTGATGACGAATTTCAAAGTGTGGCTTTTTTGCACTGGTGCAGCTTTGTCCACAGCAAATGTGAATGTTGCAGCCAGTTCCTGCTCCGGCTTGAGCAACGCGATCTGCTGCTCCGTCTCCGAGAACCTGAGCCACGCCGGGATATTGGTCGCTGCCACCTTCACGCCGGCGAGAGGGACTTTTGCCGTATTGGCCACTGTGAGCTCAATCGTGTTTCCGAAGGCGGCAAACGGTATTTGATGAACGGTTTGCGCCCGACCGCATTGCATGACGGCTACGATGAGCAATATTACCAGTGACGCGGTTTGTCTGATCATGGTTTTCTCCCCCACGGACTGAAGTCCGTGTCTACAGCCGATGCCTTTCAACTATTCACCCACTCTGTTCTACTGTGTAATGAACTCCACCAGCGTACTGGTCGCTGTCCGGCAGAGCCCTGACTGTATTCGAGTGCCGAAATGACCGTGACGCCTGCAACCGGATTGTTGAGTACGTCGACGATTTTGCCTGCCAAGGGATCGCGCTCGGTCGTCACTACATGAGTCGGACAAGGCGCCGCCAGGAAGAGAATGCTGAGAAAGAGGATGATTGAGAACGCGAGGCGGTTTTTCATTGTAGTTCCAGGTTCGGCTGAGTCATCGTCGAGGGTTATGTCACTCGGGCAAGACGGTTTTGGCGAGGCGATTGAGAGCCGCTGCGTAACCTCCGACTGCCATACAATAATCCACGCTGATAACGTGCATGGACGTTGAACAACGTGCGCTCAATATCACGCGCGGTCACACCGTACTTTCCTGCAAAGAAGCGAATAATCGTGAGGAACCGGTACCATTCCCTGAAACTGAAGCCGGCGCCATCCGCGTTGGTTGTGACGGCACCCATCGTGTAGAGCAGCCGCCAGACCCGGATATCGATGACGCCATAGCGGACCGGATTCGTCAACATCAGAATGGCTGATGCCATGGGCACACTGACACCATGAAGGCTTGTGAGAAGGGAAAGCTTCTTCTGCTCACTGCGCGCACCGAACGCCGCCGTCGTGACGTTGATGACAGTGCGAGCCTGGTTGTGTCGAATGTGCCTGATGGCCCGAGCGGACTTCCACTTGCAGACCTTGATAAGCTCGGCTCTTGTGAGACAGCCTCGTTTCCTCACCGCAGAAAGCTCCTTGATAAGTGCAGCAGCGTGAGCATCTTCCACGGTCGAAAGATGAAGTCCCACCAGGTGCTGCAGACGCTTGTATGGAAGCTTTGTCAGTGCCATGGAGAATGCCGCGCGTGCTGTTCGCTTTGCGTTGAGATGTGTTTTTCTACTCTGGAGTGTTCCGTCGGGACCCGCAGTTTGTCGGGCGATGCCGCTCAAAGCCAACGATCAAGTTGCACTCTTGAATTTCCTGATGACGTCGTACACGAACTTGTCCTTCCTCCCGACTGAAATGTAGACGATGACGCCGACAACATTGAAGAAGAGAACAACGCAAGTCCAGACGATTTTCTCGAATGAATCCTTGGCGTTACTTCTCCAAATATCGAACAAAGCGATGGCCGGAAACAAGGCAAAGAACAGCAAGAGAAGTTCGGGTGCGCCAAGAGAAATGTTCATGGAGTGCCTTTCGCAAGAAGTGTGAGTTCAATACTCAGCTCGCTGGTG
>DOWV01000196.1:0-4290 GCA_003519375.1 Bacteroidota bacterium
CGAAATACGGACCACCGGAAGTTCTTCGAATAAAAGAAGTAGAGAAACCTGCGCCAAAGGATGATGAAGTGCTTATAAAGATACATGCGACAGCGGTAACGGCAAGTGATATTTTCATCCGAAGCTCTCAAGTCCCTCTCCGAGTTCTCATACCATTTCGCCTCATGATGGGTTTGACAAGACCGAGAAAGTCCATCATAGGATTGGTGTTGGCAGGAGAGATTGAGTCAACGGGGAAAAACGCAAAGAGATTCAAAAGAGGTGACCAGGTTTATGGGCTTACTGGATTTGACCTCGGTGCTTACGCTGAGTACAAATGCATGAAAGAGACAGATTCAACGCATGGATGTTTGGCAACAAAGCCGACCAATATATCTTATGAAGAGGCTACCATGGTTAGTTATGGTGGACTTCTGGCACTTCAATTTATGGAAAAGGGGAATATCCAACGTGGACAAAAGGTGCTTGTCTATGGAGCTTCTGGAACAACTGGAACAACGGCAATTCAATATGCGAAGTACTTGGGGGCCAACATTACAGCGGTATGCAGCACGGCAAATGTGGAGTTGGTGAAGTCTCTGGGAGCGGACGCTGTCATTGATTATACCCGAGAGGGTACACTCAATCCAGGTGTACAATACAATTTTGTACTTGATGCCGTTGGTAAGAACAAAACCTCAAAACTGAAAGAGGCGTGCAAAACAGCTCTTGCTCCGGGAGGGAAATACGCATCAATTGATGATGGAGCGCTCCTGTTGGACTCCAAGCGCCTTGCTTTTATCAAAGAGTTGGTTGAAGCCGGACATATTAAACCAGTTGTTGACAGAATCTATCCTTTGGAACAAATTGTAGAAGCTCACAGGTATGTCGGTGAAGGACATAAAAAGGGAGGAGTGGCGATAACAGTTAGTTAGAACCAAATGAGACGAACGCACGACAACGGCTCTATGCCATGAGGGTTCAGAAGGTTGCGATTGTCGATGCTTTCTATGAATCCTGTGTCGGTGGATAGATACGCAGTCCCAAATCCCGCACGGCACATCGCCGCGCACGTTAGGCGCCCCTCGGTAACTCATATGACACACTCTGCAATGTCGCTGATTCTGGTACTCTCGACGGTCTGTCATGCCCAGACCACCGATACCCTCACCATCAAGTATTCAGAGTCAAAGTACGACTCTGCCCTCTACAAGCGCATCGTCCGGCACGATCCGAAAGCACAGATTTACAACGTAACAGACACCTACCTCTCAGGCCAAATTGCCTTGAAAGGAGATTACCTGTCGATTGACCCAACTGTGAAGGAAGAATTCTGGAATTATCATCAAACGCATATTAAGCACGGATATTTCAGAAAATGGTACGACAACGGTCAACTGGAGTGGGAAGGGCGATTCGATAATGGATTGATACAGGGGAAGGTAGCGTCATGGTACCGAAACGGGCAGCTCAATTTCACGGGAGAGTATAGCCATGGGATGCAACATGGATCGTTCACATACTACGACGAGAACGGCAAGTTGCACTACCGGGCGGATTTCGAGAACGGACGAACTATTCGACCAACAAAAACTCGATATGACTATTTGACCTATCTCCCAAAGGATTACGACACAAGCCTCGCCACAACATGGCCCACGATCATTTTCTTGCACGGCGGCTCAAGTCGAGGAAGTGACTTGAAAAGAGTGAAAGCAAATGGGATCCCGGACAGGATTGAAAGAGGAAAGGAACTTCCATTCATCGTCATAGCCCCTCAATGTCCCGTAGACAAGCGGTGGGAAACTGATGATTGGTTCGACGTGTTTTTTGCTGAGATCACGGCTCGATATCGGATCGACACCAGCAGGATCTACCTGACCGGATTAAGTTTGGGAGGATCTGGAACCTGGTATCTGGCGATGAAGCATCCCACGACATTTGCAGCAATTGCCCCGATCAGCGGGAAGACATCACACATTCAGTTCATATCGGATAACGCGTGCAAGCTGGCCGGAACGCCCATATGGATGTTCCATGGTAAGGACGACGAGGTTGTGGACGTCAGCGAGACCTACCAAATCGTAAAGAAACTTGATCAATGCAATGTCAGCTACTCGCTCTCGATTTTCGAGGGCTATAAGCATTGGCAACCACAATGGGAAGTCTACGGCGAGGACAAGATATACAGCTGGTTTCTCGGGTGTAAGAAACACCAACCAAAATAGGTCACCTAACGGCTCATAACACGCCAAAACGCTACTCTCTCTATATGAGGTAAGCGGTGCTTATTCGTATTCTTACGACGGTGGCAAGCGCTATGACGATCGGATTTGGAATCTGGCACTTTTTTGTTCCAAGAATCTGGCGTTGGAGTTCATACATTGATCCAAAGGCAACCGAACTTGTTCGGGCGATACAGGCGATCAACATCTTTTTTTCATTGTCATTGGTACTGATCGGCTTGATGAATATCATTCTCATTTGGAGTAGTGAATCAAATAGGTTCTCAATTCTCATAGTTCTTTCAGTAAGCATAGTTTTATGGGTGACGCGTTCACTATTGCAGATCGCCTATCCTCAAGGTTCTATTAATCCCTTTCTTCGGTATGGTATACTGTTAACGTTTCTGCTTGTCGCGCTATTGTACCTGGGGTCGTTGGTCTTAGTTGCGGCGAACAATGTTATACTTTGATAGTGATGTTGACCAAAGACGAAGTAGATAGCTGCGAGCGCGATCTCAAGCCGCTATAAGGAGGAGTCATATGAAAGAGCTGCTGGTGGTAATGTTGATCAGCGGATTCAGCTGCAACACAGGCTTCTGTCAGGATGAATCTGGTCATAATTGCTTTACCATACTCGTCGGAAAGAATGCATCCACGGACGGCTCGGTTTTCATCGCCCACAACGAGGATGATCTCAACGATCATAATTTTGTTGACTTGCATAAAGTCCCCCGGATAAAACATGCACTTGGTGAAAAGCAAATATTCCTGGACAATACGGATTCACTTGATGAAGTGGCAGAAACATTCGGTTACTTTTGGATTACAGGATCAAAATATGCCGAAGAACAATATCTCAACGAGTGGGGAGTTGCAATTACTTCAAACAGCAGTCAATCAAAAGTGCTGATCGGAAATGGCAGAATCGATCACAACCTTCGGAGAATTGTCATTGAAAGGGCCCGGACGGCACGAGAAGCTGTCAAAATAGCTGGGATGATAGTGGAGAAATTCGGTTATGCAACTTCCGGCAGGGTCTATTCAATTGCGGATCCAAATGAAGCCTGGGTATTTGAAATCGCGAATGGCAAACATTGGATTGCGCGACGTGTGCCTGACGATGAAGTAGTAATCGTACCGAACTACTATGTTATCGATGAGTTTCACAAAGCTGACACGATAAATTTTCTCTCATCGCCGGATCTCATCGATTATGCGGCTGCGAACGGCTGGTATGATCCGCAAACTGGTACGTCGTTTAACTTCAGAAACATCTACGGCCACAAAAACAGGGTTGACGCGATCTGGAACATCGGACGTAAATGGGTAATTCTCAATCGGCTTGCTGAAAAACGATACGACTTCTACGCTGAGTGTCTGTAATATCTACAACGATTATAGCTGCATTACTCAATTGCGAAACTGGTTGCCTGCAGGGATCGGTAATATCATGTGGATTGCGCCACGATATCCATGTATTCAGCCTTTCATACCGTGGTATTATGGCATTAATAGAATATCGTCCGACTATGAAAAAGCCACGTTTAGGGAAGCACTCGAGAACTTCAACAACAAGAACCGAAACTATATTGAATTGTACCCCGGCCATGCCTGCTGGGTGTTTGACGACTTTGCAAACAAGGTTGATGGCTGCTACGGCAAAGAATCAAAATCAATAAGAGAGTGGAAGGGCAAATTTCAAAAAGATATTTTTGAGACAATCAACAAGAAGGAAAGCGGAATAACAAGCATTTATGAATCAGCTCCCGATAAAGCGCTGCATGAGTTAACCGAATTGACCAATGGTCTTGCCGAAAGAGCTTTGAATGAAACGAAAGAGAAGCTATTGAGAATGAAAACGAGTGGCCGCTGATGATGCAGTCGTCAAAAACTTCGGCTGACAAAGTGATCACGCAGACGCTCGTTTCGCCTTTGTATCGTGTCGCAAAACGCGATCACAAGAGAACTGTGCCTGCCATGACAAACGTCAACACGGTCCGCCCACGCGAAAAACGCTACGGCGGGTAAACGATGGCACGCCAAATAGGCGAGGAGAATTCATTCAAACGAAGAAGACCATCCTGAT
>DOWV01000196.1:4484-5671 GCA_003519375.1 Bacteroidota bacterium
ACAAGGTTGTCGATCTCTGGCTGAGTAGGGAAGTGGTTGTCGCGGCAGCCGGAAGAAGGAATAAGAACTGCAAGGTTTCGGTAATGCCTGCCGGAGCAGAAATATGGCACCCCACTGGAGGCAGGGGTTCTCTATTGTCCACACCAAGGTCCGAAGTCTGATGCTCGAAGAGTAGAAGGCAAGAACAAATTGCCAATCGAAAGTCGTCGGCAATCGATTGGCAAATTCCTTCCCGCCAGACAACGGCGGGATTCTCAAAACGACAAACGAGTTAGCTGCCCGGACATCGGCGAACAGCTAACTCGTGTCGTTTTGGCAGTAGCCCTAAAGGGATATTCCTGCACCCTGAAAATTCATGCTTAATTATCAGCCTAGACCTGGACTGAAAGGTCGAGCATGAAGGCTACGAAACTCACATCTTGGCACTTCGTACTTATACTGGCGGCCGTCGTCCTCTTCTTCACCGACCGGAATGGCCCCTCAGTTTCCCAGACAGAAACCCCCGCCCTGGCGTGGGAAGTCTACTTTTCGCCTCATGGCGGCGCAACTTCGGCAATCGTGAAGACGCTTGACCAAGCAAGAAAGTCAATCCTAGTTCAAGCCTACTCCTTCACATCAGCCCCAATTACCTCTGCAATCGCACGAGCCTACAAAAGGGGCGTGGAAGTACAAGTCATACTCGACAGGAGTCAAGAAACCGCAAAGTACTCAGCCGCTGATCACTTGATAAACGCTGGCATAAAGACATTTTGTGACCCTGGCTTCGCTGACTTCCTCAACCAGTGCCTGATCCCTGACGAATATCGAATGACCTTGATGTTGTACCATCATCAGTGTCTTCAGGTCACGGAGCATCGCAAGCAACTCGAAAAACACTTCAAAGCGCAACTGCGACCGACTCCGACTGTGCAGCTCTTAATGTCCCTTCCGGGCATCGGAGACATCACGGGCTCCATCATTGCCATGGAAACCGGCGACATCCACCGCTTCGCTGATGCCAAACACTACTGCTCCTACTGCCGACTCGTTCCTGGGGCCAGGGACTCCGGTGGCAAGCACAGTCATCGATCAGGATCCAAGGATGGAAATCAGTATCTCAAATTCGCCTTCACCGAATCGGCCATCAAAGCGATGAGGTTCTACCCAGAGATCAAACACTTCGCCAGCAGACTGGAGCGACGAGCGAC
>DOWV01000196.1:5680-5810 GCA_003519375.1 Bacteroidota bacterium
GCAAGAAGAGTTTAAAACATTCAAAGGCATCGAGATCAACAAACTTCGCAACTGGCCTCGCTCTCGTAAGCCCGTGCGCCTAACTGGTGGTGCGGTCAATCCTCCGTCCGTTTGATTGGGATACGAGTGC
>DOWV01000196.1:5956-8509 GCA_003519375.1 Bacteroidota bacterium
GCCGATGAAACATCTGGGACGTGCTGCAGATCTGTGCTGAGGCCAAAGCCCGGTAAAGTGTTTGGGACCAGTTCGAAGTCTATTGTGCCCCGCATCAGGGATGTCTCTTCCGCGGCTGGTGCAGTCGTTGACCGATGTCGTCAAAGAACAGGAACACAATCGTTGCCATCGCAACGATATGGGTGAAAAATAACCTCTTGACTCCGACCTTTTATAAAGTTATGCGCCCGTGGCCGCTTGACATTGCCATCAAGAGATTCGTCGAACGCGGGGAACTATCGGGTCACCGTGACTGTCAAGAATCCGTCGTCAACCGTATAACTGGAAACGGTCGCTCGGGCAGCATCCACTCCAACTTGTCGGCCAGTCACGGTCACGAGCGTTCCTGACACAGGAAACAGGGCAACAGCTCCGCCTCGAGAGAACCACACTATCGTCGGTGCAATACCCTTGTAGTCTCGCACGATTGCCGATGCCGGACGACTTGTTCCTACTTTGAGGGTCATTGTTGTCGGAAAGACGGCAATATGGGCTCGTGGTTCGGGTTCGGTGCTACATGATAGTGCGAATAACGAGATGACGGTGAGAAGCAACATCTCTATTTTCATTGCTGTGAAACCTCCTTCCGATGCAGCGCGTCGTTGATCCGTGTCCAGCAATGCGCTGAAGGGTGGCGGCCATGGCGCATAACGTCTCGCCGCATCACGCAGTGGTCTTTGGTGCTACGGAAAATATCCTCCGACCTACCTGAGCTTACCAAGCCGCGCCAAAAACCATTGAGCGACCACTTTATTTCATTTTCAGATGCGGGAGCGTCGTGGTGCGGCGTGTTAGGCGAAGCCGGTTCCAGATCATTTCCGCACTTTTGCTTTGATCGAGTTCCGATCCAAAGATGCAGGTAATCCCTGTGGGAATCGCGCAAACAAAGCGAGACTCCTCAGGTCGGAAGATGGGAAATCGTATACTGGGTCGTACGATCGGTAAATCGCCGCTATTGAGCCTCCAATAATCCACATTGGCCCAGTTAACAGGAACCACAGACCATTCGACAAGGCAAGGACTGTGCCTCCAAAGGTTCCGAGTGCTATCTTGCTGCCGGCATCGAAAACGGTGATTCGCATGTCGAGAACATCAGTCACGGCGATTGCACGCAGGTGCTCTTTTGCTACATAAACGCTGTCCCGTTCTACCGCGATTAACTCGCCGGAGATGAGGCCTTGACGAGATGTAACATCGACCCAACCGCCATAAACGTCTTTGCCGACATTGTCAGGATCGCTAAGCCATCCTGAAGGCGCTCGTGTGGTTGCGCAGTGCATGAAGCAAAGACAGGCAATCGCGATCACAAACATTAAGTTATTGTTTCGCATAACGGCTCCTCCAGAAGCAGTCTTCCATTTGTGCTTCGACGCGATTGAACTCTTTGGTCATCCGTCGCAGAGCGCTCTCGGGAGTGAGAAACATTTCGGCCAGATACATTGGATCCTGCTCATCAATCCACTCTTTCCGGATCCATTCAAGATAATACCCGCGGCTTTCGAGAAAGAGCTCATAATCTGGGTATGAATCCGGGAGATTGTACGCTAGTGTGTAGGTATCACCAGGCAGGGTGACGAGCACCTTAGAGGAATCAAGCAAGAGGGCAAGAGCCTCAGAATCTTCTTGGTTGTTGCGAAGGACGATCCTCGGCCGCAAGCGAACGGGCTGAAGTTCTTGGGAGAGTTCCGCCAGGGCGACATAATCTATGCGCCACGTCCCCTTTGTCATACGGAGTCTCACGCTCAGCGTTGAGTCTCGAAGAGTGCTGAGCGATATTATGTGCACATCTGTTGCCAGTGGACCATGCTCGTCAATCGCACCCTGGATCTTCCATTGCCCATCTTCGCCACGAGTCATCGCTTCAATACCACCCAGCAGCAGTTCCATCGAGCTGTATTGTTTGGGAACAGCCTTACGTTCCATCTGGGCGAGCCAATGCCCAACATCACTTCCCATGTAGGCAAATGCCTGGTAGAGCATGTATGTTGGCAAGAGAGTTTGCCTGCACGCAATTACAAGCCCGTACGACCGATCTGGGCGAACGCGGAATGCCAGGTCGAGGGTCTCTTTGGCACCGAGATATGTCTCATCAGCGCGGCTGAATCGCTCGATGCCATCGGCGTTCCGAACGAGTGGAAGGCAATCACCTTCTGGTGCTTGCGCAGAAAGCGGAGGATTGACCGATGTACTTTCCCAGAACCGACGATCACCTTCGCTAAAGACGCGGCATGCTTCTTTTCGCGGGACAACCAGCAGATCCACATAGCGGACAACATGCGTTTCCAGGGCCTCGTTTCTCATCACAATGTTCACGGTCCCATTGTTTGACCGGCCGTGATAGAGTGCATCCACGTCGGCGGCTTCGAGCGAAGGCGCAATACTTGATGAAAACCCCTCTGCCTGCAGGCGCATCGTGTCTCCGTCAGATACATAGAACGTCGGACATGATCCGAAGCATGCTTTTGGATTCGTAATGCAGAAGGCTGTCATCGCCGCTGTGATTCCGGTGAAAAC
>DOWV01000196.1:8675-21536 GCA_003519375.1 Bacteroidota bacterium
AAACCGTCATTGCAACGGCAGCGCCCGAGTTGCTGATGACATTTGTCTCCAAGAGCGCCACGGAGTCGAGGCCGAGCGTGTAGAGCTTAGACGGAAAGGCTCTGCGACTCACATCGAACAATTGGGCCTCCCCCGAGATCTCGGATCCCGCCTTCGTGTAGTCCCAACGGGAGAAGACATAGAGACTGCCATCTTTCATGTGTGCTTTGAGGTGCGGGGATTGAGCCTTGAGTTTGTCCATGTCTGCGCTCTTTAGCCTCGTGAACTCACCAGGAAGTGAAGTCTGGCGTTCCACGGTGCGCGCAACGCAGCCGCAAAACAAAGCAGCCGCGACGAACAATAGGGAAATTTTCGATGCCATATCGAGTCGCTCCTTTCTGAGCAAGTCGTTTCCATAGATTCGAAATGTGCTCCTAATGCATGTGGAACCGGTTTCGCCTAACGTTTAGGCAAACCGCCGTTGCGAGTTGCCCGTATCGGACTGCCGCTCCGTTGCTCGGGCAACGAACAATGTAGCGAGCACTTCACATTCAGCAAATCTTGGGTCTTCCCAAAACTATCCGGCGTGCAAGCGCCGTGTTGCGGGGTGTTAGCTGCAGCTGCCCCCTATCTTGTTAGTGTGAGTTTCTTGACTGAATGAAAGTCGCCAGATCGCACGCGAGCCAGGTACACACCGCTGGAGACTCCAGATGCATCCCAGCGTACGGAGATGGTTCCGCGAGGGATTTGTTGAGAGATAAGTGTACAGACTTCGGTTCCCAGAATATCGAAGATGCGCACCTCCAAAAAGGCAGCGGCGGGAATTGAAACATGCAATGCCGTAGAAGCATTGAATGGATTTGGGTAATTCTGAAACAGAAAATAGCGATCAGGAATAGTTGAGGACAGATGTTCCACGGCTGTAGATGCTGTTGCCGTGTAGTTCGTGGATCGATGCGAGAACACGGGTGAGTAAGTTGTCGAGGGTGGATTAAACGTGTAACCCATTCGGTTCGGTGTCACCGTGCCCGTCCAACCGAGGTCAACTGTGTCTATGTAGTAGCCGTCAAGATTGGTGCTCGGATTGCGTGGCAGGCCTCGCATCTCAACGCCGCTGATGCCTCCACCACTAGCAGTGCGGACGTGACCCGAGATGGTAAGTGGGATCACTCTGCCGAGGTAACTCGTAAATTGATCTGAGGCGACGTCAGTATAGGTCGTTGACGAGGGAGTGAAGGTGTAACCCGTATTGATTGGTGTCACTGTGCCGGACCAACCGTTGTAGACGGTGTCTATATAGTAGCCGTTAGCAGCAGTTCTTGGATTGTTCGGCAAACCGCGCATCTCGGCGCTTATACCCGTTCCGGTCGGAGTCCGAACGTATCCTGAAATTGTATAAGTGCGAACTGATCGAATCATCTCCGGGATGGATCTACGCCAGACACTCGCATCGCCAGTGCCGGCAAACAGAGCTGAGTCTACCACAGCGAGAGTCCAAATGTTGGTTGCCGTGAGCCCTGTGTTGACCGGTACCCAGGATGTTCCTTTGTTGGTGGACAGAATCACGCCGCCGCCATTCGTACCCGCGAAGATGTTGCAATCACTGACTGCAAGACACCGGACGTTCAGGTTCGTGAGTCCTGAGTTGGCAGGAACCCAATTTGATCCGTTGTTGGTGGATAGAAAGACGCCCCCATGAGAAACTGCGGTACCAGCATAAAGGTCCGTGCCGGAAACGGCAAGGGCACAGACTTGAGTATTGGTTAGTCCTAAATTGACCGCAGTCCAGTTCGAACCGTTATTGCTTGTTCTGAATACTCCCAATCCATTCGCGCCAACAAAGACATTCATCCCGCTCACGGCAAAACATTGGAAGGTATTGGATGGGAGAGGTGAGAGACCTGAGTTTACGGCAGCCCAGCTTGCGCCGTCATTGGTTGAGAGAAAGACACCGCCGCTCCAAGTTCCGGCAAAGAGATTCGTGCCCGCGATGGCAAGAGCGCAGATTTGAGTGTGTGTCAAACCAGAGTTGACAACCTGCCAGCTTGTGCCACTGTTGGTTGAACGATGCACACCGTAGTAGGTACCAGCGAAGAGGTTAGCGCTCGAGGCAGCAATGGCATATACTCGCGCGTTACCCAAGCCAGCCCTAACCGGAGTCCAGTTCGAGCCGTTGTCGGTGGTGAGAAAGACACCGGCACCCGAAGTTCCAGCGTAGAGATTGTCAGCGCTCACGGCGAGCGACATAATTGGCATGGCAGCGAGGCCACTGTTAACCTCGTACCAATTTGTACCGTTGTTCGTAGTGCGAAAAATGCCACCCGCCGATGTGCCTACGAAGAGATCATTGCCACTAGCGAGCAGAGAATTGATGCGCGTATCTGTAAGGCCTGAATTTACTGCTGTCCAACTGGCACCACTGTCGGTGGACAAGAAGACGCCGCAGTCTCCGATGCCTGCAAACAGGTTCGTTCCACTTGCAGCAAGGGTTTGGACATAGGTGTTGGTGGGTAGGCCTTCGCCAGCCGCAGTCCATGTCGCCCCATTGTCAGTTGAACGGAAGACACCACTAGGTCGGGTCTCCCTCTGTGTGCCGGCATAGAGGGTTGTTCCATATATCACAAGGGAGCGAACGGCGTAGTAGGTTAGTCCAACATTGACGGCTTCCCAACTTGCGCCATAATTCGTAGTGCGGAAAATCCCTTGAGTTTCTGTACCAACAAAAGCAGTCGGCCCGCTCGCAACAATACAACTAATGTAGCTAACCAGGAGTCCTTTGTCGGCTCGAGTCCAGGTTGTTCCACTGTTAGTGGAGAGGAACAGAAGACTAGAAGCGGCCGCGTAAACGTTAGGTCCCGTGACCGCAATCTTGAAGATGCGCTCTGTGGTAAATCCTGAGTTGACCTTCGTCCAACTTGTGCCGTCGTTCGTGGACAGTGCGACTCCGTCAGAACCTACGACGAAGAAGTTACTCCCGGAAATTGCCATGGCACCGCTGACTGGTGGGTTTGACTTGGCTTTTATCCAAGTTGAGCCTTTGTCGGTAGAAAGAAAAATCCCATCAGCGCTAGCGAATAGATTTGCGCCACTGATGCCCAGCAAACCGATAGCACCACCTTCAGGGCCACCAGTTTTCACCCACTGCGCATCTGCAATGTGGCAAATCAGAGAGACTACGAGAAAACATCGGGCGTAGGAGCTGATGAGCGTTCTCATGCAGATCCTCCTTTCCACGGAGTAGGGGGCAATTGCACCTAACTAGCGCAACAGCGTAAGCTTCTTGACCTGGACAACGGAACCTGCTCTGAGACAGTAAAAATACGTGCCGCTCACAAAGTGACCAGCATCCCACTGAACACAATAGATACCTGGATCGAGGTATTCTCCGAGAAGAGCCGCAGCCTCTTTTCCTAGCACGTCGTAGATCTTCAACGAGACATGTTCTGCTTCTGGAATCTCAAAGCGAATGGTCGTAGTTGGATTGAACGGATTAGGATAATTCTGTGACAACAAGTAGTAGTCAGGTACCATTTGGGAGATCTGTTCGACGGCTGTTGGTGCTGTTGCCGTATATTCCGAATAGCGATTTGCCGTGACAATATCGTACACTATTGATGATGGATTGAAAGTGTAGCCGGTCTTTGTGGGAGTCACCGTGCCTGACCAACCGTGGTTGACCGTGCCTCTGTAGTAACCGCTAGAATCAGTGCCCGGATTGCCTGGCAGCCCGCTGATCACGACGCCACCGATACCCACACCCCCTGATGTACGAACGTATCCAGAAATGGAAAATGTCTGAAGCGTTGCTATATAGTCTGTCGACTGGTTGGTTGTGACATTGTCATACGTTACGGATGATGGGGTGAACGTGTAACCGGCCTTTGTGGGCATCACCGTGCCTGACCAACCGTGGTTGACCGTGCCTCTGTAGTAACCGCTAGAATCAGTGATCGGATTGGCCGGTGGGCCGCTCATCACCACGCCGCCGATGCCTGCGCCCCCAGACGTACGAACATATCCATAAATGGAAAATGTCTGAAGCGTTGCTGTATAGTCTGTGAACTGGTTTGTCGTGACATTGTTGTACAGTGTTGATGATGGGTTGAGAGTGTAGCCGGTCTTTGTGGGCGTTAGCGTACCCGACCAGCCGTGGTTGACTGTGCCTCTGTAGTGGCCGGTAGAATCAGTGCCCGGATTGCCTGGTAGCCCACTCATAATGACGGCACCGATACCTGCGCCCCCAGCTGTACGAACGTATCCAGAAATGGAAAATGTCTGGAGCGTTGCTGTGTAGTCTGTCGACTGGTTCGTTGTGACGTTGTTGTACCCTGTCGATGATGGATTGAAAGTATAGCCGGTTTTTTGGGGCATCACCCCGCCCCACCAGCCGTAGTTGACGGTGCCAGTGTAGTAGCCGCTAGAATCAGTGCTTGGATTGCCCGGTAGCCCACTCATAATAACACCACTGATACCTGCGCCCCCAGATGTACGAACGTATCCAGAAATGGCAAATGTCTGGAGCGCTGCTGTATAGTCTGTCGACTGGTTCGTTGTGATACTGTTGTACACTGTTGAAGATGGGCTGAAAGTGTAACCGGTCTTTCTGGGCGTCACCGTGCCCGACCAACCATCGTTGACTTGGCCTGCATAGTAACCGCCAATGTCTGTGCTCGGATCTCCTGGGAGCCCGCTCATCACCACACCGAAGATGCCGATACCGCCGGACGTGCGCACGTAGCCCGAAATTGAGAAGCTCGTGGCGAAATCTGAACGTGCGCGCCTCCATATTGTCCCGAGTTTATTGGATCCCGCGTACAAAAAGTCGCTATCGAGTGCGAGGGTGCCTATACTTATGTTCGAAGGGAGACCAGTGTTCACTAGTGACCAAGTTCTCGCAGTATCTTCTGACTGGAAGATGCCACTGTATTGATACCATTCGCTTGTTCCCGCATAAATCCTTCTGCCGTCCGAGAGAAAGCAAACTATGGTGATGGAGCCTGAAACAGGAAGGCCTGGCAGTAGCTTAGTCCACGTGTCTCCACTGTTCGTCGAATAGAAAATACTATAGCGCCAGACGGAGACAATCAGTTTGTCACGATATATCAACATAGCATCAATTTCAGCATTTGGCGGCAATCCTGTGTTGACCGAAGTCCAGGTTCCACCAGTCAATGGATATCTATACACTCCCGAATTCGGAGTCCCCTCAAAGAGATGTGAAGAGTCAGAGACCAAAGACCACGCCCCTCTGGTTGTGGATTTCACCCAGGAGAATCCATTGTTCGTCGACACGTAGATTCCGCTCTCTGCTGCCATATACAACTCGTCGCCCGACTTGTGAAAATAGAAAGCGCCTCCTCTACGGGTCCCGGAAATCGTCATCCCTGAGTCTATGCGTATCCAACTTATGCCATCATCAGAAGAACGAAAAGGTCCGTCGGTCATGGTGCCCATGAAGAGGCTAGGTCCGTCCACAAAGAGACTCACTACCCTCAGAGAATTTCCAGATAATCCGGCGCTTCGTGACGTCCAGGTAAGACCAGCGTCCGTGGACAAGTAGACTCCAGCTCTGGACGTACCAGCAAAGATCTTTGAGCCAGATATGACAATCGCCCTGACAGTTGAAGAGTCAGGTAATCCAGAGGATAGCCCAATCCACTGCGGATACAAGGATTGAGTAGGTATCGGTGCAGTAAGTATGAACAACAACGTGCGACATACGATTCTGTTCATGTGAAGCCCTTTCATGGTTAAGGGCAATTGCACATAACGTTTGGCAAAACCACGCAGCCCTGCCGAATGAAGTGTAACGGAATGAGGCGGGGATTGAGCGAACTCTTTTTGTCGTGCAATCATAAGCATTCTGTTAAGCCCTTTCAAATGAGTGAGCGCCGTGGTTTTGCGTGTTAGCTGCCGTTGTTTTGCGATGTTTGCCTTTCCATCCTGCCGTAGGTCAGAGTCTCAGCAATATCTTAGGACTCTTGTTTTCAAGATTCAAAAATGAAATCCAATGACACCAAAAACCGTTGAGCGAGCACGCCCGAACGATCGGTTGCTTGGCTCTTTATCGTTCGGTCGGGCACTTTACATTCTGCGAAACCATTTTCTTGACTTTGCCTACACAGAGTGCATGCGCCGTGTTAGCCGCCGCGCTGCAATGAGATCTCTGCACCAGCAAGCCAAGCGGTTACAGAGTGGTCACATGGTGGCGAGAACAAACACATGATATGCCAATCCCATGATGTACCCGTCGGTGTCGCTGACGTTCAGCCATGATTTCACCACAATTCTGCCCTGTGTTTCGTTCCACGCTGCCTCCACTTCCTTGACTCGCCAGCCGGCGTTTTTTGCCTCCCCCGCATTCCTTATGTCATTCAGGGACACTGTCGCGATGACTTTCTTCACCTGGTTGCGAGTGAAAACAGGACCGGCTTCAAAGGTGACCAGACCCTCGTCATCATAATACTTCTGGCTGGTACCTTGAAATGTGAATGAAAGCATTCCAGTACAAACGAAGAACCGGTTCGCATTATCGGGTCCAGTGACGTAGGCCTCAATGCACTGCTCCGGACCTACAGGCGTGCACGGCCCTATTGGTTTTGCGGCGGGCATATGAGTTGTCCTCCTTGGAGACTATTGTGACTGACGCGTTTGTTTGTGGCACACAATCCTGTTGCACTTGTTCGTCACACTTGGCTTCACCCACGCTTCAATGGTGACTGAAGTAACAGTAAAACGAGAAGCGTTAGGAATCTGGACATAATCATCGACTCCATCGAAGGAAAAAGCATGGCCGACGTACCCCAATGCAAAGCCCACCCCGTTACATACGATTCCATCATTGCTTCCTTGGATATCTCGGTGATCGCCATCCCTTGGCCACCAGCTTGTCGATCCCGATGGTGGCTGAACGCAAGTCTGGGCGGTCAACATTTCGCACAGAATTATAAGGTAGGCCATAAGCCACATAGTGAACCGGAGGTGTTTCATGGCAAGTCCTCCTAAGATGCCTGAGCCGAACTCATTTTCAAGGTGCTCATAGAAAGACTCTGAACTGTCACAAAATTGTCAAAGGGCTCTCAAATTCTTGACAAGGCCCTGCTGCTTGCACACTGTGGCAAGCTCGTACTCTCCGGCCGTCACTGCCCTTGCAGTCCGGATCAGCCGAGTGGCCAACGTTGATACGTCGCAGTTGCTGGACGTAGCCGCCACCGCAGGCTGATTCTCGTAGCAGAAGAAATCAAGATGGGGATCCACAGTGAAGTGCACCCCCGCATTGATCCTTTTCGCTTACTTAGTTAACACCATCCCCCTTGTCTGAACGAAGCTATGTGCTGAGCCCGTCGAAGCTTCACCTGCCGTCAACTTGTAAAGATAAACCCCGCTGGAGAGATTGCCTGCAGCGAACACCCTTGCATGCATGCCTGCACCGAGCTGCTCATTCACCAAAACGGCAACCTCTTGCCCAAGCAGATTGTAAACCCTCAGGCTCACCAATGAAGCATAGGGCAAGCTGAAGGTGACCGTCGTGCTTGGATTGAACGGATTTGGATAATTCTGGAATAAATCAAATGAATTCGGCAACACAGTCACCTCATCATCCACACCAGTCACTCGTGAAGATGTCACGATCGTTAAGGTATCCGATGATACCGTTGCCCAACCATCAGTCGCCGTTACCCAGCAGCGATACGATGAGCCAACCCGAAGCTTGTTCATAACATCGAGGCTCACGGTCGTGTCTTTCAGACCACCAACCACCGTGTCAAGACCAGGGCCCGTAACTCGAAGTGTATAGCGGACACTGTCCCCCGGATCTGCGTCACTTGATGCCCGCCAGCTGAAGTCAAGAGGTTTCGGTGGTGCGGTCAAGGCCAGCGTATCTTGCTTGAGAGCTCTAACCATCATAAATCTCAGTGGCAGGTGATTGATGATAACACGATACACCACCTTTATCTGCTGTGGAGAGTTCACAGCGTTCGGGCTGCTGATCGAAATCGTGTCGCTATAAACTGCTGCTGACAAACTTGTGGTATTCACGCTCACCGCGAGGGTGTCGCTGTTGCTTGAGCCAATCGCTCGACTCAAGTCAAGCCAGGATTGTTTCTTCCTTGCACTCCATTGCAGAGTCTTTTCGCCAGCGTTGCTCACAACAAACTTCTGTACACTCGGCAGAACGTTGCCACTGTCAGCAACGAATCGCAGTTCTTGAGCGCTGAGGAGAATCTTCGGCAACGCATAGACTCTGTAGCTCAGGGGGACATGCAACGGAGAACTCACTGCACTGCTTCCCGTCTCTAGCTTGTCAGCAAGAATCATAAGCGTGTCCACGTAGATCCCTGGCGGCAGGTTGGTGGATAAGACCCAGATGTGTACGGTCATGATATTCGTCGTGTCTGAGTCCTGGCTCAGTTTGACCCATCCCTGAGTCTTGCTCATACTCCATCTCAACGTCCCTGCCCCGGCATTTGTGACTGCAAGCCTTGCGCTGTCCGGGAGAACTCCTCCGCTGTCTGCCGCGAAAGCCAATGAAGACTTGTCGACCACCAGCCTCGCACGGGCACCAACCGTGAAAGAAACGACGGTGCAGATTGGGCTACCTAGCGCCTCGCTTCCAGTTTCCTTTTTTGTCCCGCTGATGACTAAGGTATCAGTATAAGCTCCGGGAGCGAGCCGCGTATCGATAATCTTCACGGCAATTGCTGAGGAAGTGCACGAATCTGCTGCCGGGTTCACTCCGAGCCAACTTTGCTTCTTAACACAGGTCCAGCGAAGGGTACCTGCCCCTAGATTTGTCAGCAAGATGGATTGTTCCGGCGGGGCCACGGCGCCGCTGTCAGCACCGAAATCTACACTGGATTTGTTGATCGAGAGAATAGCTCTAGCTCCCACGACATAGGAAACCGCGACTCTTTGTGGTGATCGGGGAACCAGCTGACTCGTGCCGGCCTTTCTTCCAGCGATCTCGATCGTGTCTCGGTATATTGCCGGAGAGAGATTTGCATTGAGTATGCCAATAGTCACCAAGGAGCTGTTGCCCGTACCACCATCAGGGCTAATATTTATCCAGGGTTGCTTCTTCGTTGCGACCCACTGCAGCGTGCCGACGCCCGGATTGCTCACCACGAGCACCTGCGTTGGTGGTATTCCCGCGCCACTATCTGCAGTGAACGTGAGCGACCATGTGTTTAATTTGAGTTGGGTGACGGCGTTCACTGTATAGGTCAAAGGTACCGATAACGGAGAATTGAGCGCGTCGGCTCCCGATTCGGCTTTGACCCCTGTTATTCTGAGAGTGTCTCGATAGATCCCTGGCAACATATCTGTCGAGCCGACCTTGACGAGCACGGAAGCACTATTACTCAACCCGCTATCAGGCGTGACTGTCAACCAAGTCTCTTTCTTCACGATTTTCCATCTTAGAGTACCTACTCCTGTGTTCGAGATCGTCAGTGTTTGCTCCGGTCTGCTTGCCCCACTGTCTGCGGCAAAGGCAATAGACTGCGCAGTTACAGCTATGCGAGGCAGCGCTTGCATGTGGTAGGTTACTGGGGTTCTCTGAGGGGAGTTGTCTGCAGAGGCACAGCTAATGGTAACGGTGTCCAAGTACGTTCCTGGCACCAAAGCTGTGGTATTCATTCCGACGTTGACGAATGTACTCTCCCCTTCGGCAAGCGAGCCATTCGTCGGGGTGACATTCAGCCAGGCGGAGTTGGTCGTGGCGGCCCAATTAAGTGTCCATCCTCCCGAGTTTGAGATCGTGAGCACCTGAGTGCTTGGCAACGAGAAACCGCTGTCAGCCGCGAAGGAAAAACTCGCTTTGTCCAGTGCAATCCGCGGAGCGAATGTGCTGCCGACGCTGCGGCAAACACCGTTTCCACCTGTCGCGGCGAAAGCGACGCCACTAGAGTTGAATGCTATAGCCCTCACATAGTTGTTCGTGAGACCCGAATTGATCGAAGACCAGTTCGTGCCGTCGTCCGTTGACCGAAAGACTCCGTCAAATGTGCATGCAAAAATGAACCCGCTGCTATTCATTGCAAGACTGTGGATGTAAGCACTCAACGGCAATCCCGAGCTCATCGGTGTCCAACTCGTTCCGTTGTCTGTCGAACGAAAGACTCCCTTCGATTGCGTCCCCGCGAAGATATAGCCGAGTGAATTGACCGCAAGAGACTGGATCATATCTGTTGTCAGCCCAGTATTCACAGCGGTCCAGCTCCCACCATTGTTGGTTGACCGAAAAACCCCTCCGCCGGCTGTGCACGCAAAAAGGTGGCCATAGGTGTTTACGATAATCGACCGTACATCTGTGCTTGCCAATCCTGTGCTTATGCTAGACCAGTGTTCCGCACCATCCGTCGAGCGAAAAATCCCTTCACCAGTCGCTGCGAGTATGTGCCCGCTCTGATCGCGTGCAAGGCAGTTCACAGGTTTGTAGGAAGGAAGATCGGTATAAAAGCGGAGCCAGCTCTCGCCGTTATCCGTCGAGCGAAAGACCCCAGCATAGCTGCCGACAAAGACCTGATTGTTCGGTAGGATCAGTAATGATAGAGGGGAGCGATCCGTCAGTCCGTTGTTTACTTGAACCCAATTAGCACCATTGTCAACGGTCCGGAACATGCCGCCATCTACTGCCGCATAGAGAACGCCTTGTGCATTTGATGCGACAGCACGCGCGTCGGTGGCAGCAAGACCGGTGTTCACGGGCGTCCAACTGGCGCCATTGTCTGTGGATCGATAGACCCCCTCAACGGTGCCGGCATAAATGTTCCCATTGGATCGGTTAATGCTGATGCAGTAAACAGAATTGCTGAGCGTGCCCGCTGCATACCAATAGCCACCACCGTCCACAGATCGGTAGATTCCGGGGAATCCGGCGAAGACATACCCCGATGGGTTGACTGCGAGCGCATAAACATTGTTTCCCGACAAACAGACTGAACTCCAGCTCACACCGTCATTTGTGGATCGATAGACTCCACCGAGTGCAGTGCCGGCGAACAGGGTGCCGGTTGAATCGATCGCAAGGGAGAGCACAGTCACATTCATCAGCCCAACAAGACTCCAGCTGTCGCCGTTATTGGTCGACCGGTAGATCCCATATCCCTGTGTGCCTGCGAGTATCCGCCCACTGCGGTCGATAACCAGCGAGCGAATGGCGTTGCTCGCTAGGCCACTGCTAGCGTGCACCCAATTGTCCCCATTGTCCGTCGACCTGAAAACGCCCCCACCGTCCGTACCAGCGAAGAGCGTTCCGCTCACGGTGACTGCCAGAGCATACGTCGATCTGCTCGTCAGCCCGAAGTTGATTTCACTCCAGTTCTCGCCGGCGTTAGTCGAGCGAAAGATCCCTCCGTCAGTTCCTGCGAAAATATGGCCGCTCGAATTGGCGGCAAGTGATCGGAGATATCGATTTTTCCCGACGCCATTGTTCACTCCGATCCAGTTATCGCCACCATTGATGGATCGGAATACTCCACCGCCATAGGTGCCAGCGTAGACATCTCCGTTCGTGCTCACATGAATGGCGTACACGCTACCCCCAAACGGGCCATTTGTCTGACGCCAGAAATCCGTTTGCGCAATTCCGAGGCTAGCCCAGATTGGCAGCACAAGACCTAACAAAAAGCCAAGGCGATTCATGGTACACCTCCTCACTTCAATCGACAGTCATTCAACTGGTATGGTGTCATACTCACCCCCGCTGACTCAATCACAAACGCCGCTGGACGAAAAGTATTTTGTCATGACGTCGTTCAAATAGCGTCAGACTTTCGTCTTGCCCTCTACTGGCGGTCGAACGCTCTCTTTCTCGTTCCTCCCAACTTCAAGAGTGGAACAAGACGCAACAGATCAGTCTTTAACACATATCCTTTTACCCCAAGCTTTTCCGCGGCTTCGTGGTACTCTTGATCATCATACTGCGAGACGAAAATGTTGTTCGCCTTGGCATCCATAGAAAGGATCTCTTTCGAAGCCGTGATGCCGTCCACCGGATCCATCTCGATGTCCATCAATACCCAATCGGGCCGCGCCGCACAGTACTCGGCGGACGCCGACGTATGATAGCTTGGAGCGCCAACGTCCGAGAATGCGTTAGCTGATCCGGAGATCAAAAAGATGCATTGTCTGGGCTTCCAACGGTTTTCAAGCCTTCGATGACGCTCTCGATGATCAATCGCAGCTCGTCAGGGTGTATCGCTGGAAGCGGTGAACTCATCACTGTCGTGACCGGATCAGTCGGTACTGGCTGAGGGACCCGCAACGCACCTCTGTACTCCAAGTACGAGGAGACTATGCCACAAGCAGCTTGATGTATCAGAAAATATCGCTGCACGTTTGGGGCCATTTGGGAACTGGCGAGTGTCGGCAATGCGAAATTGGGATTTTGCATCGGTGTGAGCTCCTTTTAAGTGAGGCAAGGTCGCGCTCCTTTCGCGTTGGAAGCAAACGTGTTCGCGAAGAAACACGCGACTACCGAGATCCCGTGAAATTCTCATGATTTCACGTTTGCTGGTCGGTCAAAGCCTTGAACGAGCATTCATTGCATATTTTCCTCCAGACAACACAAATGCTTGGCGATATCTCATTCAGTGTGCCGCAAAACGCACTGGGAAATGAACCTTTGCTTGCGCATAACTAGCGCAACAGCGTAAGCTTCTTAACCTGGACAACGGAACCTGCTCTGAGACAGTAGAAATACATGCCGCTCACAAAGCGACCAGCATCCCACTGAACAGAATAGATACCTGGATCGAGGTATTCTCCGAGAAGAGCCGCAGCCTCTTTTCCTAGCACGTCGTAGATTTTCAACGAGACATGTCCTGCTTCTGGAATCTCAAAGCGAATAGTCGTCGAAGGATTAAACGGATTTGGATA
>DOWV01000186.1:0-1925 GCA_003519375.1 Bacteroidota bacterium
CGATAACTTTGGTTGAGCAGACGCGGGTAATGGTAGAGGACAGCCTGATAGAATTCTCTCCAGATGAGCTCATCGACGTACTTCCCCACAGATGACACGGCGGTTGGCGTGGCCGCGTTCTGCAGCTTGATGCAGTCATCGAGCACACGTCGAATAGAAATACATCCGAATCGAAGATACGCGGAGAGCCGGCTGGTCCCTTCAACGGAAGGAATATCGCGGTTTTTCGCATAGTCATGGATTTTCGACCGAAGAAACCGCCGCCAGAGCTTTAAAGCTTCCTTCTCCCCGCCGTGCACAGCAGGCTCGCCGATGCTCGTTGTGCGGCCTAGCTCACCCGCGCTCAACACACCCCCGGTGTGAAGCCGGGAGGATCTCATTGGTCTCGGTTTTTTCAGGGGCTTCGGATGATCGAGCTTTTTCCAGGCATTTGCGTACGGCGTGAAAACAACGAACGGCATTCCCCTACCGGTGAGAACCTCCTGCGGTTCATGGACGACGACATCGGCGAAGGTCCTCACTTCGATATCACGTTGCCGGTAGATGGATCCCACTTTCAAATCCCGGTCCCGCGCGTACGGTTCATAGTCCCTGTTGTAATACAGCGCCGCCGGCTGAGTTTCCCGGATCAGTGATTCATGGACTTTGTATACATCACCTCGTCTCGTGACCATCCTGCCACCGAGTGCTTTCAGCGATGCTGCAAGCTCTGTGAGTGCCTCCGCCTGGAAATTGAATGCCGCCCCGTCAGACGGTAGGAACCTTATCAGCTCAGTATCAAAAACGAAGAGAGGAATGACAGGGCTTCCCGCTGACGCGGCATGGAAAAGCGCGGGATTGTCATTGATTCGGAGATCTCTTCGAAACCAGACAATGACGGGTCGTTTCATTGAAGTTCGTTGTTCATTTCGCAGTTGCACCGGTTGGCAGATCGTCCAATCGCTCGGAGCTCAGAACCCTCAGGAGAGATAGCGAAGCCCTGCGTCTGAGAGGAAGAAGTAAAGGATCTGGGCGATGAGAAGATGCGGCACGATCCGGTGCCCGTTTGTTTCCTTCGCGTGCTTTTGGAGAATGGCGAGAGACATGTAGGAGAGAACAAACCAGGTGAGGTAGTTCAACTCGGTGGGGAGGCCGTCCTTCCAATGCCACCAGTCAAGCGAATCGGCTGCGAACTCCAAGACCGCGTCAGCGGCCATGGCAAGCACGGATGCCACAACGAGGTGCTTGTACCGGAGGAATCGTTCCGCCGCAATCCAACTCGGAATCAGAATCGCCAGCCAGCCAAAGGGTATTACGAGCGGCACATCGAGAACTTTCGGCCCCAGGAGGTGCGTGTAGGCGTAGTCTCCGAACGGAAATCCCAAATTCACCCCCGAAACTTCAGCCGAAAACGTCAGCAGAATCACGGAGAGAATCGCGGCAATGGACCGAAGACTGACTTCGTATGTCAGGTACGCTGCAAGGAGACCAATCGCAACCAGGAGAAGGGGCGTCATAAAGTGCATGACCGGCTGGAGTAGGTGTACGCCATTGCACAGTGCCCCGCCGACAAAGAAGAGATATAGCCCTGCAAGGATTATCCGGCGACGACTGTTGTTCGAGTTTTCCGGAGATGAGCTCATGTTTACTTCAGCACGTCCAATCATGTTCCGCGGTGAGCGCTGATACAGGAGAAATCACACATCAGGCAAGGATTCCTACGGGTCCTTTCGATGTGAATGCACGACAGCTTCGATATCACGCATGGATTCTGAAACGATGTCGGCCTTCAACCGGCCTCCGAGCTTTGATTTCATTCTTGCCCCGCCAACGAGGACCTTTGCCCCCACCCGATGTGCGGGCCGGAGAATCGTCTGGTTGACATGGCGCACGAATTTCCTTTCGTTGTCGACGAGGAGAGCCGCCAGCACGACGACCGTCGGCTT
>DOWV01000186.1:2076-2804 GCA_003519375.1 Bacteroidota bacterium
TACCTTTTGATAGCTTTGACGAGTGATTTCGTCGGTGTATCCTGACCCAGGTTATAGACTTTCCACCCCTTCACGGCAAGGTAGCTCGCAATGCACTGAAGCACGATGTCGTGTGTTTGGCCCTCGTAGCAGGCAAGGAGCCCCGATGCGCCGGTGAGAGGTTCATGATGCAGTGAAGATTGAAGCCGTACGATGGCGTCCCGGATTGTCTGACTGGCCAGATGTTCCTGGTCGACCGAAATCACACGCGAAGCCCAGTCGTCGCCTATCTGCTTCAACACCGGGAATACCACATCCTCGTAGAGAGAAAGGATATCGGGCTTTGAAGCTAGCCCAGCTCTCAGAATGCTCAGCGAGTCTGCGAGTCCTCCCACCAGGGCTGCAGATTTGAGCTTCGGAGCGAGAACGTCGGTATTCCCGGCCACAAGGTTTGTGCGTATTTCCTGCTGGGCAAACTCGCGCGTCGCAAGCTCCGGGATCTCCATCTTGTTCTCCTGCACGAACCTCAGGATCGACTGCAGTGAAAATCTCCGGTGCCCTCCCCTTGTGCGAATGCACTCGATGTCTCCAGTGTCCGACCACCGCTTCACGGTTGATTCGTTCACGGCAAGAAACACGGCGAGTTCGCGCGAGCTGTAGTACCGCTTCATGGAGACGTTGCCCGTTAATGTTGATTTGCACGAATTGAACGATTCAATGTACGAAGCCTCCCGGACTCTGTCAAGCCC
>DOWV01000186.1:3021-3405 GCA_003519375.1 Bacteroidota bacterium
TCCATGGCATTGGCTCACGAGGGGCGGATGGCTGGAATTGGAAATCCGGGCGAACGCTCAGGCCCGGAGAAAATGATTGGCGGCCTGCAGAGTATTCTTCAGAAGCATGGCGATCCTCATCGGTCCGACACCCCCCGGTGATGGTGTAATGGCGCTGGCGACCCGGCAGGCGGACTCGAAATGAACGTCACCGACAAAGCGATAGCCTTTCTTCGAGGAGGGATCGTCAATCCGGTTCGATCCGACGTCGATCACCACCACTCCCTCTTTGAGCATCGCGCCGGTGACCGCTTCCGGCTTGCCGATGGCTGCGATCAGGATATCCGCGCGCTTCGTATAGAGTGCAAGGTCCGGTGCGCCGGTATGGGCAATGGTGACGACGGC
>DOWV01000055.1:0-1064 GCA_003519375.1 Bacteroidota bacterium
ACACTGCCGGTGTCAGGCCTGCCGCGAAGTTCTGAATTCGGGGAGTCCGTTCCCGACACCACCAACGCTTTGGTTCCGTCAGGACCGAAGTCCTGACGGCGGAGAAAGGGTGCAGTTTTTCCTCATTATCGTTTCCGCCCGGAAATCCTGGCGAGTAATTCAAAGAACTCTTTTTTCCTCTGAGAACCAATACCCCAGTCGACCGGAACGCTCTGATACCCTTCCCTGAAAGTCGAGTCACCCGTCACCAGCGTTTCCCCTCTCTTCCGGAAATCAAAAAAACCCCAGGAGGCCCGGGCTCTGAATGCGTTGATCATATTATTCACCGGTTTGTCGAAATCGTAATGATCGTCCTCGTTGAAGAGTATCGGCATCGGGTGATAGCTTTCGACCCGGCGCGTCAGTTTCACCATCTCGGTTATTCGATTGGGATCCGAGACGCCATTCCCGTGCAGCAAAATGAAATCCGCCGGGCCTACGACATTCGGATGAGGAATGTGCCCGCCACCGTAGCTGGTGGAGACATAGAACCTCTGTCCGGATTTTGGATCTTTCTTGTTCTTCACGAGCTCAATCAACTCATGCACCCTCTCCGGTTTCAGGATGTCGTGATCGTAGGATTTTATATTACACTCGTTGTTGATCTCTATGATGACATTTCTGAATCCCTTCTGAAACAGCCAGTCAATCGTCCCGCTGACCGCATGAATAACAGCTTGTTCGCTGTCAAGCTGTTCATCCTGCCCAAAATAGAATAGTCCAAGAATAACGACCATTCCCAGATCGTCAGCTTTGGTGAGTATTCGCCCGAGTCTCTTGAAATAGTCATCGCGCAGTTTTCCGTCTTTATAAAAGCCCGGATTGATCCAGCCCTTGTTTCCATAACCGGTCGGACTGCCTCCCTGAATATTCACAGTAAACGCGAGGAGACCATGCCGGCGCCATTCGGCCATCGCTGCAACAAATTCATCGGTGTTTCGATCTGCATCCCACTCGCCGGTATCGGGATACTTCCACAACGGGCGCGTCGCAGGATTCAGGTCATCGAAAATTCCCTGAACCAT
>DOWV01000055.1:1386-8868 GCA_003519375.1 Bacteroidota bacterium
ACCCATCATTATAACAAAATAGTGAGACTTTCTCGATTGCCGACACGGCCCATTGGGATGAGCGAGCGATCGTGTCTCTGATCGAGGGTTCGCGGTCGACATTGACGCTCCAGTTTCTTTCGTACTCGCCACTCGAGAGGCAGGGCGGCTCGTACACGGTGATCGACGATGCAATCCGGCGGGCTGCGAAGCGCGGCGTCAAAGTCCGAATGATTGTGTCGGACTGGGAGAAAGGTTCGCGGGTCGTCGGGGCACTCAAGAGCCTGATCAGCGTTCCGAACATCCAGGTTGCATTCACGGCGATTCCCGAATGGTCCGGCGGCTATATCTCGTTCGCACGGGTCGAACACTGCAAAGTCATCGTCGCCGACGGCGAGAAGTTCTGGCTTGGCACCAGCAATTGTTCGAAAAGTTACTTTTACACTTCGCGAAATCTTGGCGTCGTTGTCACCGGCAAAAGACTGACATCGAAACTCACGGAGATTTTTGACAAGAGCTGGAACAGCCCTTACAGAGAGTTACTTACTCGGGATGGGGAATACAAAGCGCGCGAGCACGGAGAGAAGAAGTAGCGGCAGGGTCACAGCAGTACATCTCATCGGACACATCAAGAGGGGACTATTTCAGTCCCCTTTTTTTTCTTTCAATCAAAACTTGTGCATCCACCGGAGCGGCACAGAGGGGACAGACATACCTGCGCGTCGTTTCGTTGAAGTCCGGTTCACGCAATTGCTTGCAGTTCGGGCACCGGACCATCATGGGCTTTTCGTTCTTTTGCTTCGACATTATTTCCTTTCGCTCACTTTTGCAGCCTCCGGACTTTGCGTGAACAGCACCCACAGCCCGTTTCATTCGACAATAAAGAAGAGTCTTGCCGCCAGTCACAAAGCCTCCTTTTTCAGATTCCTTTGTGCCTTGGTGTCTTGGTGGCTCAAACACCAGCGCTCGTCAACTCTCTCTCAGTAGCTTTCTTTCCGGGCAGCTTCCACGAAAGCAAGCACGTTTTCCCACGGAACCTCGGGCTCGAGAATGTGCGACGGCGCGAGGAGCAATCCGCCGCCCGAACCGAGCTGAGATTTCACCTCCCTCACTTTCGCCTGAACTTCCTGCGGAGTTCCGTACGGCATCGTCGTTTGCGTACCGATACCGCCCCAGAACGAAATACGGCCGCCGCACGTTCGGCTGATTTCCGCCAGATCGTTGCAGCCCGGCTGAACTGGATTCAGGATATCGACGCCGATGTCAATGTATTCAGGAATGAAGTCCGCGACAGCGCCATCCGAGTGCATGAAGATGAGAATATCCGGCTTCACTTGCTTTGCCGCCGTGATGATGCGGCGCATCCGTTCTTTCAGAAACTCCCGGTAGAGGTCCAGGCTCATCATCGGTCCCTTTTGCGTAGAGACATCATCGCCGAGCCGGAGAACATCGACGCCAATCCGGGCATACTTTACAGCTTGCCTGATACGCATCTCGGTGATCGTTTCAAAGATGGCGTGAGCGATTTCCCGGTTGAAGTAGAAATCGGCCAGAAGGTTGTTCATGCCCCGCATGAGCCAGGCCGTCTCGAAGATCGTCAGGTAGAGTTCGCCGGCAACCGCATATCCGCGTTCCTGATACGATCTGGTTGCACGGGCGACGCCTTCAAAGCGATATTCTGCATCGACATCCGGCCAGCTGAACTCAGCGATTTGCTCAACTGATCTGCATTCTGCCAACGGATGATAACGGTACTCAAGGAAGTGCTCCATTGATCCCCGCAGCGCGCCGTAGCCCCACTCGTCCCATACTGCATCCGGAAGCGGGGGCTCGCTGAACCAGGGAGCGAAGTCAGTTTTCTTTCGCGTCGGATCGAGGTTGACGAGCCGGGTGTCGAAATCGAAGTACTCTGCCGGATCGAGAGTCGAGCCGGTGCGCTGCCTGTATACATCCATCAGTCCGGGCGTGAATGCACCCCAGCTGATTTCAAAGGGCACGCGGTCCGGCGTGCCGGTGCGGCGCATGGCTGTGAGTACTCTTTCCCTCGGAGTCATCAAGGTATCGCGTGTTAGCACACAGATGAACACAGATGCTACTGAATTTCACAGACTAATAATCTTATATCTGTGACAATCTGTAACATCTGTGTACTCAGTGTGCTATTATCGAGTTCATCACTAAAACAGTTTTGACATGTTGATTTTTTCGGGATCCTCTCCGGTTACAGCCCCAAGGATGCTCTCATCGATGTTTTCGGTCAGCGAACCGGCTGTCCGATAGAGCGCAATGACATTTTCCAGAGGAGAACCGACCTGGATTGCATGCGACGGCCCGAGAAAGAGTCCCCCTTTTGGGAAGAGCTCGAGCCTCCGATGCACTTCATGCTCCACGTCCGCAGCGCTGCCAAAAGCCATGGTCGTTTGCACGCAGACCGAACCGCAGAATGTCAACCGATCACCGTAACGGGTTTTCAGAAAGCCGATATCCATTTCGGGCGTGGTCGGCTGGACGACATCCTGCACATCAAGTCCGATTTCGATGAGCCGCGGCAAAAAGGCCTCTACCGTTCCGCACATATGCATCATGGTGCGAGCTCCATAGTTGTGCACCATGTCGAAGTATTTTTTGTATTTGGGAGCGAAGTGACGTTCGAAGGTTTCGTGGCTGATCATTTGACCTCGCTGGTTCCCCAGATCGTCGCCGACGTGGGTGAAGTCGATCAATCCTCCGGCAGCTTCCAGGACGCGACGATGCTGCTCGAAGTAGAATTTGAAGCGGGCGTCCATGATCTCCATAAACACCTCGTTGTCCTCCAGGAGATCCATGAGCACTTCCTCCATCCCGCGGGCCCGCGCGATGCTGTTGATGAAATCCATATCCCCCGCCGTCCCGAAACAGATGGCGTAGCGGTCTTTCAGCGACTCGCACTGCCGGCGGATGGTCGAGTAGTCGAACCAATCCGCGCTCGGGAAATGAGAGCGGTCGAGTTTGTCGAGCGTCTCGATGCCCGCGTACGGCAGGTAGCATGATTCCAGGTAGCGTCCCCCTTCGAACTGGGCGTACCGGTAGTGCTCGCCAAAATAGCCCTCGATACTCCCGTCGGGAAACGTGCGCAGCTCGGGACCGACGTAGAGAGGCTCAACGTACCGGAAGTCGTCACCCACGACACGCAGCACCTGTTCCATGTTGCTGAGGCCATAATGCTGCATGATCATTTTGTTTACTTCTGGCGTCGCTTCGTGTTTGATGGGAATGCGGTCGTAACCGCGGCGTTCGAAGGCACTGATAACTCGTTCGCGTGAGGTCATTCGGGCACTTCCTCTTTATTGGATGTCACCAGGATTCTGACTCTGCGAGTAGAATCTCTTAAAGACCGATTCGTTGATTCTGCGACGGACACAACGTAATTGATTCCTCGCAGAAGCGCAACATCAGATGTTTCCGAATTCGGGAGTCTTCGCCATTTGCGGACAACGTACTACTCGACCTGGCATGGAGAGACCTTGTAATTGAGAATGAGAATGTCTAGCTTGGACATGTTCGTTAGAGACCGGGCTTCGGAATAAGACCCATTTCGGATGTCTGATCCCTCAGCTCCCGACGATCTCACTCAATTCTCTCAGGAGACTACAATGCGCAGATTCCTTCTCGTGCTCTCCCTCATGCTTGCCGCGTTGATCGCATCAGCTCAGACAGCGAAGCCTCAACCCGCACAGGAAGTTTTGAAGGCCGCTGTGAAGCAGGCAGAATCGTCGGATAAAACGGTGTTTTTGATTTTCCACGCGTCCTGGTGCGGATGGTGCAAGAGACTGGACGCAGGTTTGGAGGATCCGGGAGTCAAGCCGCTGATCGAAGCCAACTATGCAGTAACTCACCTTGTCGTCATGGAATCGAAGGAGAAGAAGGAGCTTGAGAACCCTGGAGGGGCGGAGATCATGAAGGAGCTTGGAGGGGAAAAATCAGGTCTTCCCTTCTACGCGTTTATTGACAGTAAGGGAAAAATGATCGCCAATTCAAACGCAATGCCGAAGGATCAGAACATTGGATACCCGGCTGAAAAAGAAGAAATCGCCGCGTTTGAACTTCTTCTGAAGAAGAGCGCGAAGCACCTGACCGACGAGCAACGGTCGCAAGTGATGGGTTACTTCGTGAAGAATGCTCCGAAACCGCGGGCTGCTTCGCCGGTCCAGAGCAACAAGGACGCGATCATCAACGATTTGAATAATCTCGCGGCTTTTGCCTACCAATACCGCATCCGTCCGCAGGAAATGGGCGGGGGCGCCGGAAGCTACACCGGATTCAAGATCCCGGAGAAAATCAAACAGAATGACAACGCAGCGTTCGAAGCCGAGGTCGTGGACAAGGACCACATCCAATTCAAGGCCACATCTATAAAAGGATTCGGCTCGGTGATAGAAACGATTGATGAGTCAGGCCGGATGGGCAACTGGAAGTATACTGGACAATTTCAGTAGAAGCTGCCTGCAGGAACCATAGGATATGGACAAACGACGAAGCCCCGGTGGTGCACACCGGGGCTTTTGCTTTCTTGTGACAGGCCTCTGAATAAGGAAGGCCGGTCAGACAACGGCCGGCCTTACACGCAGATCTGATGCGTCAGGGTACACACGGACCTTTGAGTCTTGCGATCCAGGTATCCCACCTCGTTACCTGATCTCCCTCAAGGATCGCTTTGACGCCGGTGAAAAGCTTGTCCCTCTCTGCACACATCAAAGTCTTGATCGTCTGCGAGTCGGGATTGGCGCTAACCTTGTCGCGTGTTGCCTGGTTTAAAACCCTGATCTGCGCTGCAGCTTCTTCACGTGTCAGCGTCCCGGCCTTCACCTGATCCACGATTGCCTTTCGGCGTGCATTTGCCTCCTGGATGATGGACTTGTTCACATCGTAGAATTGCCGGACGAGCGGCCTCATATTCGCGTGGAATGTCCTCGCAAGATCGCGCACGGCCGTCTTCTGATCGTCCGTCAGGTTCAACTGCCTGAAGAAGAATCCGAGATGCTTGCCGAAATCAAACCGGTCGTACCACCGCATACCCCGAAGCCCTGGATTGCCCGGGTTGAACGGCCTATCGCCGCCCATGACGCTGTAGTTCAACATCGTGCTGTTGAAGGCCATCTCGGTCTCTGTGGTGGCATCCTCAATACCGTTTTCCACATCACCGTAGTCAATGATCGCGAACTGGGCGATTTCGAAGTTCATCTGCCTGGGTCCGCTCACATTATGCCGGTCATTGCACGCTGTGAACATGAGCGCTACGACCACCCCCAGAATTGCCGATAATGCTGGAAATCTTGATGCTCTCATTCTCGCTTCCTCCTTACGTTTTTGCTTTCGACAGTGCCGGACGGAAAAGGTTTAACACTGTTCAATCTCAAACCTGTCAGGTTTCCAGTGTATCACGGGAGAAACCTGACAGGTTTCACGACTATTTCCGGAAGCGGACCGCCAATCCCCCTGCCTGGGCAAGCCGCACGACGAGCGAGTGTCTCGCGGTCACGGTTTTTGTCGCTATCGCCACTTGTGTAGGGCTCGTGTCGGCGTCCGGTCCATCCTCATATATCTCCGCCAGATATTCACCCTGACCCAAAAACGAGAGCGGAATCTGTATCTCCCGGGCCGTCCAGTTTGTCATCGCGCCGAGATACCAATCTTCTCCGCGCCTTCTGGCGATGATAACATATTCACCGATCTCTCCGTCGATCGCTACGGTCTCGTCCCAACTGGTTGGAACATCCCGAATGAAGTCCAGCCCGGGTTGATTGCGGTAGGCACCGGGATCATCGCATACCATTTCGAGAGGGCTTTCGTACACCACGAACATCGCCAACTGATGACAGCGCGTACCCATGACCATCGGGCGGTTATAGTCCGGCTTGAATTGCGCAGCAGTAGCATTACGAAATCCGCCTGGGGTGAAGTCCAGAGGCCCGACGAGCATGCGTGTGAAAGGAAGCGTGACGGTATGTTCCGGCGTGGCCAGGTACGTGACTTTGTTTTGCTCGTTCCCCAGGACACCTTCCTGAGTGAGGAGGTGAGGATATGTGCGCCTCGTGCCGGTCGGTTTGTAAGCGCCATGAAAGTAGACCATCAGCCTGTGCTCGGCCGCTTTCTTCAGGGTCTTGTGATACCATTGTACCATTTCCTGATCGTCACGGTTCATGAAATCGATCTTGACGCCCGCAGCGCCCCATTTCTTGTACAGGGCAAAGGCGTCATCGCCCTGGCGATCGACATTTTCCCAATGCGCCCAAAGGAAGATGCCGACCTGCTTCTTCCGCGCGTGCTCAAAGAGGTCAGGCAGTCGAAGCTCAGGGACCGGTTTCGTTATGTCATACTTTTCCGGATGCTCGATGCACCCAGTTTCGTCGCCGTACCAGGGCGGTTCCAATTCCAGGTACTCGATGTTGTTCTCCGCCGCAAAGTCGATATAGTACTTCTGGTTCTCAAAACCCAATTTACTGGCCACTCCGGGTTTGTCCGAAAAGAAATTCGGCCACCACGGAAAAATGGCCTTGCCCGGTTTGATCCATGAAACGTCCTGGATGGCGCATGGGGAGCTGAGATTCTCGATGATGGTGGACGCGATCAGGTCCGCCGGTTTTTTGCCGATCATGATAACTCGCCAGGGAGAAGGAAACGGCGTACGGCCACGCACACATATGTTGCCATCGTTCAGCCGCGGGGCCAGAGCAACCTGAAGTGCTGTTCCAGGCATCCCGCGGAAGTACATACCCGCATAGTCGGTCAACTCTGCCTCGGTGATCGACATGGTTACACCATCAGACCGCTGCAATGTGAGCGGAGGGTAAACCAATCCGGTGTCCGGGATCGCGCTCAACATCGTCGGCAGGTACAGTCCTTCATACGAAGAGCGGAACGTGTTGATCTGGAAAGCCCACGCCTTGAGGTCTTCAGGGAAGTGGAACTCCGTGTTCTCCTGAATGATGCCGAACGCCGCGAGTGATGGTTGATCCGGAAGCACATATCGAAATGCCACACCATCATTGTAAGCGCGAAATGCCAGCTCGAGCCGGCGATGGGGCATTGCAGATTCCTCCAGCGTGACGCGAAGCTCACGGAAATGGTCGCGCGCCTGCTTCGACTTGCCTGCCACCACCGGATAGGTTTCGTCGTGTTCCACGGTAGAGGAATCGACCAATGTGAAGCCGGACGTCAGCGGGCGTCCGTGGTCCAAGGTCAAGCCCAGACGCGACCATGTCAGCAAGGTCCCGCCCGGACCGGATACTCGCCACTGGGGCACTCTTTCCTGATCGATCCTGAAGTCGATGGATATGTTGCCCCGGGGGGAATTGAGATGAGCGATGGGCGAAACCTGGCAGAAGGCAGAGTGTGCCAGGAGCAACAGGAAAAAAGGGAGTGAGCGCATCGGAGACCTCCATGCTGGATATGATGAAGGGGCGGTCTTATCGCGTCGGTGGTGCCATCAGGGAGAGATGACTTCTTCTTTCAACATCTCGCTAG
>DOWV01000055.1:9075-12708 GCA_003519375.1 Bacteroidota bacterium
CTAGTCGTGTTCCGGCATCGGCTCGCGTGACCCCTTCGTGAACGAAAGGAGGAGCAGCATCACGGCGAACGCGACATAGGCTACCGTAAACTGGTACGGAATCTTCCGCATGAACTCGTCAAGCATCCATGGCAGATACATCACTCCATCTGGCGATGCGGAGTGAATGACGCCAAAGAATGTCAATCCGGCCAGAAGGAAAAGATAGACTGCCGAGGTTCTCAGCTTCCGGTCGATCAGTTCGGCGAGAAATCCGCCCCAGAGCATCGCCGTGAGGATAAATCCGTTTCCGAGTGCAATCGTCACCAGCAGTTCGGGCAGCGATTTGCCGGATGCAGTGATGAGTTTCTGGAAATTCTCGACCGGCACGAACTCGGGATTGCCGAGTTTGATGGAAAGAAGCCTTGCAATGGTCGGGAAGAACGCGAACGCGACGGCCGGTGCGTGCCGTCGAGGACAGGCTAGGAACGACTGCACAACGATATCGAGGGCGACGAAAATAAGAATCGGCGCCAGAACGGCTCGCGGGATGAGTTCTACAAAGAACGAAACATACCCGAGGATCCCCCCGAGTCCGATGAACAAACCCGTCATCAGCGTATAGCCGGCGCGTGAACCCATGCGTTTGTAGGCAGGTTGACCGATGTACGGTGTCGACTGCGCGACGCCGCCGCACAATCCCGCGATCAGTGTTGCAACTGCTTCCGTGAGAAGAATGCTCCTTGTATTGTAGTCATCGCCGGCAACTTTCGCGCTCTCCGTCACGTTGATTCCTCCGACCACCGTCAGCAATCCAAACGGGATCGCGATCGGCAGGTATTTGAGGGCATGGGTGAACCCGTCAAGGAAACCAAGCGTCGGTGTCGGCAATCCGAAGTGAAACTCCAGCGGAGGAGCGCCCGCGTACGTCCCTCCCATCCAGCCTGTCGAACCAAAAATGTAATAGAGCGCGGTGCCGATGAAGATCGCCGCGAAAACACTTGGAAGTTTTTCGGCAGCCGGATGCGTGCGACGAGCGTGTAGAGAATGAGACCGAGCGAGATCATGCCGACGATCGGCACACCGAACACATCGACAAGCGGCGTGAGGCCGATAAGGGCAAGACCGATACCCGCCAGCGATCCGAGGAGTCCCGCCTGCGGCACAACCCTTTGTACCCACTGACCGATAAACGAAAAGACCACTTTCAGGACGCCGATCATGACCATGGTCGCCATACCGATATACCATGTCATCATCGCGGCGTCAAGCTCCGACATTCCTTCTGCCTTCAATCCGACGAACGCCGGGCCGAGAACGACGAGTGCAATTCCGATCGTCGACGGTGTGTCGAGCCCGAGCGGCATCGCCGTTACCGTCGTGTTGCCGGTTTTCTTCGCAAGGCGGAATGCCATCCACGTGTAGACAATATCGCCGAAGAGCACTCCAAACGCGGTTCCCGGAAACATTCTCGTGTACACGATTTCTGCGGGGAACTTGAAAACGAACACCAGAATTCCTGCAAGAAACGAGAGCACGGTGAGGTTGTCGAACATGAGCCCGAAGAAACCGTTCAGGTCTCCAAGGGCAAACCACTGGTAGCGTTTAGTCGTATTGTTCATGCGCTGATCACTTGAGAAAGACCCTGGTGGCTCATAGAATAGGACACTGAATACACAGATGCTACAAGATTTCCACAGATAAATATTTATATCATAAAGTTTTCATCTGTGGAAGTCAGTATCATCTGTGTCGTCTGTGTTCAAATCAATGGATTATCCCTCAACTCACGAACATTCCAGCAATTGACGCCGTCATCCACGTCGCGATGGTACCCCCCAGAAGCGCACGGAATCCCAGTTTTGCTATGTCGGCGCGCCGGTTTTCTGCCAGAGGGCTGATACCGCCAATCTGGATGGCTATGGATGAGAAATTTGCAAAACCACAGAGGGCATACGTGGCAATGACAATCGCTTTTTCTGACAGCCGATGGCCGGACACAACGTCCGCCATTTGAGAGTAGGCAACAAACTCGTTGAGCACTAGCTTGATCCCCATCAGACTTCCGACATTCAGCGCATCTCCCCACGGCACACCGATGGCAAAAGCAATAAATTGAAACACCAGTCCGAAGAGGAGCTCAAGGGAAAGCGGCTTGCCGAAGCTGGCCTGACAGGTTGCGCTGAGGCCCGTAGCATCGCCAGCCAATCCGAGGAGAAAATTAATCAGCGCAATGAATGCTATAAACGCGATTAGCATACCGCCCACGTTCAGGGCCAGTCGCACTCCATCCGATGCACCCGAAGCCGCAGCTTCGATGACATTCGAATGCATTTTCTCGATCTTGAGTTTTACCGTCCCCATCGTGAGAGGCTCTTCCGTCTCCGGCAATAGCATTTTAGCGACCACGATCGTGGCAGGCGCTGCCATGATCACAGCGGCGAGCAGGTGTCCCGCGAAATAGATCTGTGACGCATCAATACCCAGGGCATAAGATTTCGCGTACGCGGCGCCAAGGAGCGTGTAGTAGGCGATCATCACACCTCCGGCGATGTGCGCCATGCCGCTCACCATGATGGTATAGAGTTCAGACTGTGTCATCTTGGCGATGTACGGCCGGATCACGAGCGGCGCTTCTGTCTGTCCGATAAACGTCGCCGCCGCGACACACAGCGATTCTG
The DNA here is from genome assembly GCA_003519375.1 of Bacteroidota bacterium. GTDB lineage: Bacteria > Bacteroidota > Ignavibacteria > UBA10030 > UBA10030 > UBA9647. Next base: position 11,736 of record DOWV01000055.1, read on the forward strand.
CTCCGCTCGCCTTCATGAACTTCGCAATCACCCAGGCCATGCCCTGCACCACACGCTGCATGATTCCAAGGTGATACAATATCGCCATGAGCGATGCGAAGAAAATAATGGTGGGCAGGACCTGGAAGGCAAAGAAGAACCCGAGACTTCCGCCCTCTCCGGGTGGGGTTGCGAGCGACCCGAACACAAACTGAGCTCCGTTCAGCGCGAAGGCAAAGAGGCGGACGAACGCTCTGCTGATAAGATCAAAGATGTCCCGTCCGATGGCGGTCTTCAGTACGAAGAGCGCGAAGAGAAACTGCAGGCCCAGTCCCACTCCGACGAGCCGCCAATTGATCGCCCGCCTGTTGGCAGAGAACGCGAACGCGAGAGCGGTGACGATGATGAGGCCGAGAAGACCGCGACCGACCGATGCAACATCCATATGGCTCCTCTGGGAGAGTAAGGCGGTGAGCGAACGGAGGGTTCAGCGGCGCGGCGGCTCCGTTCGATGAAAGAGCTGCTCAGATGGCGGAAAAGGTAGAAAGAATTCGAGAAAAAGGGAAGGGAGGAATTGGGGAGGAACGGTAGCGTCCGATCCGCGATCGGACCAACGGGAACGCAGATGTTTATGGTTGCGGGTAGTGAGTAGTGGAGTAGTCGAGTAATGGAATGGCGGCTAAGAGGATGGTACGGGAGTGAAATCGGGAGGACGCGGCTTCCGATTAGATGAGTTCGCTCGACTACCGACCGGCTCACTTCAACTTGTCTGCAATCTCCTCGAGAAGCTGCTTCACCTCGATCATCTCGGCTCGGACCTCTTCATCCTGGATCTTCTTCCTTTGAGGAACATTCAGGAGCTCAAGCTGCTCCGGCGCGTCGGTTTCGGGCACGTACTCTTCGAGCACCTTCTTCGCGCCTTCGATGGTGTACCGCTCATCGCGGAGGAGTTTCTTGATGTAGAGAATCAGCTTGATGTCTTTGTTTGTGTAGA
>DOWV01000055.1:12808-14231 GCA_003519375.1 Bacteroidota bacterium
ATTCTTGGCGGGTTTCAGCTGAGGAAATTCCGACTCCCAGTAACGGAGGACGTATTGCTCGAGGCCAGTGATGGTGCTGACTTCGCTGATCGAGTAATAGAGCTTCTTGATGCCAATGTGCTTCATGCCAGGTTCCCTGATCCGTGAGGGGTCTTGAATGCCTTCCGCAAACAAAAGATAGAGAAAAGCGGACTGATTTGCAATCGGGCCCGATCTGCCCGTGAAGAATCACTCTTTCTTCTCGATGATGGCGAACGCCACGACCGTGTTTTCTGTGTGGGAGAGGGAGACGTGCACTTTGCACTGGGCAAGCTGTGAGGCAACATAGTCGTGCAGCACGACTTTGGGCGCTCCGGAGATTTCATTCACCACCTCCACGTCGCGCCAGCGGAATTGCCCGCTCCAGCCTGTCTCCATCGCCTTGCTCACTGCTTCTTTTGCCGCAAACCGCGCCGCAAAATGCTCGTGAGGTTTCTTCTTCGACTTGCAGTAGGCCACCTCGGTCTCGGTGAACATCTTTTTGACGAGCGCCGGACCCCAGGCGTCGATCGCCACCTTCATGCGCTTCACGTCGACAACGTCAACACCGATGCCCAGTATCGATCCCATCGTTACGCTTCCCTGTTCAACTGTCTCACGATGTCGATGAGCTGCGTAATATCATCCACCTCGTAGTCGGCATGCGACACCACCGTGCCAAACGTGTCACCGTACCGCGCGAACACAGTCTTCATACCCACCTGGGCTGCGCCGACGACATCACGTTCAGCCCAGTCACCGATCATCAGCGCCTCGTGAGCTTTTATTCCCAAACGTTTCAACGCCTCAACAAATGGCTCCGGGTTCGGCTTTCGCATTTTCGTATCGTCGAACGTCACCACGGCATCGAAGAGATGATGCAGGTTCAGGTAGCAGAGCCGAAGCCACGCTTCGCGTCCAGGCGCATCGGAAACCACCGCGATCTTCAGGTTCATTTTCACCAGCTGAACAAGGGTCAGATAGACATGCGGATACAAGACGAGGGCCGCTTCACGCGCGCGCCGGTACGCGATGATGCCGGAGGCAAGGATCTTGTGATCGACTTTGCTGAATTCATTGAACAAGAGTTGATCGAAAACATTTTGAAACTCGATGCCTCGCTCAGCATAAATGGCATCGATGCGCTTGCGTATCTCATCACGCGCCAGACCAAGACCGGCATCGCGCATGGCATGGATCGCCGCGTCGACAGCTTGAGCCTTCATCGCCATGAAGTCGACGAGCGTGTTGTCGAGATCGAAGATGACTGCTTTAATCATGCGCTGGGGGTTCTTGAAAGCTATTAGCTATTAGCTGTTAGGTAATTCGAGCCGATTCACAATTTGCTATTCACAATTCACTATTTACTGTCGTTTTCTGTATCGTCTCACGTCTTCCGTCTCAC
>DOWV01000055.1:14360-23122 GCA_003519375.1 Bacteroidota bacterium
CGTCTTACTTCTTCCCCGCCGCTTCAACAAGGAACTGCACGGCGAGCAAATAGCTCATCGCGCCGAAGCCGGCAACGACTCCCTTGCATACGGGAGCGATCACCGAATGGTGCCGGAATTCTTCACGCGCGTAGACGTTCGTCATGTGCACTTCCACGACAGGGATTTTCAGCGTGGAGATCGCATCGCGGATTGCGTAGGAATAATGCGCATACGCCCCGGGATTGATCGCCAGACCGTCGAATGCTCCGTCCACTGCCTGGTGTATGTGGTCGATCAGCACACCTTCGCTATTCGATTGGAAGTACTCGAAGATCACCTCGGGAAATTTCTTCTTGAGCTGGTTCTCGATGTCCCAGAAGGTCGTTGTGCCGTACAGCGACGGCTCCCGTTTCCCGAGCAGGTTGAGGTTTGGTCCGTTGATCACGAGGATTCGCATACGTGCTCCGTTTGATTGAGGCTCGTAGAGTCCGATTCACACCTGTATCATTCCAAGAACAAATCGGACTCTACCACGCTCAGGTTACACAATCTTGACGACGACGATCGTCATATCGTCGTGTTGTTTCGCCTTCCCCACGAATTGCCTCATCTCGGCGAAAACGCCGTCCATGATCTCCGCCGCGCTTCCGTGAGCGTATTTCTGGACGGTTTGACACAATCGCTCTTCCCCGAACTCTTCCATGGTCTTGTTCATGGCTTCGGGGAAGCCATCGGTATAGAATACGAAAAGGTCTCCGGATTGAAAAGGGATCGACACTTCCTGAATGGACTTCGAGAAGGTTTCGCCCGGATCCAGGCCCAGGGCCAGGCCCATCGGGTTGACAACCTGCACCTGATCGGCCTTTGTTTTTCGCATGATCACCGGATTGTGGCCCGCCCGCGCCAGCGTCAACTGGCTTTTGGCGGTATCAAAAATACCATACACCATGCTGATGAAGACTCCGCGGTCGACATTTTCATAGAAGAGCTTGTTCACCTGCGTCAACACCGCCGACGGCGAATTCGAGACCTCCGCCAGCGCATGGACAAAGCCCTTCGTGAGTGTCATGAAGAATGCAGCCTGCGTGCCTTTCCCCGAAACATCGCCAACAACAACACCAAGCCGTTTGTCCTTCAGGTTGAGGAAATCGTAGTAGTCTCCCCCTACTTCGAGAGCCGGTGCGCAACGGGAAGCAATATCGAGCTCGACGATGCTTGGATTGGCTTTCGGCAGGAAGCTCATCTGCACACTTCGGGCGATTTCAAGTTCCTGCTGAAGCCGCTGCCGCTCGGTGATGTGCCGTGCGAATGCAGGCATGATATCGTCGAAGTCCGTCAGTTCCTTTTTCTTCGTCAATACCGCGAGGCCGGCAAGCACGAGCAGACCCAGGACCGAGGCGACGATGTAGCCGGAGATGACGTACGTTTGGTGACCCGACACGATCATCGGGCCTGCCTCATCCAAAACCGTCAGGGTATAGAGCGACAGAAACGTCACCAACGCGTCATAGCGATAGAAGCTCCACACAATCACCCCGGAGACAATGGCCTGGATGAGAATTCCCAACCAGAGCGGAGAGATGTGGTCCTGTGACGTCAACGCAATAACGAGTGCCCCCGCCACGATGAGGAGCACAGGCGAGAGGATCCACTTTCGGAGGAACGAAAGGGAAAAAAGAATCACGAGCGAGAGCTTGTACGCGTTGGCACTCACTCCATGACCCAGCACGTAGAGCCACGTGGCGAACGATCCAAAGACCTGGTTGACGCTCTCACCACCTGCCATCGACACCCAGGTGATCGTGAATTTGCCGGCCACGTACGCAAGGAGCAGGCTTGCCGCGAATGCCGCCGCCCCGATGCTCACTCCCCGAACCGCTGCTTCTCCAACCCGCGAATGGAATCCGTAGCCTTTGGAAAGAAGATCGAACGGGATGAGTTTTTCCTTCCACGTTTCACGCGCGACAGATTCACCGACAGCCCAGACCAGCACGAGGCCACCGCCGTAAAACAACGGGCCAAGAATCAGCGGAATCAGGATCTCCCACCCCGGATCGGACCGGTACGAGAGATAAATCTGGACTGCAAGGACCGCAGAGGACACGAGTGCAACGAATGTGGCAAGTCTGAAGCCCAGCTCGAACGACCTGAACCGGCGGAAAGCCACAACGATCATGATAAGTACGATGCAGGAGTAGACAATCGGGAGCACGATCTGCGAGACTTTCTCAACGTCGGATCTTTTGAACTTTTCCGGCACCGTAATCTCTTCTTCGTAGCGGGCAATCTCGTTTCCAACCACGAGCATCGTGATCTTCACCGGGTTATCGAGCTCGGGCGATTTTGTGTTCCAGATGAACTCGTAATCCGACCGGTTCTTCTGCTCGATGCGTTTGGACGCGGCAGGCGCCACGGTGTCAGGCAGGTAAGCAGCAGCTGCAGCGTAGCGCCTCATGAACGACAACGCGAGGCTTTTCGCTTCGGCTTCACTCAGGCTCGGGAGAGCAACGCTGTCCGCAACCTTCCGGTCGTACTCGATGATTTTTCCTTCGGGCCCGAGGCGCGTAAAGATAGTGCCTCTCAGGATTTCGGAAACCTGCTCTGCCTGCTTTGAGGCGTCGCGGGTGTCGCTCGACGAGATACGAAACATCGAAGAACTTTTCCATCCAACATTCCAGTAGTGCACGGGTATCCCCCGGCTGACCATCTCGTTCGCCTTCTCGATTCCATTGAGCTCCATGATCTGCCGTAAGAGAGACTCGTCGTAGTGCAGCTGGGCTTGCGCTGCAGCTCCTTCGGTCGCGACGCCGAGGCTCGAGAGAAATTCCCGCGACCGCACTTCAATCTCTGCTGCGTCGAGGGGAAGGCGGAGCCCGCCGAGCGGATGCGACCGGGGGAAAAGTGTGAGGATGACAAAAGCGGAGGCAATGAGGACTATGAGAAACGGAATCTGTTTTTTGATTTTCTCCATAGACAGCTCGCTCCGAGAATCGTTCTGTTGCCACACCGGGGTCACGCGGTGGACGTACACAGCGCAGCTCCGATCGCCGTTGTAAAGTCCGATTCCCTGCCGTCTCGTTCCCGGGACAAACCGGGTTTTATCGGAAGAAACTGATGATCGCGACGATTCCGAAAATGATGATCAAGAAACCGGAGATCCTGTTTACCCATCCGAGACCGGTTGCGTTGATCTTGTTGCGAAAGAGCGTAATGCTGTAGCTCAGCAAGAAAAACCAGAGTGAAGAGCCGAGGAAGACGCCGGCAATCAGCGTGCTCGCAGAGCCGAGGCTCAATTCGCTCTCACGAAGTCCGAACCCGGCAAAGACACCGAGAAACGCAAGGATGGTGAGCGGATTTGTCAGGGTCAGAAGGAACGTCGAGATGAAAGAACCCACATATCCCCGTCCATTGGCTGGCTGCGCCGCGTCAGGCGGCTTTGCGAGGTATGTCTTCACGCCCAGGTAGCACAGCGCCGCTCCTCCGATGAGCCGAATCCACATCTGTTGCGAGAGAAGCGTGTCCGAGATGATCGTAAGGCCGAATGCGGCAACAAATCCGTAAAGTGCGTCGGCCAATGCGGCGCCGAATCCAACCACCATCCCGGAAAAATGTCCTTCCGTGGCGGTTTTCCGGATACAGAGGATACCGATGGGGCCTATCGGAAGAGCCAATGCGAATCCGATAAGAATGCCTTCCAGAAGGAGTGTGTATCCCAACGGATGCTCTCTAGGAGTTTGTGGTCTTCAGAATCGAGGAAGGTCCAGAATCCCGGCTCAACGAACGGCGCGAGCCAGTTCTTCCTCTATATAATCACGGATCGCGGGCTTGAGATAACGATCTTCGATGCCGATTTCGGCGAGACCCTGTGCAAGGACGGAGGCTTTTTTGGCCGGGGCGAGTTTCTTGTTGACGACGATCAGGCGTTCTGTCTTGAGAACGCAGAACCCGCCTTCAAAATCCCCTTTCTCGTAGCGGACAGCGATGCCGCTGTTCGTCGCGAGAGCTTCAAGGTCCTTGAGAATCTGTTCCTGGGTCATACCGTCTCAAACAACGCCGTCGAAAGAGTGAAGTGCTGGTGCTGAAAAAACATAGGTGAATTTACGCAGAGTTTCAAGTCAATGTTTCGCCGCGGAGCCTGTTCGTTTTATCCCTCCACCAGACCTCGAGCCGGTCGCCGCTCCAGATCGTGAACCACGCGAGGAGTGCGCCCGCGATGAGATCGATGACGTAATGATACCGGAGATAGACGGTTGCAACGACGAGGAGAGATCCGCACGAGAGAAGGAACCAGCGGGCTTTCAGCCGATGGCGAAAGCCCAGGGTCATCACGATGATGGTCAGCTGCGTATGTCCACTCGGAAAGACATCGCGTTGAACCACCTCGATCGGATTTGGATGCGACTGCGGGATCGATTCGCCGGCGTTGATGATTGCACGGAGATAGTCTGTGAGGAAAATTCCCGGCAGCTCGAGCCCGATCAGGGAAAAATTGTGAAGCGTGAAACGGGGACCTACACCGGGCAGCGCGAAATACCCGAGATACGACAGATAGAACCCGTAGACTATGAGGAACGCCGCTTTGTCAAAATCGTCGATGGTGTAGCGTCGGTAGAGTTCAACACCGAGAACAATGAAGAGGATGTAATACGAAAAGTAGGCAACCTGAAGAATCTCTGTCAGAATCGGATTCGCGAACTGCGCCATCCATTCGGTCGGGTTGACGCCGAACATCATCCGGTCGATCGAAATAAAGAGCTGATCGTAGTCGACGGGGTGAATGGGCCGAATCATCAGATAGATCTCTTTGAAAATGAAGAGTATGATGAAATAGCAATACCATCGGTGGAGACCGGTCAGCAGGCGGTTCTTTTTCGTCTCTGCGCCCCACGCAAGAAGGGCGACCAGAGCAATGACGGCAATATTCACGATTACAAGCGTCAGCCACTGCTCGACCCGTGCGTGGAAGACAAGGTTCAGCGCGGTGATGAGGAAAAGAAACAAGATCGATACAAGATCGCCGGGTGAAAGATGAGATATGGAGCGTTTCAGAGTCATTTTCTAATTAGTTTGTATCCGAGAGAAGAGTCTCTGCTGGTCCCTGCATTTTGCAGAAGCAGTCGAGGACCATAAAAAGCACAATTGTCACACCCGCACGCTTCAAGCGGGTGTCCAGTCATGTGCAACTCGTGACCCAGCACTCTAGTGGTTCAGTGATCTGGACCCCCGATAGAGACATTCGGGAGTGACTATGGGGCGCCTTGTTTCATCAGAGCGCCAATACCAGGAACTATTCCGTCTTTTGATTTGATTCAGGCAGTTTCTTGAGCTGGCGGGTCAGCTCCAGAAAGTCCTCCACAACAAGGTTTTCCGGCCGGCGGCTCAAATCGAGAGTACAGCCGTCTAACTGGTCGTCGGTGAATCCCATAAACCGGAGGCCGTTTCGAAGCGTCTTCCGCCGCTTCCCGAACGTACCGCGGACAATGGCCCGGAAAAGGTGCTCGTCGAACTGAGGAAGATCGTGATTGAAACGGAGCCGGACAATCGCGGAATCGACGTCGGGCCGGGGAAAAAACGAGTTCCGCGAGACTCTGAAAAGGAGTTCGGTTTCCGCGTAGAGCTGCAGATAGATCGACAGAATGCCGTACGCTTTCGTTTCTTTCTTCGCCACGAATCGCTGTGCAACTTCAAGTTGCACCATCAGTGTGGCGTCCCCGACATGCTCCCGCGCGTCGAAGAGCCAAAACAGGATCTCGCTGGTGATGTTGTACGGGATGTTGCCCACAACCCGGAGCCGTCCCGACCGCGCAATCTCTCCGAGGGATACGGTCCGGACGTCAGCATGGACGATCGTGATGGCATCTCCAAAGGAATCCCGCAGAAGGTGGATCGCGCGCTCATCGACCTCGATGACCGTGAGCCCCGCCGTGCGCCCGACGAGATGCTTCGTCAGCGCACCCTGCCCCGGACCGATTTCAACGAGAAAATCGGCGGGGCGAAGCTCAAGGCTGTCGACGATGTTGCGGGCAATGTTTTCATCACGAAGAAAATGCTGCCCGAGAGATTTTTTTGGAGGAAGCATGCGAGAGACCGGGTCAATATACAGAACACCTCCCCTATTATCAACGAGACGGTGAGAGCGTTGCATTTCGGACGAATTTGCGTTACTTTCATCCACGTTTACTGACCTTATCGTATGCCCAAGAGAACGACACCGCGCTCGAATACAAAAACCACGGCGAAGTCCACGACGCCGTACCTCTCTGTCGTCATTCCTCTCCTTGACGAAGAAGATTCGCTGAAGGAACTCTATCAGCAAATCGTGGACGCCGCGGGCTCCCTCGGAAAACCGTTTGAGATAATTTTCATCGACGATGGGAGTACGGACAACTCTTTCGGAGTTTTGCAGGAGCTTCATGCCTCCGATGCACGTGTCAGGGTGGTTCGATTCCGGCGAAATTTTGGCAAATCTGCGGCCCTGTCGGTCGGTTTCCACGAAGCCCGGGGTGATGTCGTGATCACGATGGATGCGGATCTTCAGGACGATCCTGCCGAGATTCCGTCGCTCATCGAGACGCTCGAACAAGGGTTCGATCTCGTGTCCGGCTGGAAGCAACGCCGGCATGATCCCCTCTCCAAGACCATTCCGTCCCGTCTCGCGAACTCTGTCACGGCAATGATGACCGGCATACCGATCCACGACATGAATTGCGGCCTCAAGGCGTACCGGAACGACGTGGTCAAGAACATCAATGTCTACGGCGAACTCCACCGCTATATCCCGGCTCTTGCGCACTGGGCGGGATTTCGCGTCGGCGAGAAGGTCGTTCAACATCATCCGAGAAAGTACGGCCACACGAAATTCGGCATCAGCCGCCTTTCCCGCGGATTCCTCGATCTTCTGACCGTTCTTTTTACAACACGGTACATCCGCCGTCCCCTTCACTTGTTCGGGGTTTGGGGACTCATTTCGTTCATGATCGGAGTGTTCATCGACGGTTACCTTTCCGTCGAATGGCTCTTGGGAAGAACCTCGCTCAGCAACAGGCCGCTCTTCCTTGTCGGAATCCTGTTCATCATTATCGGCGCTCAGTTCGTCTCATTCGGCCTCCTCGGTGAAATGATCAACCGCCAGCAGCGGGACGAGACGACGTACTCGATCAAAGAAACGCTCAAATAACGAAGCCTGGAAACCGACGTGATTCCGCTCAAAACTGACTGCCGGTTCTTTCGAGGCGACGTACCCTGCAAACCCCACAAGCAATTCGGCGTTCACTGCTTCGACAGCGCCGGAACCCTCTGCCCTAATTACGATAGAATCACGTCCAACATTCTTATCATCAAGCTCGGTGCAATCGGCGATGTCATCCGCACAACACCGCTTCTGCACAAACTGAAATCATCCTCTCCGTCCGCACGAATCTGGTGGCTGACGCTGACGCCGGAGATCCTCCCGTCGCTCGTCGACGAGCCGTTGGGATTCACCCTGAAGAATATCGTCGCCCTGCGCTCCGTTCGATTCGATATTCTTTACAACCTTGATAAAGATCGCGAGGCATGCGCCCTCGCCGAGCAAATTCAGGCTGACACCAAAAAGGGATTTCGCCTGGTCCATGGCGTCATCTCTCCGGCTGATGCTGCATCCGAGGATAAGTACGTTACCGGAATCTTTGACGATGTAAGTCAGGCCAACCGCAAAAGTTACCCGCAGGAGATTTTCGAAATTTGCGGTTTCTCGTTTAACGGTGAGCGGTACATCATGGACAAGCCCGCTCCGGCGGCATCGCCCTGGAAGATCAACAAACGCAGGAAGGTTGTCGGATTGAACACCGGATGCGGCGGGCGCTGGACCTCGCGTTTGTGGGACGAGAAGAACTGGAACGCCCTCGCACGAGCGCTCAAGAAGAAAGGGTACGAGGTCGTTTTCTTGGGCGGCGAGCTGGAGCATGCAAAGAATCTCAAACTTGCGCGCGCGACAAAGGGAAAGTACTTCGGCCATTTTCCCCTTCAGCAGTTCATCGGACTCGTCGATCAGTGCGACCTTGTCGTCACGGGCGTCACGATGGCGATGCACATCACGATCGGGCTGGGGAAAAAAATCGTTCTGTTCAACAATATCTTCAACAAGCATGAATTCGAGCTGTACGGACTCGGCACGATCCTCGAACCCGATAAGCCGTGTCGTTGCTTCTACCAGCCCGCGTGCACGAACAAGGCTTACCGTTGCATGGAGCATCTCCCGGTAAAACGTGTTATCGATGCTTGTGAAGAGCTGCTCCGCTCATAGTGCACAGGCATGGCAGCGAGGAGAGCGCCAATGGCTAGAACCTATCTCAAGATTGATGAAGAGAATCACGCCCGCCTGCCCCACAGAATTCTGGAAGGCGGGTCCCGTGGTACGGGATCCCGAAAAGCGGGACAGGCAAAGCCGCCCCCGGACCAAAACGTCCCCGATACAAGACATCGGGGCAGGTCGGGGCAAGCAAGTCGCCAAGAATTAAATATTTTGGATGGACTTTGCGGCTTCGCGACTTTGCGTGAGGCTTTTTGAGATGGCTTCTCGTTGCCCTCTTTGTCAGAAGGATGTCTCCCGCGATTTTCCGATCTACTACGAATTCCAGCTGAAGCGGTACCAGGCCAGGCAGTGTTCCGAGTGCACATTTGTTTTCCTTGATCCCCGGCTGACGGCAGAAGAACTCCGCTTTCTGTACAGCGATGAATATTTCCTTCACGATGGGGCGGACTTCGGCGCACACTCCGCATCCGACTATGAGACTGCGGCT
>DOWV01000175.1:0-2460 GCA_003519375.1 Bacteroidota bacterium
CCTGGTTGTACGGAATAAATACCGCACGGTGGGATGAGTCGCTTTTCCCGGGTCCTCCCGGCGACGCGCTTCTGACTGCTGATCGTGATGCGATCAGCAAGATCAGAGCATCCGGTATCACGCTCCTCAAGTATCCCGGCGGGAACGACGCAGACCAGTATGTCTGGAACGCTCCATCCAACCGTTCCACCGAGATGGATACGGACGAGTACATCGCCCTTTGCCGGGCCGTTGGAGCAGAGCCGTTCATCACGGTGAATTTCAACGAGCCCCCCGAACTTGCCGCTGCGTGGGTTCGCGACTGCAATATCACCAAGAGCTACAACGTCAAGCTTTGGGAAGTCGGCGACGAGCAGTGGGGCACCTGGGCGCGCGGCCATGTTCCGCCGGAAGAGTATGCGAAGAAATATATCAGGTTCGTTTCGGCAATGCGCTCGGTTGATCCCACCATAAAAGTGGCGACCAATGTTCCGCTCGGATCCCATCCGGAGAACTGGGCGCCGCGTGTTCTCAAAGCCGCACATGACTACATCGACATGCTTACCTTCACCTATTTCCCCCAGCAGTGGGGAAAAGAGAACGACGATACGCTTTTCGCAACAGTCGGAGAGTACCGCCGGTTGTTCAGCAAACTTCGGAGCGATGTGGAGGAAGCGTTAGGTCCGGCCAGGGCTTCTTCCGTCATGTACGTCAATGTCGGATACAACTCCGTCAATCATTCACCGGGACCCCAGACGATTCAGATGGTGAACGCGCTATGGACAGCCGACATGCTCGGAGCAATGGGAGAGCTCGGTACGGACATTGCGTGTTTCTGGGCATTGCACAATTTCTATCCGCCGCGCGGCGGAGATTTTGGATACCTCTCATCGGAGGGGAGCAACAAGCCGCGATACAGCTACTACACATTTCCCCTTTTACGCGCGCATCTCCGGGACGATGTTTGTTCCGTGACGGGCGGGACCGAAGCGCTTTCGGCTTATGCCAGCCGCTCGGGCAAGAAACTTTCACTCGTGCTCATCAACAAATCAAAACGAACATCGACAAGTGCGGTCGTAACGATCGATCAGTTCGTCCCTCAGCGACGGGCAAAGGTGTGGGTCCTGGACGAGAAACGGTCATACCGACAGATTGAGGACAGGAACGATGTCTCTCCCTCCTTTCCGGTTTCTCTTCCTCCGTATTCCATTTTGGCCCTGGAGATGATCGACGCAGATTCCGTGATTCCACCCGGGAATCTTGCCCGGTTCGCCGCGGCAACCGCTTCGTCGTACTCCACGATCGGTCCACATTTCAAACCAGCGAGCGCCATCGATGGGATTCCTGACACGCGATGGAATTCGGCCGCGTGGACAAAGTCGAACGGACTGGAAGCACAATGGTTCGGGCTGTCCTGGAAGAAAACGAACCGGATCAACCGCGTGAAGATTTCCTGGGGTGAGACGCATGCAGTCCAATACGTGCTGAAAGCGTCAACGGATGGTAAGAAGTGGAAGACACTGCTCGTGATATCCGATGGGACCGGCGGGCTCGAGGAACACGTGATTGAGCCGACATTGATCCGCTTTCTTCGGATCGAAGGGAAGAAGGGGTCGAAAGGCATTTCTGCCTACTCGATACGGGAGATCGAGGTTTTCGGGGAGTAGTACCACTTCGTAAATCGATATTCGGTATTCGATATTGGACATTTTGAAGAAATATACATCAGCTTATACGCAGTGAATGTCGATTGACGATCAACGAATCATGAATGATGGAGGATTCCAGTAGAGGGTGCGCGCCGCGAATATCCAATATCGATTAGCGAATTATGAATGATGAAGGATTCCTGGTAGGCACGCCCCGCCTCACATCGCTCGATGCGTTTCGAGGATTCGCGATCGCGGGCATGCTCCTGGTGAACAATCCGGGCACCTGGGATCCGACAGTCGTGCCGCGGCTCCTGATGCATGCCGAATGGCATGGCTGCACTTTTGCCGATCTCATCTTTCCCTTCTTCCTCTTTGCTGTAGGCATGGCGATGCCTTTCAGTGAAGCGAAGAAGCTCGAACACGCTGTCCCGGCCTGGAAACGGATCGGGATCGCTGCACGTCGGGCAGCAGTTCTGTATCTCCTCGGAGCGTTCCTCAAGTCGGCTTCTCTGAATACGCCCGTGCTCCATTTCGGCATTCTCCAGCGCATCGGCGTCCTCTATTTCATTGTCTATCTCCTCCTGCCATTGAAAGCTCGCTGGCAGGCAGCAATCGGCGTTGCGCTTCTGTTTGTCTGGTGGGCGATTCTCGCTTTCGTCAACGGCCCTGGTGTGGTGCCCGGATCGTTTGAGCGCGATATGAACGCGGCACAGTACCTCGATAGCTTCATCCTCGCACCGGAAGACAAAGAAACCATCGTCAGCATGATTCCCGGCATATCAACCGTGCTGGCCGGTTTATTGACCGGACGGTTCCTGATGAACCATCG
>DOWV01000175.1:2692-4323 GCA_003519375.1 Bacteroidota bacterium
GCCTCTTTTGCAGTGTATACCGCTGGCTGGTCGTGCCTCGTCTTCCTTGCGTTCTACTGGGTCATCGAAGTGAAACAGTGGAACAAGGCCGCGTTCCCCATGGTCGTTTACGGAATGAATGCGATCACTCTTTATGTTGTCACCGGCCTTTTCGTACGGTGGGTGATGCTCTCCTGGAAGGTATCGTTCGAAGGAGCGTCAACAAGTCTGACGGGGTACCTCTACAAGTCATTTGCTGCGGCCACGACCCCGGCCCTTGGGTCGTTCCTTTACTCGCTCCTGATCATCTCTCTCGGCTGGGTGATGTGCTACTGGATGTTCAGGCGGAAACTCTTCCTCAAAGTCTGAGCCCGATGAAATCAAATCCCCTGCGTACGATCACCAGACCCGTCAGAACCGGAGCAGACCGTCTCCTCGACGCGGCCTCGGGACTGATTGAGGGAAAACGGATCGGACTTCTGACGAATCATACCGGCCGACTCTCCAACGGCAATTCCACTATCGAGGCCATTGCCCGGGCCGGCATATGCCGGCTGACTGCTTTGTTCGGACCCGAACATGGCATCGCAGGAAACACTCCGGATGGTATCGCAATCGCCGGCGGCGTCGAAACCCGTCTGGGCGCGCCGGTCTTCTCGCTGTATGGCGACGTTCAGAAACCTACTCCGGATATGCTCAAAGAAGTGGACGTCCTCGTCTGCGATATACAGGACGTCGGGGCAAGATTCTACACATACATCTCAACAATCGCTCTTGCCATGGAGGCAGCGGCGGAATCAGGAATTCCTGTTGTCATTCTGGACAGGCCGAACCCGATTCGCGGGCTGTCATTCGAGGGTCCCGTGTGTCAACCTTCGCTGAAGTCACTTGTCGGATGGATGCCGATACCGATAACGACGGGTCTCACGCTCGGCGAGCTCTGCAAGGTCTGCAACGACGAGGGGTGGCTGGACGGTGGAAGGAAAGCGAACCTTCACGTGGTTCTCATGGAACGATGGCGAAGGTCAATGTGGTACGATGAAACCGGATTGGCATGGATACCGCCGTCCCCGAACATGCCGACACTCGCGACTGCCGCGATCTATCCTGGAATGTGCCTCGTCGAGGGAACATCTCTTTCAGAAGGCCGCGGGACGTCGGATCCATTCCTCATCGCCGGCGCTCCCTGGGCGGATCCAGAATGTGTGCTCGGGCAACTTTCCCGGTTCGATGTTCGGGGAGTGAAGGTTACACCGGAACGGTTTACGCCCCGGGATATTCCAGGCACGGCCCGTCAGCCCAAATTCGAAGGGAGAGAATGCCGGGGCATCAGAATCGAGATCGTGAACCGGGATGCACTGAAGCCGGTCCACGTCGGGATCTCGGTGTTGGCTGCTTTCAAGCGTGCCCACCCAGAGGATATGCTTTTCGACTCGATGCGATTCGACTTGCTGGCGGGAAATCTTCAGGTCCGTGAAGACCTCGAGCTCGGTGCTCCTCCCGACGAAATTTGTGCCGCATGGGAGAGCGGTCTGGCGGATTTCAGCCGCATCAGATCGGGTTACCTGATGTATGAGTAGGTGAAGACCGAAGTACTTGTTTCACTGATCCATCGGATCATTTGCTGCCTTAGCCAATAACCAAATTAACCA
>DOWV01000175.1:4460-16061 GCA_003519375.1 Bacteroidota bacterium
AATTAACCAGTGAACCATTCAATCTCCCCACCACCTCTCCTCCATCCATGAATTTCCACCTGCTTGATTGGATCATTCTTTTTCTCTATCTCGGGATCACGGTCTTCATCGGCCTTTGGGCCCGGCGGTATGTTGAGAATATGGAAGGCTATTTTGTCGCGGGAAGAAGAGTGAAAGTGGCTTTAGGGTCGGCAACACTCATCGCTACCGAGATCGGCGTTGTGACCTTCATGTATTTCGGCGAGCTTGGCTACGTCACCGGCTTCTCCTGCTTTGTTCTGGGCATCATCGGCGCCCTCGGTTACTTTGTTATAGGAAAGACCGGCTTCGTGGTGTCCGGCTTGAGGCGGCTCAATATCATCACCATACCTGAATTCTACGAGTTGCGTTACGGCAAACGCGTACGGCTCCTGGGAGGCATCCTCCTCTTTCTTGGCGGCGTTCTGAACATGGGCGTGTTCCTCCGCATGGACGGAATCTTTCTGACCGAGACCATCGGGTTGGGCCCGGAAGTACTGGCGATTGTCATGACAGTGATGCTCGTCGTGGTCATAAGTTATACGGTCTTCGGGGGCATGTTCTCTGTCGTCATCACCGATTTCATCCAGTTCGTCGTGCTTTCATTCGGGATGCTCGTCGCGACGGGGTTCATTCTCATGCACGTAGATCTGGCAGCTATTGCGTCGGCAGTCGCAAGCGAGTTTGGGGAGGCAGGCGTGGATCCGGTCGCTAATCCCCGCTTTGGATGGGCCTTTCTCCTCTGGATGATGATCGGCAGCATCGCGATTTCCGTTCTGAATCAGCCTGCCGTCTCCAAGTCGTTTGCATCCGAGAGCCCGGAGGTTGGCCGGAAGGTTTTCCTCTTCACAGGGTTCACGCTCGCTGGCAGATACATGATTCCCATGTTTTGGGGCATTGCCGCACTTGCCATGTTCGGCCCGGCCCTCAAGCCGGCGACGGCGATGCCCAGACTGCTGGGGACCGTGGTGCCGTCGGGTTTCCTCGGCCTCATGATCGCAGGGATGCTCGCAGCATCGATGTCTACGTACAGCGCTTATCTCTTAGCCTGGAGTTCGGTCGCGACACGCGACATCATCGCCCCGATGAGCAGAAAAGAGCTTTCAGACAAAACGACCATCCGATTGAGCAGGATCATATCAGCCTGCATCGGAGTATTTATTCTGGTGTTCGGATTGTTCTATGAGATCCCGGCGACAGCATTTCAGTTTATCGCGATTACAGGGGCCATGTACGCTGCCGGTGCATTCGGATGCGTCGCGTTCGGCCTCTATTGGAAGAAGGCAAATCGCATCGGCGCCTACTGCTCTCTCGGATTCGGTGCATTCTCTCCTCTCGCGTTCCTCATTCTCGACCAGGTCAGGAGCTCCCTCCCTGAGGGAATGCTCTGGCTCGTCGACGTGAACATCTCCGGTTTCCTGAGCTTCGTGCTTGCGTCAGCCGGAATGGTGCTCGGATCGCTCTTGACGCAGAAATCCCACCCGCCCAAACGCCTCGAGTCAGGTGCCGGGGAAGGAAGTGCGCGATGAGCACCATCTCGATCATTTGGATCATCCTCTTCGCTCTGGCGGCACTCCTCTTTTTCTGCACGGCAGTTGTCATCACGGCCATCGGAACGCGCGACTTGAAGGACCTGCTGAAAAAACCCGAATCGAAGAATACTCAAGACTCGTAACCCGCCCAGCCGCATTCATCTTGTCGGACAACACACAGCGATCAAAGGTGTTGCTTCACTCACCTTTGTTATCGAAATTGTTGGGCACTGGAAATTCGGTCGAAAAGAGTCGCCGCTCCCGCGACTATGGTGATTTCAAAAAGAGCGGGATGCCGCATGGCGGCAAGAGTCACAAAGACACCAAGGCGTGAGAAACTCACTTTTTCGTTTCATTTTCTTTGTGACTTAGGGCCTTCGTGGCAAACGACAGGTTATCGTCCAATCTTCCAGATACCATTCTAGCGCACGGGAACAACATGAAAACGCTGCTCACCATTATCCTTGTTGCCGTTGTGACATTCGCAGCAGATGCCCAGATCAGGATTACGAGGACCGAGGAGCTTCCGCTTTCCCGCAGCCGGCACTGGTCGAATCCCCAGTTCTCCCCAAACGGCAGATCTGTTTTCTACACCGACGGAGATGGCAACGGAATCTGGGAGTACTCGCTTCAGGATCGAACTTCCCGGCGCATCACTGAAGATCCAAAGTCCGGATTCGCCTTCAGCCTATCCCAAGACGGAATGAGCCTCGTCTATCGCCGGACATCCGAGTCGGGACAGACGCGCACACAGGAAATTGTGATGATGAATCTCGCACGCCGGACATCTTCGGTTCTCGCGACCGGCCCGGACGTATCGAATCCGAGTTTCTCCGGCAATACGCCGGTCTATACAGTGCGCTCCAAAACTTCAGGCCTTGCCCCCACGACCGCACGAGCCGTGATCTCCGTTCTCGGCATCGAAAACACCAAGATCGCCCTCAATCTAGGCGGAAGGAAAGTGATCGTCGACCCGCACGGAAATGGCAGCTACGTCTGGCCGGAGATATCACCGGACAATAGACGGCTTGTAGCATATGAGATGGACCGGGGAGCCTTCGTGTGTGATCTGGACGGGGCGAACCTGATTGCGCTCGGCCGACGGAATGCGCCCTCGTGGGCACGGTCGGGCCATTGGATCGTCTACATGGACGACAGGGACGACGGGCATCGTCTCCTTGCATCCGACCTATGGGCAATCTCGCCGGACGGCAGCTCGTCACTCCAACTCACGATGACCCGTCAAACGATTGAGCTCAATCCCCGGTGCTCGCCAACTGAAAACAAGATCGTATGCAGCACCGCTACCGGCTCCATCCTGGTTTTTGAGTACGAGGAGCAGCAATGACACATCGATTCATGAGCCTCCTTGTCTTCTGCGCGTTTTTCTCTTCGATCGCGGTTGCGCAACGGGCCGATCTCGCGGGCATCAAGATTTGTATCGACCCGGGGCATGGTGGAAACAACGCGGCGAACGACCGCCATTTGATCCCGGATCCGGGCACCGATTTTTGGGAGTCTGAAAGCAACTTCCAAAAAGCACTCTTGCTGAAGGCACTTCTGGAGGCCAAGGGAGCCACGGTTCTGCTGACCCGTAACACAAACACCTATCCGACCGATGCCGAACCGTCGTTGGCGACACGCGTCGCATTTGCGAATGCAAATAACGTGAACTGGTTTCATTCGATCCACAGCAATGCCACGGGGCTGGCGTCAAACACTTCCATAAACTATACACTCATGCTCGTACGGGAGGAAATTGTGCCGGGCGGCAGCTCCGTCTACGGACCGGGCACCGGGAAGCCTGAAAAGCAGGGCGCATGGGATATTTCCTTGATTATCGGTCCATACATCAAAGAGAAACTTCGTACCCAGCGAACGTCACAATATCTCGACTGGACCTTTTATGGCGGCACTAATGGTGGATTCACGCTCGGCGTGCTTCGGGGACTCTCGATGCCCGGCCAATTATCTGAAGGATCGATGCACGATTACTATCCGGAAACCCGGCGGCTCATGAACAATAGCTACCGGAAAATGGAAGCGTATGCCATTCGCGATGCTTTTCTGTCCTATTTCGGCGTCCCCGCCGATTCGCCCTGCATCGTCGCTGGAATCATTTCGGAGATAGGGACGGGAAAGCTCATCGACGCGGCCCGGGTCAGGCTGCTCCCGGAAAACTTGATATACACCGGAGATCAGTACAGGAACGGATTCTACATGTTCGACGGTATTCAACCGGGCCCGCACACCATTCGATTCGAGACGCCTGGTTATCGACCTGACTCTGCCCAAATCATGCTGACTGCAGGGGAGACCCGGTTTCTCGACAGGCAGCTCGAATTCATCTCGTCACCGATGGTCGTTACAAGCACACCGGGCAGGAGCGAAACGGAGTTCTCCGCGGCGGGACAGATCCAGATAACGTTTTCAAAAATCATGGACACACTCTCCGTCAGAAACGCATTCACTCTCATTCCTGCCGTCAAGGGGAATCTACTCTGGTCAAATGGTCTCATGACCGTCACATTCAAGACCGATTCCATCGTCCTGCCTTTCAATACATCTTTCGTGCTTCGCGTCGAAGGGACCGCGCGCTCAATGGGCGGTTTCTTCATTGATGGAAACGGCGACGGCATTCCGGGCGACGCTTTCCAATTGAGTTTCACAACAAAACCTGCAGATGTGTGGCATCCGATTCTGACTTCCGCCTTCACACCGAACGGCTCACTTTTCGTCTCCCCGTCGAGCATGATCAATTTCACATATGATGAACCGCTCGACCCGGCAAGCGTGAACACGAGCAACATCGTCATACAGGAAGTCGGGGGCCCGATCCTCCCCCGCACGTTTGAGTATCAAGAATCAAATGGTCGCGGCGGCTTCAATATTTATCCGCAGGGGGGCCTTGGACCCGGGAAGTCCTACAGAATTCGCATCAGTGGGGTGACTGATCTCAGCGGCAACGCGATCCCTGCGAGTAATCCGCTCTGGAGTTTCTCGGTTGCACCATCATCGGGTCAAATCACCACAATCGAGAACTTCGGTTCATCGGTCGCTTCGTGGTGGCAGCCGGCGACGAACGCAAGCACAGTAGGGGTCGACAGTGCGACGTTTGAACCTGACTCGGCCGTTACATTGAAATTATTCGGTTCTGGTGGACCGTCGGCGAAGCTCAAGTACACCTGGAGGACATCTGCCCCTGATTGGTTATTGCGAGTATCTCTCAGAAATCCGGAATTGAACCAAACTTACTGGAGTGCTCGGGGCACGGCATTGCAGTTGTACGTTTATGGTGATGGGAGCGGGAACTTCTTTCGTTTCGAAATAGAAGATAGCGTCGAAGTCTTCCCGGAGGGGAGACCGGAAAACCGTGAGGTGGGCCCATGGACGAAAATCGATTGGGTTGGATGGAAGCTTGTATCGTGGGACTTTAAGGAAGAAAATTCCGGCTCCTGGACGGGATCCGGAAAGCTGGAAGGCACGCTCAGATTTTCCGGCTTTCAGCTTAAATACGATCCGCTTGCCGGTTCTCGTTCCGGAACGGTCTATGTCGATCAATTGCAGCTCTCAAAGGGATCGGATACCGTCGGCGCCCGACCTCCCGGCTCGATCGCACTCTCATTTTCAATGTCCCAGAATTACCCCAATCCTTTCAACGCCGGGACAAGAATCGATTACGTTCTGGAGGAGCGTGTCGATGTCAGCCTGAGAGTCTACGATATCCTGGGTCGTCAGATTCGAGAACTGGTTTCGTCCCCGCAGTCGAGAGGGGGCTACCAGGTTTATTGGGATGGCAAGAATGATCAGGGAGATGTCGCGTCATCGGGAGTCTATCTTTACCAGCTTCGAACCGGGGCTCACGTGTCGACGAGAAAGATGGTTTTTGTGAAATGATGGCTTCCTTTTCAAGGTCCTGTGGAATACGCCGAGACCTCGAAAAGGTTGCCACCATGGCCCCCGCAATTCCGCGAGCCTATCCCGCCATCCGCCAGACCTGCGCCACCAGGAAACACACAATCACGCCAAGTATGACAGGCAGCAACGTCGCCACCGCCGTCCACTTTACGCTCCCCGTCTCCCTGTAGATTGTGTAGATGGTCGTTGAGCAGGGATTGTGCAGAAGACTGAAGAGCATGAGGTTGATGCCCGTGAGAATCGTCCATCCCCCCGCCTGAAGAACCATCGCCGTTGCTTCCGTCGAATCAAACTCGAACATCACTCCCGCCCCGCTTCCAACCCCGGCCATTTTTGCCGCCAGCACGGTCAACATCAGCACGGTCGGTATGACGATCTCGTTCGCAGGTATTGCGATAACGTATGCCAGCAGTATGACACCATTGAGCCCGATCAGCACTCCGGCCGGATTGAGCCAGTTGATCACGCCCTCCGCGAGGCTCTGGCCCCCCAACGATATATTCGAGACCAGCCAGATCAGAGCACCCGCCGGTACTGCCCACACGACAGCCCTCCAGAGAACTATGAGCGTACGGTCGATCACCGATGTATAAAGCGTCTGCAGAATCCTCGGCGGTCGATACGGCGGAAGCTCGAGACTGAATGTTGAGGCTTCGCCTCGCAGGACCGTCCTTGACAACCCCCACGAAACGACAAACATGAAGAAAACACCGATAAGGACAACCGCAACGACCGCAAGAGCTGAAGCCATGCCCGCGAGATGAGGAGGAGCAAGCGCTCCAAGAAAGATGGTCGCGATGAGAATCTGGGTCGGCCATCGCCCGTTGCAGATCGAAAAGTTGTTTGTGATAATCGCAATCAGTCGTTCGCGAGGACTATCGATGATGCGGGCGGCGACGACTCCAGCCGCGTTGCAACCATATCCCATCACCATGGTGAGGGCCTGCTTTCCGTGTGCTCCGGCTTTTCGGAACATGAAGTCGAGGTTGAACGCAACGCGCGGCAGATATCCGAAATCTTCGAGCAATGTGAACATCGGAAAGAAAATCGCCATCGGAGGCAGCATAACACTGATGACCCATGCACCTGCAAGATACATCCCGTCGAACAGCAGGCCGCTCAGCCATCCGGGCATATGAATCCAGACACCGAATTCTTTCAGGGCGGGATGAACAGTATCGAGCAGTAACCCGGCGATCATTTGAGAGGGAATGTTCGCTAACTCGATGGTCAGCCAGAACACGGCCGCAAGGAGGAGGAACATGATCGGGAATCCTGTCCATCGACTCGTTACCAGCCTGTCGAGCGTTCTGTCGAAGTTGAATCGGGGGGGCTCCCCTGCAATGATCACGCTTTTTCCCGCGATGGTGGTCGCCTCTTCGTACAGAGCTTCGATCGCGCGGTCATGGAATGACTCTCCCACCTGCCAGCGCAGGCCACGGGCATGGTTGATGATCGATTCCGCTTTTGATTGAACATTCTTGCTCACGATATCACTCCTTCTCACTTGAAATCACTTGCTTGCTCTGTTCGCCGTGCTCGGCGAGTGTCGTCAATTCGCCGCTCCGAATCGCGTCGATGATCCGCTGGTCACCTTCCAGCAGGCGCAGGGCAACCCAGCGGACATTCGCCAGTCCGGGGTATGCCTCCTCGATTTGCTCCACAAGTTCGTCCACCGCTTTCTTCACTTTTTTGTCCGCCGTCCAGCTCCGACGCGGCTTGCAGATCAACGCACCGGTTGCCACGTCGCGAACGCTCTGGAGAAGCTCCGGCATCCCCCGGCCCTCGCGCGCTGCCGCGAGCACAACAGGAACCCCCAGTTCCCGTGCCAGTGAGCGGTCGTCGATCGTGATTCCTTTCCGCTTAGCTTCGTCGATCAGGTTGACGCACACGACTGCCTTGTCGGTGATCTCAAGAACCTGAAGGACGAGATTCAGATTCCGCTCCAGCCTCGTCGCATCGAGAACAACAACCGTGACGTCCGGTTTCCCAAACAGGATGAAATCCCGCGCTACTTCCTCGTCCGTGCTCGTCGTCATGAGAGAATACGTGCCGGGCAGATCCATCACTTTGTAGTTGCTCCCGTCGTACGAAAACGCTCCCTCGGCACGGGTGACCGTTTTGCCCGGCCAGTTTCCCGTGTGCTGGCGAAGTCCCGTCAAGTTGTTGAAAACCGTGCTTTTACCGACATTTGGATTGCCGGCAAGAGCAACGACAAAGTCGGTTGGACCCGAGCCCTCGCCAAGCTTCACAAGCTTGCTGTTTTTGTTTATCGGACAGAGTTCACATTGTTCAGGATACGCCATCACTCATTCCCCGCCTTTCTCCTCTATGAAGATCATATCTGCCTGCTGTTTTCGGAGGGCGATCGTCGCGCCTCGCACACTGTACGCGACCGGATCCCTTGTCACGCTTTCCATGGCCACTTCGATGACAGCGCCGGGCACCACGCCCAGATCCATCAAACGGCGACGCTGCAAACCGCGGCATGCCTGGGAGATGCCGGTCACGATACCGCGCTCTCCCGGCCTTAGCATGGAGAGCGTACGAACGATGCCCGACTTGATCTGTTCGGCAGGGAGCGAAACGACGCTCAGGTTGGCGGCAAGCACGGGCGCGAGGGCAATCTCATTGCCATTCGCTTCAACCGTAATTCGATCGGTCCTTAGTTCGATGACCCTCACCTGGAGACCGGGGTAAAAGCCTTGTGCTGCCAGTTGTGCGTAGTACGCGGGCGGCTCGTCTTCAATGTGAACAATGCCCGCGATCTCACCTTCCTTAAGTGCTGTCAACGATTTCCATGAGACCTCAGGCAATTCGCCGGCAGCGCTCGGAATCGGATCGCCGTGAGGGTCGTAGGCGGGATGGCCGAGCCGGCGCTCGAGCGCGGCTGCTTCCTCTGCACTTATCAAGTGCTCCTTCTTTTCTGCTTCGAGGTGCCAATCTGATTCGCTCACCGCGGTCTCGTCGGCGAGATACCGTTCCCATAACCGATGCACCCTGATAATCCGAAGGGCGTACGACCGCCCTTCTGAGGTCAACCGGAATGCTCCCCCTTCAGCTTTCAGCAGCCCGATCGACACGAGCCGCCGCAAGAGGTTCGCGCTCTCAGGTGCCGACATGGAGAGCGCATCGGCGATCCCCTCCGGTGTGCAAGGCAGGCCTTTCGCTTCCATGTCGTACAGATGCTTTAATGCATCTTCGACTCTTTCGCGGTCCGCCTGCAGCTTTGAGGTCTTTATGCGGGCCATCAAGCCGCGGTCGGGCCAAAAGAGCGCCGACGCTCCGGCGAGCAGCACGAGCACACCAATGAGCATCTCTCCAGGATTCATCACACCTTATCCTTCCTCGACAAAAATGTTGCTTGCAAGCTTCGAGCTGACAAACCGCTCTTTCTTTCCTATTTCCACTCTCAGAGAGCCGTCAAACTCGACGCGCTCCTTCACCTTGATCTTTTTGTTCAACGCAATTCCCAGCTTGGCGGCGTATTGCAGCACCTGCGAGTTGACGTCGTTCACCCGGCTGACGGTCACGGTTACTCCCGGTTCAATTTCCGCCAGTGCAACGTACCGATGGCGTGCAATCTCGCCTTCGGTCGTCGGAATATCGTCGCCGTGGGGATCGGTCCGGGGAAAACCGAGCGCCTCGTCGATGCGCCGCTCGAGTTTTTCCGAAGTGAAATGCTCGAGCCGGTCTGCCTCTTCGTGGATTTCGTGCCACGGATATTTCAACACTTCAACGAGAAAGGCTTCCCAGAGCCTGTGGCGGCGGAGGACTTTGAGAGCCTGCTTCCTCCCATCGGCGGTCAGTTCTACGCCCTTGTACGGTGCATAGGTCAGGACGCCCTCATCCGCGAGTTTCTTGATCATCTCGCTTACAGAGGGCGCCGAAACATTGAGTCGCTCGGAGAGCGATGAGGTCGAAACCTTCCCTCCGCTTTCCTGCAATTTGTAGATGCTTTTGAGATAGTCCTCAACCTGAGGGCTTGCCATTGCACAATCCTGTCCGCGTATTTCCCGGGGGGAGACCCAGGCAGCGTGCGTTAATTGTGAATCAGAAGATTAGGTTGACCTAAATATAAAATAAGGCTACTAGAATGTCAAGTCCCCGGTCCGAACCTCCCGGTCAAGATAGCCGCCAAAATACGCCACATCCTTGTATCTCAGAGAACTTCCTTCTACTTTTGGACCTACAAAAAAGGAATCGTGAGTGCCGAAAATTCTTGTCATTGATGACGATGAGCTTGTCCGGGAGACGATCACCACGACGCTCAAGATGGAGGGATACGAGACGATCAGTGCGCAGGATGGCAGGCAGGGCATCGAAGAAGCGCGCAGGCACATCCCGGACCTGATCATCTGTGACGTAACAATGCCTACGATGGACGGCTATGCGACGCTGAGCGCCCTCCGGCAGGATCCCTCCACCGCCACGATTCCCTTTGTTTTCCTCACCGGACAAATGACGAAGTCCGACATGCGCCAGGGCATGGAACTGGGAGCTGACGACTACCTCATGAAACCCGTGAGAGTGAACGAGTTGGTCGCCGCAATCCAGGCGCGCCTTCAGAAACACGCCCTGAGCCGGAAGGAAGCCGAGCGTAAACTCGACGAGCTCCGTGTGAACCTCAGTCTTTCGCTTCCCCATGAAATCCGGACTCCGTTGAGCGGGATTGTCGGTTTCGCCGAGGTTTTACGCGACGACAACAGCACGTTGAAACCCGATGAGATTTCCGAAATGGCTTCGATGATACTCAAGTCGGCTCACAGACTTGGCGCTCTCGTCGAGAATTTCCTGACGTACGCCCAGCTGCAGATGTTGTCCTCGAGGTCAGAGAAGAGTTCTTTTGTCGGCCGCGAATCAACCACCGGTCTCAAGCTCCACATCGAGGAAACCGCCCAAAGGAAATCGGCAGGAGCGAATCGACTGAAGGATTTGCAGGTTTCTGCCGTTGATGCCGAAGCCGCGATCTCTCTGCAGAGCATCACAAGAATAGTGGAAGAGCTGCTGGAGAACGCGCTGAAGTTCTCGAAACCGGGAACGCCGATTCAGGTCACATCAACAGTGGAAGGAGACGAGTACGTGCTGAAGGTCAGGGATCATGGAGAAGGGATGGACTCGATACACATCAGTGACATGGGTGCATACCGCCAATTTGGACGCACGAACAAGGAGCAGCAGGGTTCGGGACTCGGCCTCACCATCTCGAAAATGATGACCGAGCTCTATGGCGGGCGATTCTCAATTGAAAGTGAAGTCGGGAAAGGGACCGTCGTGAGCCTCCGAATTCCCTCTCCCACCACAACCTGACGTCACAGGCAAAGCCGGTTATTTTGTTCTCCCCGCTCCTTCCTTCTTCTCAAAGATCTCGTCCGATAGTCCCGTGTTAATCTTGTAGTCCAGGTACTGCACGTTGATCTTCCCGCTTCTGGGGGGTCGTCGCGGCTCGTCGGGATCCGGAGTTGCCTGCAGATTGAGGTCGAGTCTTACCGTGGTGTCTCGCGCGATCGCCTCGAACGAAGCACTCAACGTTTGAGGAAGCCACATCGTCCCCTGGTGAAGGGCGTACGTCATCGCCAGGCGGAGTGCCCTCCCCTGGTACGGGGCGCTTTCCATGCGCGTGATGGTCCAATTGGAAGGGTCAACCCAAATCATCAACTGGGCCGGTCTGATCCTCGGCTCGCGAGCCGACAAGTCAATTCTGTACAGTTCCTTCCCTTCGACCGTTTCTTTCCCCTTGAGCGTTGCCTGATAACGCTGTGTGAGCACCGCGGGATTGAGCACAATTCCTTCCCTTGGGAGCATCGCGAAATTTGGCGATGCGACGTGGACTTTATCCGGCTTCTTGTAGTACAGGGTCGCGGTCATCTTGGGGACGCGTACGCGCTCCATATCGACCTCGGCATTGAGTGTGACGGTGAAATCCTTAACGGCCTCGAACCCTTTCTCCACATTTTGCATAATCGCCGGAGCGGAGATGTCGCCGCTCTTTTGTGCCTGCAGGGGCACCAGGGCGGCAATCAGAAGACCAATGGTCAACAATGCTTTCATACGGTTCATGATGCGACCTGCCGAGATTCATTCCGGCTGACGACGGTATTGTAGATCCACATCAACAATGTTGCACCCACAC
>DOWV01000164.1 GCA_003519375.1 Bacteroidota bacterium
GAGTATCAGGAGTTTGACAAGAAGATCGACGAGTACGTCACCGACACTTCCCTCTATTTGCACAACGCGCTCAAGAAAAAGAAGAAGATTCTGGCCGAGGGGGCACAGGGTGCTCTTCTCGATGTCGATCACGGGACCTACCCCTTTGTCACATCATCGAGTCCCACCAGCGGCGGCGCGTGCACGGGGCTCGGCATCCCGCCTACCGCGATCAATTCAGTCGTGGGCGTTGTCAAGGCATATTCCACTCGCGTTGGAAACGGTCCATTCCCCACAGAGCTGGAAAACGAGGTAGGAGAACTCCTGCGAAAAACAGGCGGCGAGTACGGAGCAACCACCGGCCGGCCGCGCCGGTGCGGATGGCTCGACCTCGTCAGCCTGCGCTATTCCATCCGCATCAACGGAATACAGAAGATTGCGATCACCAAGCTCGACGTCCTGGACGAATTCGATGAAATCCGGGTATGCACACACTACCGCGTGAACGGAAAGAATATCGAGAATTTCCCGACGGATCTCAGGACGCTGGCCCTCGTGGAACCTGTCTACCGCGTCTTCAAAGGTTGGAAGACGAAAACTTCAGCGGTTCGGTCATATTCCAGGCTCCCTGCCCGGGCCCGGGCGTACATCGAGTCCCTCGCTTCGGGTTTGGGAACGAAAGTCTGGATGGTTTCCGTCGGCGCGCGGCGTGACCAAACGCTCATCGCCCGGTAGGACCGAAACGCAGAACCGGCACTGGACCCGGCCATGACAACAACGAATCGAACCCTCCTCCCCCACTCGAGCGAACTCAAGGTCGTTCTCCTTGTGCTTGCATTCGTCATCGTCGCGGGAACTCTCTGGTACACGCATTCCATTGTGAGCGATCTCGAAGCAAACCAGAAGTCTATTGCCAATCTGTACGCGCGTTCTTTTGAGTTCATCGGAAGCGGACGGACACAGAGCGGCGACTACAGTTTCATCCTCGAAGAGATCATCCGGAACATCGATTTTCCGATGGTCCTCTCCAACGCAGCCAATGAACCGCTGGAGCCATTCGCGGTCAATATCCGCAACATCGCGCTCGATTCCACGCTCAGCCAGGACATACAGAGGGAGTACCTCAGTCGCCTCATCGCAGACATGGATGAGCACAATCCCCGCATCAAAGTGGAAGTCGGCGACACAGTCATTCTCAGCTATGTGCACTACGGGGAGTCGACGCTCATCACCCGGCTTCGCTATCTTCCCTACATCGAGCTCGCCGTCGTCGCTCTTTTCATCTTCATCGGCTACGTGAGCTTCAGTTATATCAAGCGGAGCGAACAAAGCAACATCTGGGTTGGGATGGCGCGCGAGACTGCGCACCAGCTCGGCACACCAATCTCCAGCATGATGGGATGGGTTGAGCTTCTGCGCCATCAAACCGGCAGTTCCGATCCGAAGATCGTCGAGACCCTCCACGACATGGACAACGATCTCCAGCGCCTACAGAAAATCGCGAACCGTTTCTCCCGCATCGGATCAAAGCCCGATCTGAAGGAGGAGAACCTGATCGAGATCATCGAGAAGGTGATTGCTTACTTTCAGCGCCGGATTCCTCAGACCGGAAAGAGAGTGCAGCTGGCGCTCGACTATGCGTCTCCCGTTACGGCCAATGTCAACAGCGAGTTGTTCGAGTGGGTCATCGAGAATCTCATCAAGAACGGACTCGACGCTATCGAGACGGGGGCGGGGAAGATCACCATCGTGGTCTCGGAGCGCTCAGACACCGTCAACATCGACGTGATCGATACGGGCAAGGGTATTGATGTGACGTACCGCAAGGAAGTCTTCCGGCCCGGATTCTCCACGAAGAAGCGGGGTTGGGGGCTCGGCCTCAGTCTCTCCCAACGCATCATCGAATCGTACCACCGCGGCAAGCTCATCCTGAAAGAGAGCAAGCCCGGCTCCGGAACAACCTTTCGGATCAAACTTCGAAAACGATAAGTCCGGCCGTATTCCACCCACAAGAGCAAGGCGAAATTCCATGCGACCTTCCATCGTACGTCGGATCCTCATGCTCCTTCCACTCCTCGGCTCTTATGCAATCGCGCAGCAATCACTCGATGCGCTCATCGAGCGAGAGCTCCCGAAGCTGAACGAAACGTACCGGCATCTGCACTTGAATCCGGAACTATCGTATCAGGAGGAAAAGACCTCGGCATTCCTCGCGAAGGAGCTGCGAGGACTTGGATTTGACGTAACGGAACGCTTCGGAAAATACCGGGAAGAAGGACGCACGAGCTACGGGATCGTTGCCGTCATGAAGAATAGCAGCGGACCGACGGTGCTTGTCAGGACCGATATGGACGCGCTGCCTGTCGAGGAGAAGACAGGACTGCCTTACGCCAGTACTGCGAAAGCCAGGAACGACGCAGGACAGGAGGTGGCAGTCATGCAGGCCTGCGGTCATGACATCCACATGTCTTCATTCCTTGGCACTGCCGCGGTTCTCAGTAAAACGAAGGATCGCTGGAAGGGAACGCTCATCATGATCGGACAGCCGAGCGAGGAACGCGGTGCTGGAGCGCAGGCCATGCTTGCAGGAGGCTTGTACGAAAAATTCCCGCGGCCGGATTTTGCTCTTGCTCTCCATGACAACGCGTCGCTTCCCGCGGGAACGGTGGGCGTCACCGAGGGCTATGCGCTGGCAAACGTCACGTCTGTCGATATCACCGTTCGCGGCCTTGGAGGGCACGGGGCGTATCCTCATCTCACGAAGGATCCCGTTGTCCTTGCCGCGGAGATCGTGCTCGCGCTGCAGACCATTGTCAGCAGGGAGACCTCGCCTATCGACCCTGCCGTGGTCACTGTCGGTTCGATTCACGGCGGAACGAAGCACAACATCATTCCGGATGAAGTGCACATGCAGCTGACCGTGCGGTCGTACAAGGAGGAAGTGCGGAGGAAAATCATCAGGTCCATAGAGCGAATCGCCCGCGGAACTGCGGTGGCTGCCGGGATCCCCGAGGATCGCATGCCGCTCATCAAAACCGATGAAAGCGAATTGACCGCTGCGACTTATAACAATCCCGTGTTGACGCAGCGGGTAATGCGCGCGTTACAGGCCGCGCTCGGCAAAGAAAAGGTAGTGAGACTCGATCCTGTCATGGGGGCGGAAGATTTCGGCGCATTCGGCCTGAACGATGCCATTCCTCTCTGCATGTTCTGGCTCGGCGTGATAGATCCGGCGAAAGTACAGCAGAGCGAAAAGGACGGGGTTCCGCTGCCATCTCTTCACTCGAGCCTGTTCGCCCCGCAACCCGAGCCGTCGATCCGCACAGGCGTGAAGGCCACGACGTCGATTGTGCTCGATTTGATGAGGAGGTGACCATTGACAGGACCGTCTTCTCCAGAGTGCTCGCTTGAAAAGACGGTCCTGTCCAGAGCGAGAGGTAGGTTGCTCGTGAGAGGACCGTCCTCTCCGGAGAGTTCAGGTGAGAGGACGGTCCTCTCCAGTCTCAGTCCGGTAGTTCTTGATAGGTCCGTCTTCTCTGGAGATTACAGATGAGAAGACGGACCTATCCAACTTCAGTCTCCAAACCTGCGCAGGTCTCGCCTGGCCCTGGCTCGCGCCTCCGTAATGTAGCCCTCGACAAAGACCCGGTATTCTGCAGCATTCCAGAAGTACGCACCTCTCGTCATCAAAGCCCGCGAGGGCGCCAGGCACGTTCCCGATATCCAGTCGGAATAATCCGAGAATTCCCACTCTTCCGGTGATCGCACCAAGCCTGCCACGACAGGGTTGAGATGGACATAGCGACAGAGGCGAATCAGGTACTCTGCTTCGTCGACAAACTTAGCCTTCGTGTTCCCCTGATAGAGATACCCGACCCGTCCATACCAATTGTTGAATGATCGGACATACGCCGTAGTGAAAGCTCTCAGAGTATTCGAAAAATCAATCTCCCTCGTCAGGTACACAACGAGGTGGTAGTGGTTGGGCATCAGGCAGTATGCGACCAGCTCAACTGCGGCGCGTGAAAGATGAGTTCTAAGCAGGTTGAGGAAGTATCGATAGTTCTCCCTTCGATGAAAAATCAGGTTCTTGTCATTGCCGCGATTGTAGAGGTGGTAGTAGTTTTCAGGCTGGTATTTCATGATTCCAGTTTAGAAGTCCGTCCTTACATGATAAATCTATGAAAAAGGACGGACTTCTTGCTTGGAATCAATTGGCAGAAGATGTATGGTCGTACACAATCCTCCACCCCTCCGATTTCTTTTCAATCAGAAGAGTAAAACGGCCCCAGGGAGAATCGCTCGAGCGGTGCAGTTTCCAGATGCCGGACGCGATGATGAGGAT
>DOWV01000165.1:0-412 GCA_003519375.1 Bacteroidota bacterium
ACTTGGGACAAGGCTGAGATTGACATTGTTGCCAGGATTGAAGCGGAGGGGCGCGGCCGCCGATCGCGCGAGGACGTTCAGAACACCAAAGTACGCATAGAACTTTCGGCAAATTCAGCGCGCGTCAAGACGGACTATGATCGGGTGCGGCATCACAACAGTTTCCTTGGCTTTCTTGAGTTCGGT
Organism: Bacteroidota bacterium; assembly: GCA_003519375.1. GTDB lineage: Bacteria > Bacteroidota > Ignavibacteria > UBA10030 > UBA10030 > UBA9647. The sequence goes on from DOWV01000165.1 coordinate 187, forward strand.
TCGGACGAGCTTCCGATGGTGCACTACAAGATAAAGGTTCCGGTAAGGACCAGCGTGGAGGTAAAAGACTACAAATCCACCACAAGCATCACAGATATCCAGTCTGATGTCGTCATCGACTCGTACAAGGGAAACGTCGACGTGAGCCGGTTGTCAGGTTCGGTGGATGTGAAAACATACAAGGGGAAGGCAAGAGTCGATGTTGCAAGCCTCGCCAGTCGAAGCT
>DOWV01000165.1:521-2114 GCA_003519375.1 Bacteroidota bacterium
ATGTTGCAAGCCTCGCCGGTCGAAGCAGGGTGGAAACGTACAAAGGAGAAATTGATTTTAGCCTCCCCAGGGGTAAGGGGTTTGATCTTGATGCAGAAATGGGGAAGGGCGCGCGATTCAGATCTGATTTTGAACTGGAACGGGATCGTTCCCGTGACCGGCGCAGAGGTTATGACGTACGGGTTGCGGTAAACGGAGGAGGTCCCGTTGTCAGGTTGAAGTGCGACAAAGGCACAGTCCGGCTGTTAGAACGATAAAAACATGAGGTAACTGCCATGAAGCGTCTCTATCGATCACATACAGACAAAAAGGTCGCCGGCATATGCGGCGGATTGGGTGAATACCTTGGTGTTGATCCGACGGTTGTCAGGCTAGGCACGGTCATCATAGGCCTTTTGACGGCAATTTTTCCCGTTGTCATCGGTTACGTCATAGCCTGGATCATCATCCCGGAAGCGCCCGTCTCTGTTACACAATAGCGCTGCTTTGCGCCGGACCGGTCGACAGGAACCTTGCGGTACCCAAGACGTGTTGTACTCTTCATCTGGCCGTCAAGACCCATTTTGACAACAAAAGGTGAATAGTATGACACGTCGTTTTTTTTGTTCCGCCCTTCTCCTTCTCGTCCTTGTTGCTCCCAATCTCTTTTCCCAGAAAACGGAGAACCAACCTGTGAGCAAGCAATCCATCTACGATTTCAAGATGAAGACTATTGAAGGTGAGACCAAGGCCTTGTCCGATTACAAAGGAAAGGTCCTGATGGTCGTCAATGTTGCGTCGTTCTGCGGAAACACACCGCAATATAAAGATCTCGAGGCGATGTACCGGAAGTACAAGGACAAAGGGTTCAGAATTCTTGCATTCCCGGCGAATAACTTTGGTGAGCAGGAGCCCGGTACGGATCAGGAAATCAAGACCTTTTGCACATCGAAGTATGATGTCACATTTGATGTCTTTTCCAAGATCAGCGTCAAGGGTGACGATCAGCATCCGCTCTATCATTACATTACGAAAGACTCTCCCTTCCCCGGAGATGTAAAGTGGAACTTCCAGAAATACCTGGTCGATTCCAACGGTACGTTCGTTGCCATGTATTCTTCAAGAACGAAGCCCACCGATCCGGCAATGATCGAGAAGCTCGAATCGCTTCTTCAAAAGAACTGAATCGATTTCCGAATTCTCATTTGTGTTTGACTTGACAAAGCCCTTATCGACCGGGCCGATTCATTGGTTGAAGCACCCTATGGCTTTCTTCGCAAGACAATCAATGAAGCCGATCAGCCTCCTCATGGCGCTCACGTTCGGTCTCTTCGTTCTGTGGTGTTCGGACGCGGTATCCCCGCCGGATGAAGAGGGTAACGGATGCGCTTCTTTGTTATGCGCTTTGGCTCATAGCCGAACTACTCAATCCGATCATACTTCAGAACCAGGCCTGCACACTTGTTCTTGTGTTGCCCAATCCTTTTCGTCGGTTCTCGCATCAGCTCCCGCGAATCCATTGGTCGTGTGTCAAGGTATCGCCGTCCCCGTCATTGGCAGGCCGCTTTCTCTGCCAAACCGCACGATCCTTCGTCCTCCCATAGCCTAAGCCTC
>DOWV01000165.1:2317-5575 GCA_003519375.1 Bacteroidota bacterium
TCGCTGTCGTCACGATTGCCCCAGGCTCGCCCGCACAGACGGCAATTCTTACCGGCATTGCCAGGGACGCTGTAACTCTCGAACCGCTCATCTCCGCCAACGTCTCTCTCGCTGGCACATCACAAGGAGCAGCGACATCTCCCGAAGGAACATTCACCATCCGAAGGATTCAACCCGGTTTCTATTCGCTTCGAGCCTCATTTATAGGATACACAGTATACGAGCGGCCTATCAGCATTGCTGCGAACGATTCGCTTTTCGTTGAACTGCTCCTCCAGCCTGCTCACGTCGAAGAAGAGGAGGTCGTTGTGACAGCGACAAGGACGATGCGCAATATCGCGGACGTTCCGGTCCGTGTCGAGGCGATCCCGCAGGAGGAAGTCGAGGAGAAATTGATGATGACACCCTCAAACGTCGCAATGTTGCTCAACGAATCCACTGGAATGCGTGTACAAACAACTTCTGCCGCGAGCAACACCGCCAATCTCCGCATTCAGGGATTGAATGGACGGTACACTCAAATTCTAACCGACGGAATTCCGAACTTTGGCGGTCTCTCGGCGGGCTTCGGACTCACTCAACTTCCTCCGCTCAACCTCCGCCAGGTCGAAGTCATCAAAGGTGCTACATCTGCTCTCTATGGTGCCGACGCAATTTCAGGTGTCGTCAATTTCATCACGAAGGATCCGAAGCCTCAACCCGAACTAAGCGTCATCTTGAACGGAACAACGCAACGAGGAGTCGATGTGGCCTCGTTTTATGCGCAACAGTTCAGCGATTTTGGATTAACAATTCTCGCGGGCAGGAGCGCTCAGCCCCTCCATGACGTCGACGGCGACGGGTTTGGGGATGTTGCCGAATTTGAACGGTACACGCTTGTTCCAAAAGTTCTGGTTTCCGCGTCGGAGAATGTCAAGTTGCGAGCTACATTGGGGATCCTCTCCGAAAAGAGAATTGGGGGTTCCATGATTGCACCATCTTCAGCCACGGGTTCAGATTCTCCTTATCGCGAAGAAATAAGTTCCCATCGGATTGATTTGGCCTCGCAACTCGACTGGTCGATTTCCGGAAGTGAGGCGGTGACTCTTAAGCTTGCGGGGATGACACTCCAGCGGGATGCTTCTTACGCGGGGCTGCCCTTCAATGCCACGCAGAAGCTGTTCTATGCAGATGCCCAGTATTCGATTATCACAAATTCACACAGTATATTGCTCGGGACGGCATTCAATCTTGAGGAGTTTCACGATCGGACGTCTGTCGTCAGCTCAGCCAGGAGCTACCACCATGCCGTTCCTGCGGTTTTTGCGCAGGACGAATGGAAGCTTTCCGAAATGTGGACGGTTCTTGCAAGCGGGAGGCTTGATTTCCACAACAGATTCGGCCGTTTCTTCACACCGAGAGCATCACTGTTGTATCGACCATCTGCCACCTTTACAATGAGAATAGGCGGGGGAACCGGTTTCAAATCGCCGACCATTTTTGTTGAAGAGGCTGAGGAGGTTGGGTTTCGAAACGTTCGTCCCCTGGCGAACGTGCATGCAGAAAGAGCGACCAGCGGTTCATTTGATATGAACTGGCGGGGGATCCTCGATGAGGTCGGAATGAGCTTCAATTTGGCAATCAATGTTTCCCGGTTATCGAATGCTCTCATCGCGGATCAAGATTCCTTGACGAGCAATGTGGTGTATCTCCGGAATGCGACCGGACCAACGCTTACACGCGGCGGCGAGGTTTCAGCGAAGTTTACGTACCTCAACTTCAGGCTTTCATTGGGGTATACCTACGTCTATGCTTCTCAAACCGACGAAGGAAGAGCGTATGAACTTGCCCTTAATCCCCGCCATTCCTTTGGCGCAGTCCTCGTATGGGAATCTCATGAACTCGCAGCCAAAGTGGGTATTGAAAATTATTGGACCGGCTCACAAGGGCTCGAGCGAAATCCATTTCGGGACCGTTCCCCTGAATACTGGATCACAGGTCTGATCGCAGAGAAGGCATTCGGCCACTTCCGTCTCTTTGTGAATCTCGAGAACATCTTTGACACCCGCCAAACGCGGTACGAACCAATTTTTGTCGGCAATTTACAGTCGGGTGCGATTCGGACCCTCCCGGTATATGCCCCTCTGGAAGGCAGAGTCATCAACGGCGGAATCAGATTCATCCTGTAACGCCGCTCCGCCGACGGTAATCCATTCCATGCTGAGGGTGCCTGACAGTGCCAGCAACGATGCTCCATCTGTTGTCAGGGCTGGTCGTCTTCGCCGCATTGCTTTCGCAGGGAAGGAATCGATTGCCTGGAGCGGCAAGAGGAAGGAAGTTTTTCGGCGAGATGCTTGACGCTGTCAACGAACCTTTAATTCATTAAACCTTTCTCCTTGCAGTGGCCACTAACCAGCAGGCTCTTGCGTGATGGCTCGCAACGATCTGTGCTCTCGCGTCAGCTAATCTTCGACATCACTTTTCCATAAATCCTGTGGGCAATGACACGATGAAGAGACGCAGATTCCTTTCCGGTGTGGCACGAACGTCTTCTGGTCCGGCCGATCAGGCAGCTGAGGTCCCGACAATTGGATCTTCAGGGGGCGATGAGGTGACCAAGACGGTGGATGGACGGAGGTTGATCCGCTCCACAAGAGGATTGGAACCGATCAATGTTGCAGACTGGAACTCAAACACGGCCGCCCATTTGCTCCGCCGGACGATGTTTGGTCCAACACGCGCTGAGATTCAGCAGGCCGCTGCCCAGACACTTGATGCGACGCTCTCCGCCCTGTTCGGTGTTCAGCCGTCGCCACCTCTGCCCGTCGGTCCGACGCCTCCGCTAGCCGCCGGACAGACGTGGGTGAATTCGGTCTTCGATGCCACGTACGATAATAATTTCGCTGCCTATCTGAAGGCGTGGTGGATAGGGGTGATGACGAAGCAGGGGATGTCCATTCGCGAGAAAATGGTGCTCTTCTGGCACAATCATTTTGCGACGGAATATGTCGATGTGCAGGATTCGCGGTTCATGTACAGACAGAATGACCTTTTCAGGCAAAACGCCCTGGGCAATTTCAAGCAGCTCGTAAAGCTCGTGACGATTGACCCTGCAATGCTCCGGTATCTGAACGGCAACACAAATATCGTCGGCCGTCCGAACGAAAACTACGCGCGGGAACTTCAGGAACTGTTCACGATCGGCAAAGGTCCTGAAATCGCCCAGGGCAACTATACGAACTATACCGAACAGGACGTGCAAGCGGCGGCCAGGGTCCT
>DOWV01000165.1:5869-6321 GCA_003519375.1 Bacteroidota bacterium
GATCTTCTCACGATGATTTTTGCTCAGACGGATGCCGACGGTATCAGCCGGGTAGCCAAATACATGTGCCGAAAGCTCTATCGCTGGTTCGTGTACTACGCAATCGACGATACGGTGGAGAAAAACGTCATTTCTCCGCTTGCCTCGATCATGCAATCGAACAACTACGAATTACTCCCGGTGCTCGATTCTCTCTTCCGCAGCGCGCACTTCTTCGACGACAATACCATCGGCTGTCTGATCAGGAACCCGGTCGATTTCGTGGTCGGGACCATCCGGCAGACCGGCATAACAACTCCGGCGCTGACAGAAGTTGCATTCTACAGGCCATTCCATGAGCTCCGTTCCCGGGCGTCGAGCATGCAGATGAATGTGCTCGACCCGCCGAATGTCGCGGGATGGCAGGCGTACTATCAGGTCCCCGATTTTCACGAACTCTGGATCAACACGAC
>DOWV01000348.1:0-3528 GCA_003519375.1 Bacteroidota bacterium
GACAAAGTACGCGTAGGCCGCCATCATGGATACCTGAACGGTCAGTATGACGAGCATGGGAACAGCAAGGTCGAGCAATTCCCAGAGTTTCAGCGACATGAGCGCCATGGAGAGAAAGAGCGAGAGGGCGATTGTGCCGAGGTCATCCACGACCCGTTGTTCGATCTTTATCTTCGCCGCCCCCGCCCCGTTGCAGAAAACTGCCGCGACGAGCATAGCCCCAATATATGCCGGGAGCGTGAAATACCTTCCGATCCAGCCGCTCAGAAGCGATCCGATCCACATCGCGGCGAGAATGATCGTGATCACCTTGAGCATGCGGAATGCAGTGGGTGCTTCCCCTGACGGTTCAGTGTCAATCTCAGTATCCAATGATTGAAATTCAGCAGCGGTTTTCTTAGTCCGGGGATCAACCTCCATCGCCTGGTGTTTGGGATTGAACCGCTTGATCAGTGCGGTAGCCACCGGTCCGCCGATCAGGCCTCCTGAAACCAACCCGAAGGTCGCTGCGGCCATTGCCAGGGTGAGAGCACCGGAGAAAGCGTACTGATCCTCCATCAATTTGCCGAAGGCAGCTCCCGTGCCGTGTCCGCCGGTCATCGTGATCGATCCGGCGATCAGTCCAAGAAAGGGATGGACGCCGAGCACGTGCGCAAGTAGAACCCCGACTCCGTCTTGCATCACGACAAGTACTGTCGCGAGGACCCAGAACATAAGCACCTGCGGTCCGCCTATCTTTAGAAGCTTCAGGTTCGCGCCGAGCCCGATCGTGGTGAAGAACGCTATCATCAGCGGTGCCTGAAGACCGGTGTCGAACTGGAACACGACCCATCCCGGCAGCCTGACTGCCAACGCAACTGCTGCGAAAAGGAACCCGCCGACCACTGCAGCTGGAATGTTATACTTGTCGAGCACAGGCACACGACGACGAACAGCGTACCCAATGAACAATACAACCGCTGCAAGGGCAAGAGTCTGGATCATATCCAGTTTGAAGATGATCTGTTCCATAGTCTCTGCGATGAAAAGAGGAGTGACCGGATTGGGGCGTCACGGACACGTGATTATAGCAAATTATCTTGGGAAAACCATAACAAAAGTCGTTGAACTCGTGAGCTGGACGTTCTGGCTGGTTTTGCTCTCGTAGAGGTTATGAAGGTGAAGGATTGACCGAGTCGGTGGGAACTCCGGCAGCAATGACCAGCCTTCTGGTGGAGCGGAATCTCGAAAGGGATAAAAAGCAGATTCCCGGAGTCTTCTGCATTGATCACTGCGGAAGAGTTCCGGGAACCTGGTTCAGCGGAGATCGGATCGCGAGGAACCGTTAACGCAGTTCTGCGATCTGAGTCGGCGCAGATTCTGAAGGAATAAATGCGAACGTGCCTTCCGATACGTAGAGGTTGTAATACCAGGCGGCGTGCAGCTGTACCTTGCTGTTATCATCGAACCGGACAGCCTGCTTCACCGCATATGCTCCCCTGGAGTCGCCGATCTTGCACAGTGCCCATGCCGCTGCAATACGGCATTTCTCGTCGCTACACCGGCGCAGCACTGCCATGATGGGGATAACGGCATCACTGGCTTCCAGCTCTCCCAGTTGATAAATGGCGCTTCTGCGCAGTCCGTCGTTCATGTTGGTCTCTTTGAGTGCGACCAACAGATTTTCGACGGCCTGATTGTAGCGTGCTTCGCCAAGTTCTTTTTTCAAATCGTTGGCCGGCAATGGCACTATGAGCATGATCGTCAAAGCAATCACGCCAAGTATGAGTGCGCTCCGCTTCATGATGACCTCCTTAGAGAATGTGTTTGGTAGATGCCCGATCATCTGAATACCAGGTTTCGTTAGCTATCATTACGTCACGCCATGAACCGGGATGCGTTTTTCTGTCGAACAGTGCCGCTCGAGGTGTGAAGTGCACCTAATCGGGGACGAGAGGGACTACCGCGGGGGAACGAACATTGAAGGGGAAACGTCGAAGTTACGTTGGGCGTCCTGGTTATCCGCCGACAACTTCACCGCTCGAAATCTGGCCTAAACAACCCGGAAAAGACCATTCTCCCCACTCTTAAGAAAATAGTCGCCGTTCGACGGCAACAAAACCATTCTATAATGAGTCATTCGAAAGAGGGTGGGACGTAAGCCAGCCGCCACGAAACGCCATATGAACTCCCAGGTCCAAAAGATCGAAATCGAGCTCCATTGCGTCAGATGCCAGCGGCGAATTCGCTGGGCGTGGATGATTACCTACAAGTCTTTCCAGTACATTCAGCTCGTCTATGTCTGCAGCGAGTGCGGCAATGTCATCAAAGTCACCAATGCCGCCAAAGCGCCCGCCTCGTCATTCGGTAATCGCACCGAATGTCAAAGATCTGCGACGCGCTCCGATTTCTAGAGCACTGCCCATCTCCTGGCACTCGGCGGAGATCTCTTTCCCCCCGAGTGCATCGCATCTTTCTGAATCCGCCTTTCGTATATTCCTCTGTTGTCTCATCACACAGTTCTCACAAGCACCGTCTCGCGCATCCGCGGGCACTAATCTTTGTGCGACTGCATCCGAAGCGCCCAATGTGCATCAGCAAAAGTCTTTTTCGATATCGGTTCCAGAAGTTCGCCGGCGTCGCGATTGATCCCGGCGAATGAACAGCAAGCCGGAAGACCGGCCTCGAGGACAAGGAGAGGTGTCAATGATACGAGGGCTATTGAAGGGGCTTGCAGCATTTGAATTGATGTTGTGCGCCTATGCGCTCGGGCAGTCGTGGGAATCCAGGAAGATCGCAGTGCAGCATACGATCCTGGAGCCGCCAGTCTCATTCCTCCAGGAAGCTCCGACGATTGATGGTATCCTCGATCCCTCACTTCATGCGCTTCCGGTTCGGAACTTCTCGGCGGTTCACTGGAAGACCCCGAACGCACCGGTGTCGTTGACCTACAGGCTCGCGTATGGAACGCAATTCCTCTATCTCTACGTCGAAGGTGAGGCTGACCACCTGGTGTTCAACGATCGGGCGTATCAGAACGGCGACGGCTTTGTCATGCTGATTGGAAAAGCCCGGCCCGCCAACGAGCCGACCGACGAGTTCTATGAATTGGCATGCTCTGCTGTCAACAAGTCATCGCTCGAATGGACTCGGAGGATTTTCTGGAATTACAATGTCGACAAGCTCTTTGTGCCCACGAGTGACGACACGAAACTGGAATTTCGCGAAGGGGGCGGGAAAATATGCTTTGAGCTGCTCGTTCCGTGGAGTGATGTTCGTCCCTATCATCCGTGGATTTCCGGCGGAATTGGATTCAACCTCACATTTACGAAGGGCTTCGGATCGGGGGGCAAAGCGTATTCTGTCGTCGTCGAGGATCCCGCAACAGGTGCAGAATTCAAAAAGCGGCTCTATTCAGTACTTCAGTTCGAAAAACCGAACATTGCCGGAAAGCCTCAGTCGTTTGTCTCCATCCTCGAAGGCCACATCAATGAGGGCGATCCTCTTAACGCAATAGCGGTCACCGCGACAGATACTGCCGTACACCAG
>DOWV01000348.1:3735-7100 GCA_003519375.1 Bacteroidota bacterium
CTCGCGGATTGACGTCGCAATCGTTTGTGGTCGCGACACCTCGGATTCCTGAGGGAGGATACACAGTTCGATGGGAAAGCATGGACAAAGGTTCGCGCGGCTTCACAGGGTTGTCGATACTCCGGAATTTCGAGCCTGAGAAACTCGCCGGCAGGCTTGACAAAGTGCATGCAAGCACTCCGCGGGCTCATTATTCAACGATACAGTTTCTGATCCAGGAACTCGACCAAAAGCTCAAGGGTTTAAAGCCAAACGAAACCTGCCTCTCCGAGCGTTTCAATGCAGGCGTCATACAGCGAATGCTCAGCGGGGTCGAACGCGGAGCCGATCCATTCGAGGGGAAAAGAGGCTTTCTGCGGAAGGCGTATCGATCGAAGGTTGATAGTACGCTTCAGCCCTACGTAGTGTATCTTCCGGCGAATCTGGAACCCGGCAAACGTTATCCGCTCTTTGTCTATCTCCACGGCAGCGCGTCGTACGAAACGAATATCCAGGATCCGCGCGGGTTGATACCGGAAGGGTTTATTGCCCTCGGGCCTTTAGGACGCGGACCATCGAACGGGTACTCCAGAGATCATGCACAGGAGGACATTGCAGAGGCGATTGACGCCGTACGAAGCGAGTATCCTGTCGACTCGACGCGCATCGTGCTTGGCGGTTTCTCGATGGGGGGATATGGAGTCTATCGCACATTTCACGAAACACCATGGAAATTCAGGGGCCTCGCGATATTCTCCGGTGGTCCAAGCATGGGAAAGCGGTATGCCCCGGATGCCAATCCGCCGGATTTCAAAGATGACAGGACCCTTAAAGTCTTCCGAGGGATGCCGGTGTTCGTGTTCCATGGGGAGGGAGATCGGAATGTACCGATCACGGATACGAGGGAGCTGGTTGAGAAACTCATCAAAGCGGGCGCGCGGGTTGAGTTCTTTGTTGATCCCGCGAAAGGTCACGAAATGCCTGGTCGGGACGGAATGGAAGCTTTCGCCAGGTGGAGTGCAGGTGTTATCGCCGGGCGAGAATAGCCGCCTCTGAGATCAGCGCGGCAGTGTCGTTTTCTCCTGCGTTGAAGAAGGTTTGCCGTCTGGCCGCAACTTCGCGTCGCGGACTCGTTGCTTGCCGCCGTAGTGGTCCACCATTGCAATCGATAAATCTACCATCGATTGGTTGACCGATTCGAGGATGCCTATCTCGCTGCGGATTTTTTTCTGCAGAGTCTGCAGCTGCTCCTGACCTTCGGGAGCAAGATGGGGCAGAAGCGATTCCTCGCTCTCGAGCGTCAGTACCTTCATCACATTCAACGTTGTGGTCGCGATGCGCGTGATGGATGAAAGAGACTGACGGAGGAGTTGAAGGGTCGCAAGATCCCTCTCGAACGCCTGCTCACTCTCCGTAAACAGAGCTTTTTCCTTCTTGAAGAGGTAGCGCTCGTACACGCTGCTCACGACGATGGGGAAATGTATCCGGTCGAAGTGCTCCTTCGAAACGTAGTCATATGCCCCCAGCTTCATCGCCTCCACCGCAATATTCTCTGATCCGGCTCCGGTAAGCATGATCACCGGAAGCTCGGATTTTTGTTCGTGGAGCCACTGCAGGATGTTCAGCCCGGTCATCCCCGGCATCTTGTGATCGAGGATGAGGACGTCGTAGCGGGCTCGCTTAAGCGCCTCAACGGCTTCCTCCCCCGATTCACACGGGAAGACCTCAAACCGGTTTGTCGATTCCAAGACTGTCGTAAGGACTCGGAGAAAGGACTCCTCATCGTCCGCAATGAGAATTTGAAGTTTATGAGAATCGTTCATACTCGGCTCCCGGAAGCTTTCCCGCACCATCGTCGTGGCCGACCGCCACCTGCATGGCACTTCCCAAAAAAAGTAATTTAAGAAATCTGAAGGGTATCAACCGTCACACAACCAATAAACGTTTATTTTCACTCGAAATATAGCGATGTTTTCTTCGATTTGACAAGGGGCTGACCTTGTGTCGGCCATCACTTCAGGCCGGTCACGGGTCCCAAAACAAGATTGTTCAGTATTTGGGCTTTTTTCCGTTGCTGTGCACGCAACCTGAAACCTGTCATTGCGTCTTATGGTAAATATTGACGGGGCTCGGATGAGCCGCGATTTGTCATCTCGTTAATATCACCTTTGAGTAGTCTGAGGAAAGACAGTCATGAGAAGTTCGAACGCGCTTTTGCTCCTTTCAATGTTCGCATGTTTTTCGAGTTTCACCGTGTATGGGTCGTTAGATCCTCTTCGGCCAACGAAGGCAGCCAGGTCACCGGTCATTGACGGAGTTCTTGACGATCCCATCTGGCAGGAGTGCCCAAGTGTCACGGATTTCAAGACGTTCGCTCCGGATTTTGGCCATGACGGATCGGAGAAAACAATCGGATACATGGCCTACGACAGCGAGAATCTCTATTTCGCCTTTCGATGTTTTGACAGAGAACCCGGCAAGATCAAGAGTGTCGTCAGCAGCCGGGATAATGTGGGGTCGGATGATTGGGTGTGCATCAATCTCGACTCGTTCAACGATCAGCAGTCGCTGTACGCGTTCTATGTGAATCCGGACGGGATTCAAATGGACAGCCGCTTCGCGGCAAACCGTGAAGATTTCAGTGTTGACATCGTCTGGTACAGCGCGGGTCAGCTGACGGAGGATGGATATACGATTGAAATCCAGATCCCTCTCAGAAGCATTCGGTACTCTGAGGCGAATCCAGTTCAGATGTCAATATTTTTCGAGCGCTATATCACACGACTGTCCGAGCATTCGTCGTACCCCGAACTCGATCCGGCGAAGGGAATGAATTTTCTGGTCCAGATGACTCCGTTGCTTTATCCGGACGTGAAGCATTTTTCCCTCTTCGAAATCCTCCCTGCGATGACCTACAGCCAGAAGTACAAGCTGAACGCCGGGCAGTTGGTCAACGACGAGCGAAAGGGGGACTTCAGTCTGACGACCAAATACGGCCTCACGTCCGATCTTATTCTCGACGGAACGTACAATCCGGATTTCAGTCAGGTCGAAGCCGACGCCGGGCAGGTCGATGTGAATCTCCGGTATGCTCTCTATTATCCGGAGAAGAGATCGTTCTTTCTTGAAGGGAGTGAGATCTACAACGTCGCAGCGACGGAAATGTCGGTCATCGATCCCGTGGTATCGGTTGTGCACACGAGAATGATGGTGAATCCGCTCGTTGGCGGCAAACTCTCGGGCAAGATTGATGCGAAGAACACTATAGCCTCTCTGTATGTCATGGATGAAATCCCGACAGACGAAAGGGCGCTCTCAGGCAACTATGCTCATTTTCCAATATTCCGGTACAAGCGGTCACTGTCAGAGGACAGCTATCTCGGTGC
>DOWV01000348.1:7220-8348 GCA_003519375.1 Bacteroidota bacterium
GATGGCATGCTCCGGGTGACACCGGCAGGGATGTTCCAGTTCAACGCACTCTACTCTGCGACAAAGCTCCATGCCTCCTCGAAACAGACTCCCGGGTACTCCGCCGGCCTGAACTACGGATATGGAGCGCGGGATCTTGATTACTCACTCAGTGTGAACGACATTTCTGAGGACTTTTCCTCTGAGTCGGGCTACATCACCAGGACAGGGATTCTGGGATTTGCAGGTTTGTTCAGGCCAAAGATCTATCCTCAGGGGAGCGCGTTCCAGAGGATTTCCTTCGAGCTGGTTTCGGCTCAGATGAAGGACAAGTATGCCCGGATGTGGGAGACCTACAACTATGCCGCCATACGCCCGGTATTTCTAGGTTCATTGAATGCTACGTTACTTTATGCATATGCGACGGAGGTTTTCTCCGGTGAGAGATTCAAGACCGGTGGCTTGCAGGCTTCGATCAGCGGACTTTTGACCAAGCAATTGCGCGCCACGCTTTCTTACCGGACGGGAAGTGCGATCTTCTATTCGTCATCGCCGTATCAGGGGTACAGCAGCCGGGCTTCGGCAACGGTCATCTACCAGCCAACGGCGAACCTCGAGGCAAATCTCAGCTTTGTGTACTTTGATTTCTACCGTGAGTCGGATTCAGAGAGAATCTACGAGTATCCCATCTCGCGCGCGAAAATCACCTATCAAATGAACAAATATCTTTTCTTCCGGGGAATAGTCGAGTACAACAAGTACCGGAGGAGGATGTTGACGGATTTTCTTGCCTCATTCACCTACATTCCAGGGACGGTGGCTCATGCCGGTTATGGTTCGATATATGAGAAGATGGAGTGGGACAATACACGTGCCGGTTATGTCAACAGTGAGCAGTTTCTCGAATCGCAGCGCGGATTCTTCTTCAAGGTTTCGTACCTCTGGAGATTGTGAACGGCGACGTTGACTTGGCGCCCCATTCCAGGAAAATGTCAATCGTTTTCCGCGACGTAGGATTGATTCTACTTTTCTCTCTTCTTAAGCTGTGTCCTACCGTTTCTTGCTCGAGCGAGCTTGAGTAAGACTCAATTCGCTCCCGCGATCAACCCCTTCGAGAATAACCCTGATGTTCAATCGCGCCGGCCGATG
>DOWV01000348.1:8612-8852 GCA_003519375.1 Bacteroidota bacterium
CTGCCAGTCGACGGGCCGTCACATGCGGCCAGCCGATAGGCTATCACATACTGCCAGCCGACAAGCCGCCACATACTGCCAGCCTATAGGCCACCACGAGCTGCCAGCCCATAGGCCACCACATGCTGCCAGCCGACAGGCCGCCACATACTGCCAGCCGACAAGCCGCCACATACTGCCAGCCGGTAGGCTATCACATAATGCAAGCCGACAGTCCATCACATACTGCCAGCGACAGGC
>DOWV01000348.1:9074-13981 GCA_003519375.1 Bacteroidota bacterium
ATACTGCCAGCGACAGGCTTTTGGATACTGCAAGCCGACAAGATACCCCACAACTTCAGTTGTGGGGTATCGCAGCACTTCCTCAGCTTTCGAAACCATTTACAATGGTTTCGGCGAACCCAACCTAAGGAGACCCTCCCCATGTCACATTCCCTCACATGTATCTGGATTCACGCGATATTCGGAACAAAGTTCCGCGATTCACTTATCCTGCCTGCGTTTGAACCAAAACTGCACGCTCACATTAAAATGCAACTCGTGGATGACCTGGGCTGTCGGGTTCGAGCCATCAATGGCACAGGAGATCATGTCCATGTCCTCTTCCTCCTAAATCCGAATCTTGCGTTAAAAGACATTCTGAAGAACATCAAAGGGGAGTCCTCCCATTGGGTTAACCAAGAGAACTTCGCCCAGCGCAAATTCGCTTGGCAGACGGGCTATGCCGCTTACTCGGTTCGTGAATCAGATCTTCCCGTCGTTGAGAGGTACGTACAGTACCAGAAAGAACATCATCGAAAGAAGTCGTTCTTCGAGGAGTGGGAGCAGATTGCGCTGGAGCATGGCTTGCAGGTTTTGCCCGAAACCGTTGAAACGGTTTCGGATTCTTCATCGGGTTCAATCGCCCACGACTGAAGTCGTGGGCGACCTTTCAGCATGGGGTATGCTGTTTGATAACTTCTTTCTGGTGACACATTCTCGAATGGTTCCTCTTGTTCGATCCGACACGAGTGAAGTCGCGGGTGAACCTTCAGTACGGGGCATCCTGTCTGAAAACCGCTTTCTGGTGACACAGTTTCGAATGGATCCTCTTGTTCGATCCGACACGACTGGAGTCGTGGGCGACTCTGCAGCATGGGGCGTACTGTTTGAAAACCTCTTTCTGGTGACACAGCTTCGAATGGTTCATGCTGTTCGATCCGACACGACTGAAGTCAGGGGTGAGCCTTAGGTATGGGGCATGCTGTTTGAAAAACCTCTTTCTGGTGACACAGCTTCGAATGGTTCGTGTTGTTCGATCCGACACGACTGGAGTCGCGGGCGGCCTTATCGCAGCGGGTGAGCAGATTGATTGTCCGGTTCTCATAAACCGGTTTCGCCCTCTCTGCCTGGACCATTGCTGTGGCGACACCGGGCTCCGGCTGTATGCAGCAGTGCTCATGGACCTGACCTGCTGACGAATAAGCCGCTTGACGGCTCAAAATCCCCCGTAGAACGTCGCTGTGGTACAGTGGGTCTTTCGCTCATGAGCCTCGCCGCCCCTTTCTTTTCTCCGAAACCTTTGTAGATTGAGAACGTTTGTCACACAATCCCATTCCGCACCGGCACAACCAAATTCATACCAGAAAACCATGACCAAGCACCGTTTGTTCTTAGCCATTCCCTCTCAAGTGTCATTCGGAATCCTCACCCTGGCAGCTCTGACACTGTTGCTCTCCGGTTGTTCTTCCACAAGCACAATTCACCGAGCATCGAAATCAATGTCAGACGACGAAGTGGCGTCTCTTGCAAAGAGGATCCACGAGCGTGTGCTGACCATCGACACGCACGACGACATCTCAAGCGATTTTGCTTCGGAGAAAGATGATGAGTCGAGCCCTGACAACAGGAGACAGGTGACGCTCCACAAAATGAAAAAAGGCGGGCTCGATGCAGAGTTCTTCGCCGTCTTCACCGGAAACGGTGAAAGGACGGCCGAGGCGTACGAATCCGCCTACAAACGCGCCGTGAGTCTTTTCGATGCCATCCACAGATTGCCTGAGCGCCATCCCGCACTTGTCGACATTGCTTACTCGCCAGACGATGTCGCACGAATCCACGCGTCAGGCAAATTGGTCGCTTGCATCGGCATGGAAAATGGCTATCCTGCCGGGGCAGATCTTGGGAAGGTGAAGGAATTCTACGATCGTGGGACGCGTTATATCACGCTGACCCACAGCGGGCACAACCAGATCTGCGATTCATCAACACCCCGGGAGGGAGAGCCGAAGGAAGAATACGGCGGCCTGAGTGATCTCGGCAAACAGGTCGTTCGCGAGATGAACAGGCTCGGCGTGATGGTTGACGTATCTCACGCTTCCAAGAATGCGACCATCGCCGCGTTGACACTCTCAAAAGCACCCATCATCGCATCGCACTCCGGTGCAAGTGCTGTCCATGAGCATGCCCGCAACGTCGACGATGAGGCACTTCGTTTGTTCAAGAAGAACGGCGGCGTTGTCCAGGTCGTAGCGCTCGCGGATTACATCAAGGCGCGCACGGATTCCCCGGAGCGCCTCGCAGCCCAGGAGGCGATCCGCAAGGAGTTCGGCCTTCCGGCAGGTCGCGGTGAAGCAGCCAGAAAAGCGATGCAGGCGATGAGTCAGGAACAGCGGACAAAGTTCAGAGAAACGCTTCGAGAACTCGACACGAAATACCCGCGAACTTCCGTCACGGTTTCGGACATGGTTGACCACATCGATCATATCGTGAAAACAGTCGGAATCGACCACGTCGGTATCGGCACAGATTTCGACGGCGGGGGAGGTGTTATAGGATTCAACGACGCAAGCGAGAGCATCAACATTACTATGGAGTTGGTGAAACGCGGGTATTCGGAGGAGGAGATTGGCAAAATCTGGGGCGGCAACCTTCTGCGGGTATGGCGTGAGGTGGAGAGGGTGGCGGGGAAGAGGTAGGAATTACGATGTAGCCACGATCTTTAGGTCGTGGTACCAGGAATCAGTTTTGTTCGTAGCCCCGACCTTTAGGCGGGGACATCGGAACGATGTCGATCCGGACCATGATGTGCTAATCCACGGAGATCTCTAATGAAAACAATCGGCCTCGTCGGCGGAACAAGCTGGGCCTCAACGATCGATTATTACCGGATCATCAATGAGGAGATGAACAATCGCCGGGGCGGATTGAACTTCGCGAAGATCGTTCTCTACTCGCTCGACTTTGGGGAGGTGCATGCCTTTGAAATGAATAAGGATGTCGGGGGGATTCGCTCCCTCCTTGTCGAGGCCGCGAAGAAACTCGAAGGAATCGGGGCGCAGTGTATTCTCTTGTGCGCCAACACGATGCACATCCATGCCGAGCGGGTCCAAAACTCCGTCGGAGTTCCGCTGCTTCATATCGCTGACGCAACAGCGGTGGAAATCAACAAGAAGAAAATGACGAAGGTCGGTCTCCTCGGCACCAAGCTCACGATGGAGCTCGATTTCTACAAGAAGCGGCTCCTGAGCCACGGCATCACGGCAATGGTGCCTCCTCTGGAAGATCGCAACTTCATCCATCATGCCATCGACACGGAATTAGTCAAGAGTCTGATCGTTCCGGCGACCAAAGCGCGATTCCTCAGAATTATCGATGATCTTCGCGATCAGGGAGCAGAAGGAGTCGTCCTTGGCTGCACGGAGATTCCGCTCCTCATAAAACAAGACGACACCAGCCTTCCCGTATTCGATACCACTCGCATCCACTCCCTGGCGGCTGTCGATTTTGCTCTGGGGTGAACGAGCATCCACCGTGCCCCCCAGTCCCCCGGATGGATCCGGTGGCCAGGGTCCCCAACCCACAACCTTTTGCTCACTCTCTCGTAGGCATATCGGCAAGGCATCGCCGATTTCTGAGCCGGCATGGTGCCATCTATTCATCAGTTCCGGAGGTTTGCATGAAACAGTCGATTGGAGTCGTTCTGTTGATCCTCTTGTGCTCTCTCGCACTCTCAGCGCAGGAAAAACCTGACATCGAGAAAGAGAAGGCAGCTATCACGCAGGCTGCTCTCGATTACGCTGAAGGGTACTACGAAGGCAGCGGCGAGCGCATGGAACGCGCTGTACACCCGCTCTTATTCAAAAGAGGACTTGTGAAGGTGAACGATCAGGGTGAACCATTTCTCGTCTTCATGAACTCGGAAGTGCTCATAGAGGCTGCGCGGTCGGGGAGAGGTAAAGTCGACCCGGACAAACGTAATATCTCCGTCGCGGTTCTGGATCTGAACGAAAACACTGCCTCTGCCAAGGTATTCACGGTGCAGTTCAATGACTTCCTCCACCTGGCCAAAGTGAACGGCCAATGGAAAATCGTCAATGTGTTGTGGCGACCGCCTCAGCCGACGGCAGCAGAAGCTAAAGCAGATGATGCGGTCAAGAAAGTGCTCGCGGATCTGAGAGAAACGGCAGACGCTAAGGACGCAGATCGTGCCAGACTGTTGATTCATCCTGAGCTCATCCGAAGGACGTACGCGGCCGGACCTCCGGGAGGGAAAAAACTCCTGCAGGATGTAACCGGGGAGACGCTGCTCCAGATTATTCGCATGGGTCGCGCGGCTATCCCGAAAGACCAACCGCAGCCTGAGGTCACGGTCCTGGATGTGTACGAAACCATCGCGTCCGTGAAGTCGTCAAGACCGGGAGGAACAGAATATTCACACCTCGCTCTGCAGAACGGTCAATGGCGGGTTGTGAATATGCTTGCCACAACACTTCCGCCGCCTGCAGGTGATAAGAAGTAGCTTGTGTGATTGAGCTTCGTGGTGTGTCAAGGCACTGAATTCACCTCAGTGTCGCACTCCAGGCCGGGTCCCTTTGTTACCGGCCTGGGGAGCGCCATTGTCCCCCCGACGAATCCTCCCTCGAAAAAACCCGGCTGAGTCTTCCAAGATTTCGCTTGACTTTCATTTATATACTGTATATATAGTTTATATACAGTATATACAGCTTGGAACTCCAATCATTCTCCACGCCTCTACCATCGATGAAAATACTGATTTCAAATACTTCACCTAATCCGATCTACGAGCAGATCAAATCCGAGATCAAGCGGCAAATCGTCAAGGGTGATCTCTCCGACGGAGAAGCATTGCCGTCGATTCGGAAACTTGCGTTGGACCTGCAAGTCAGCGTCATCACGACGAAGCGGGC
>DOWV01000348.1:14113-17849 GCA_003519375.1 Bacteroidota bacterium
GTTCTGGAGGCACAAGCGCTCGGAGTTGATAAGCGCGAGCTCAAACAAATGCTCTCACTTCTCCTGAAGGACGAATGATGGAAAACGTCATCGAAATCGAAACGCTTCGAAAAGAATACAAAGGTTTCACCTTGGGCGACATTTCGTTCAACGTCCCGAAAGGCTACGTCACGGGGCTCATCGGGCCGAACGGCGCAGGGAAGACGACGATCATAAGGCTGATCATGAATCTGGCCAGGAGGAAGAGGGGTGCAATCAGGGTCTTCGGCCTCGACAATATCGAGCACGGTGTACAGATAAGAGACAGAATAGGATTCGTTTACGACACTTCGTACTTTTACGAAGATCAACGACTGGATGTCCTGGGGCGCGCGATTGGACCTTTCTATTCGAGGTGGGACCAACACCGCTTCGAATCGCTCATCGAACAGTTTCAACTCTCACCCCGGAAGACACTTGCCGCACTCTCAAAGGGGATGAAGACAAAGTTCGCACTCGCCTTGGCACTCTCCCACGACGCCGATCTCATTGTCATGGATGAACCCACGACGGGACTCGATCCCTTGTTCAGGCGAGAGTTGCTCGAAATGCTTCGTGAGGTCATTCAGAACGATGAGAAATCCATTCTCTTTTCAACGCATATCACATCGGACCTGGACAGGATCGCCGACTACGCCGTGTTCATTGAGAATGGGCAACTTCATTGTACGCTCTGGAAGGACGAAATCCAGGAAAAATGGGGGATCGTGCGGGCTCGGGAGGATTTCATTACGGAGGACAACAAGGCACTCTTCAGGGGGTGGCGAAAACATGGCCATGGTTTTGAGGCGCTCACGGTAGACCTTCCCCACGTAAGGCAACTTGCGCTCGGTGATCTCGTGTTCGAAAAGCCGACACTCGAGGATATCCTTTTCTTCTTACACAAGGACGCTACCCATGCTCCGACTCATTAGGAATGACATAAGGTCAAACGCCACGTACCTTCTCCTGGTATTCATGATCATGAATCTTGCGCTGGTGTCGTCGCTTTCATGGTATCACTATCCACATCGATACCACTCCCTGCAGGCGGGATTCGGATGGGCGATCATCATGGTGTTGATAGTATATTTGCGGGATGCGTACTACCAGGGGCAACTCCTGAACCGAAGCCTCCCAATACCCGTCCCGACCATTGTGCTCGCGAGGTATGTGACGGTCATTCTTCTGACAAGTATGACGATACTCTACGGATGGCTCTACCAAGCGCTGCTTGAGACTTTCGTTCCGCACCTCTCGCGGTCATATCTTGCTGCGCAAATGGAATCCGGCTATGCCGTCGAGCTTTCTGTGATCGCACGGGTGCTTGGCTTGTGCATACTCTTTTCGGTTGTCACTCCTCTCGTTTTCCGCTACGGAACCTTCTGGCGCATCGTCGTTGGATTTTTTGCGGTCGAGGTTGTGTACGGCAGATTTATCGATCAGTTGCTGGCATTGTCCTTGCGCGCCACATTCTTCTTTGGCCTATCCAGATGGTTGTTTTTCGCATCGCTTATTGCTCTCGCAAGTCTGGCGATTTCTGCGCGGATTTCTGTTTGGCTGTACGACCGAAGGATTTCGTAAAGACCGGAACGTCAGTATACAGGTGTGGCATGTCGAAGCATCGACTTTCTACATACTTCCCAATGTAACCGTGAACGATCAATCACCTCCCTCCCCCTTAACTGCCCTGGTCGTTATTCGGGTGGCGGCCTACTCCCTTATCGTCGCTGCAGTCCTGTTTGACCTTTCGGGCCGGCTCGACTGGACAATGGCGTGGATCTACCTCGGTGTGCTCACGATAAGCACTCGGATTGCCCCTGGCGCTCGGATCATTCTGGGGCTTCATCCCGGCAGGCCTGACAGTGGTGATCGCGGTTGTTCGCGCGGCACTTGAGGACAAGACACTGCGTAGTGAATTGGAGGGGTACGACGACTATTCGAAAAGAGTTCGCTACAGGTTGGTGCCGGGCATATGGTGATGAGAAGCAGGAGTACTACGGGAGCAAGTAGTACGATAGATGAAGTGTGTATTTCCCCTTCGGCAGATTGTCCGCGTCAACAGAGAGCCTCAGCTTCTTTCCGTAGATTCTCTCAGTCACCCATCCCTCGATATACGATGTCACCTCTCGCCTGAAATTGGTATTGCTGTGGGATGGCGTCGTTCAGGACGTCCAGCTTTCGACAAGCACAACGCCGTGGACGGCACGAGTCAATGCCACGGCAACTCTTTTACCCGATACGCGGCTCCAACTGACGGCGAACTACACGGGCAAACAGGTACAGGGACAGCTTGAGGCCGGGGCTAACTGGGTGGGTACTCCCGGGAAGTCCGGAGGTGGTCAGGTTTCTAACGAAAGTACTTCGCGGGGATCGGTGTCCTGGCCGATTCATCCTGCCAGGTCACGGAAGCGATCCACCAGCGGCCGCCCTTCAGGTAGATCTGGAAACTGTTGATTCCGCGAATCGGCTTGCCGTCGTCCGCAAGATTCATTCTCTTTTCATACGTGCTGAACACCTGCGCAAGACTTCCGTAGTATTCACCCGTCCGGCCAATCTCCTTTTCAGCGAAGCTCTTCAATGTCCCTCGTTGAATCCGGCCACCGAAGAAGACAATAAAACTCTCCCGATCCATCTGCATCACCGTGTCTGCGGCGACCCGCACGCATGGACTCGTTGCCGATGCGAAAACCGAGCGGAACCGGATCCAATCAGGTTGCCCGCCTTCCGGAAAAGAGAGGGACTCGTAAAACGCTTTAAGCAGGTTGTCGATTGATTGGACATCGGCCCGGTTGACCGGCTTCAACTGCTGCGATGGAGCCTGGTGAGAAGCTGCGAGGGTTACTACAAAGAGGATCAAGAGTGTCGAGAAAAGAGAGCGCCCGTGAATCGACCGGGTAATCATGGTTTCATCCTCCATGAGATGGGCGGAGATGATGAGGAGATCAAGGAGCCAAACCACCGACGGAGTGCCATCAATCATACAAACTCTCCAACCGGAATGCAAATTGGAGTACCTCGAAAAGGGCAAGGGAATAGGCCTGAAAAGGCTTGCGGTTTGAACACTTCTTGTTATCTTTTCTGGTTCTCTTTTTCCCAACGCCAATAGAATGGAGTATTATGACTGTTCAGAGAAACAAAGTAGTCACGATCAATTACACGCTGACGGACGAATCAGGCAGCCTTCTCGAAAGCTCTGAAGGCCAGGAGCCCTTGACCTACCTTCATGGTGTCGGAAATCTCATACCGGGCCTGGAGGCCTCGCTCGAAGGAAAATCCGCCGGCACTTCTTTGGAAGTCTCGGTTCCGCCGGAAGAGGGGTATGGCGTGTGGGACCAGGAGAAAATCGTCGATATCCCGAAATCCCAATTCAGTGGTGTCGATAAGGTAGAAGTTGGCATGCAGTTCAGCGTACAGAGCGAAGCGGGTGAGGAAGTCGTCACGGTCTCCAAGGTCGAAGGCGATATAGTGACCATCGATGCCAACCATCCCTTGGCCGGTAAAATCCTGTCGTTCGATGTAACGATCGTTGGAATCCGTGATGCAACCGCCGAAGAGCTCGATCATGGCCATGTGCACGGTCACGGAGGGCATCACTAGGCGATACGAGGAAAGGCGCATCACAACCGTTCGCGTGGTAATTGTCAAATCTCAATTGTCATTTGCTGTTCAGCAGGGTCGTTCAATTGAACGACCCTGCTACGATGATCAATTCCTC
>DOWV01000204.1 GCA_003519375.1 Bacteroidota bacterium
ACACTACTAATGTGAGAGACTATCTTGATGATGAGGGCAAGAAATCCTCACTAAGTCTTTCCAATCGAATTCTCCTTGACAAGTGTTGACATTTCACCGATGAATCCGCTATAACAAGAGGGTTGTTCCGTTTCTGAAGATTGCACCCTCCACTTCCCAACGACCACCTTTTGAATAACGGTCAAAATCGCCCCCGATATAGGAGCAGACAACATTCGTGAAACGGAAGTGTTTCACATTCGGCGTCACGAGGTGAAAGCGCCACCGGCGGCTGCTAAGCTGTCTGAAGTGACAGATATGCTTCATAACCCTTCGATTTGATTGCATTCGTTCACGTCCAGTCTCTTTGTTTCATTATCACCCGTAAGTTGACTCTTTGTCGGGAACTCGCGAACATAGACTCAAATAGGGAGCAACCACAATGCCCATTAATGAATCGAATGATCCACACGATTGGGTAGATCAAAACGCTTGGTTTGAGCATATTGAAGCGCAAGGATGGGATGCTGATTACAGGGAAATGGTTGAGGGGGCGATATGGGACTACTTCAACAAGACCTTCGGTGACTACCAAACACGGCTCCCCTTCATCGTAGCCTCACAACTTGATACTCTGTGGAGTGGATTAAATATCGTCAGGTGGAACGGATTCCCGTGTGTCGATTTCCGGGCAGGTGATGACACCATAGACCTGTTGGCTCAAGATTTTTCAGAAGGCCCGCCTGGCGAATTGGTATTTACAGCCAAATCGCACGATTTGGTGGTTGTTTCAACAATCCCTAACAGGGATGACCAACATGAAAGTATTGTCGAGAGACAATTGAGAAACATGAAATGGGTGAAATCCAATTTCAGCCATCTATCAAGCAACGTTCGAGGAATAATAATATTCTTTTCCCCACCGAACGAGAAGGCCAAAGCGCTGCTCTCCGCCAATCCAAGCATAGAATTCATCACGAAAATATTCGACCGATCTGTAGAAATTGCTGAGGACCAATATGTTGAATTCATGAATGGAGAGATTACAGCCGATTTCTTGTATAGCTTGATAGGTCCTGAGTAGATTCTCCTCCTCTACTGAAAGTAGTCACCGCAATCTTCGTCCAAGAGTTAAGGTCATCATCACCGGTGGCTATTTCGATCTTGACACCTCATCTCAGGCCTGTTACCCTCCTACCGTTGTTTTCAGCGCATCCAAATCGGCTGTCCGCTCGACTATATCGCAGGTGACCGTCACCTTGCTGCGCGCTGACGTGGGTGCCGGTCACCTTTATGCGCTGGGAAGTGACCGCCACCTCGCATTGTTGGAGCCCAGATTAGGTGGCGGCATTTGCACTATTGCCCTCACATCGCAATCATCGACCTCCGCCGTCAGGACTTTGGTCCTGACGGTTCCAGCGGCAGAACGCGATCGCGTGAGTGTCGGGAGCTAACTCCCGACACCGGCTTTGTTTTCCGCCGTCAGGACTTTTTTACCCGCCGGGCTTTCTTGTCCGCCAAGTTGTTTGGCGGAGGTCCTGACGGAACCATGTCCCCATAGGTGTCAGGAGCAAACTCCTGACACCGGAGCAGAACGGAGCTTCTCGCAATGAAGAACACAAAGAGCGCCCCGGCCTCTCTCGCATGTCTTCGCAGCGAGAAGCTGAACAAGATTCATGTCTTGAAGTTCAATGAGAAGAAATCGAAACCCGGCAAGCCAGTGGTCGATTGTAAGTGCTTGGCTTGTGGGAAGCCGTTCTCAGTGAACGCATATCATGTCAAGTATCAGACTGCCAAGTCTTGTGGCTGTGTTCGTGTAGCTGGGAAGACCAAGAAATCTGCAAAGAAAAGATAAGGCACTCATCGAGCCACATCGTCTCTAAGATGTGGCTCGATTTTCACCATCACTATCTGCCAATGGAGGCCTTACGATGTCGACCTTGAAACTCTACAAAGTGGGAATGATAATGAACAGAGGCGGGAGAACTTTTGTTGTCGTCGGGGCAATGAGCAGAGGACACGCCTTACAGGTTGCACGAACAGAACATCCCGGTTGGTCTTGCACAGGAGACATTGAAGAGATGGCTTGACTCTCTTTTCCCATCAGGGTAACTTGAAGCCAGATTCTTCATTGAGTCTGGCTTTTTCATGCGCCAATACAACAGGGAGTAATCACGATGCCCACAGAAATCAAACGAATGGTTGAGCAGAGCATGAAGCTCAATATATTGAAACTGGAAGGTGAACGCACAGGCACAGTCGGTGAAATTTCAACCTTCCTCTATTCTCTTGACCAGCTCTACCACAGTCTTGTAATTTACGACCAATACCGAATGACAATTAGGGCATCAAATTCAGACAACATCAAGCTAGAATACTTTGAATTCCTCGCGTCTGAAGCGTCAGCCGAAAGTCACATGCGAATACCAAGGATGCAAGGGGGATTATTTTTGCAGGCAGTAGAAATTCACTCTCCTGGTGTATGGGAATTTTTGGGTTCATTGTCACCGCTCACCTTCATACGTGACTTTATCAATGATATGTATGAGCGACGGAAGGATAAACGCTATAGGAACAGAGAAGAAGAGCGACGATTGACCTATGAAAATGACCAGCGTGCACTGGAGAATGAGGAACTATATTATAAGGTTCAACGTGAGGCAATCTTGACATCGATACTGCGAAATCAAGAACTCATGCTGGATGTGAAAATGATGCAAGAATTAGGCTTGCCGAAGGAGAAGATTGACGCTTTGCTGGCAAACCATGTCTTGAATCCCTGCGCTGAGCTATCTAGATTTAGTTTCAATGAACTTATTGGCAAAGCCGAATTGACGCAACAAGAATTGAAACCCTAAGTCAAACACCTTGGCTAGAACGGTTTATTCATCATCGAATGGCATGGTTTGGGAGTATCTAGAGATGCTCCGTCGCCAAACTCGAAGCATTCAAGACATCACTGACGTGAAGGAATTGCGGCAGACAATATGCCTCTGCATTCTGCTCGCAGTCACGACGGTGGAAGCTTTCATGAATCTGTTCTTTCAGGTGCTCGTGAACAAGCCTGAGTTCGCTGCTCAGCAAGCGTCCATACTTGATTCTCTGAAGCAGAGAAGGTCTCTTGACTACAAGGTCAAGAATTGGCCGAATGAGCTTTTTGGTAAGGGGATAGATCTTACACAGGGTATCGGCAAGGAGTTCGAGAGCCTAAAAGGTCTTCGAAACAAATTGATGCACTTTACTTCGAGTGAAGACGTCAACATCGAAGGCGTAACCTTGCACAACGTATCCGACATCAGCTTCTATGATAATCTCACGGCGAAAGAGGCCTACGACGCAGAGCATACGGCTGCATGTTTTATTGAGGAGATTCTGAAACTCAGCGGGCTTACAGACTCCAGTTTACAGGGGAGAATGCTTCACTGGACAGGCTTGCCGAATGCTGCAATACTTCGTGCCGGCGATGAAACGACTAGAAACACCTAAGACTCATTTTGCCAATCGAATTTCCCTCAGCCGGGCTTGATTCTGTTTTCTGATGAGGATATGTTGAAGCCAGATTCTTTCGAGTCTGGCTTTGCTATTATGGCATTTAGGCCGTCATCTGGACTCTTGTGACACGGGCCCGGGCATCTCGCGATAGCGTGAGTGTCGGGAGGAAACTGCCGCCACCGGAACTATCAGTTCTGCCGGGGTCATAGGAGTCTTTCACTCCCCAGCAAATGCGCCCTGCCGGCTCACCAAAACAAAGGCGACCCCGATGCATCTCGAGGTCGCCTCGTGAAATCAGCTACGATTCAGGATGGTCTACTTACTATTAGGACATTTGT
>DOWV01000093.1 GCA_003519375.1 Bacteroidota bacterium
ATCTTTTCATACGGCGTATAGGCTTCCCAGGGAATTGTGCCGCCCTGGCGTTCTTCGAACTAGCCATAGTACTTATCATAGGTATGGTTCAAGGCAGCCTGAGGCAAATGGCGAAACTCGCCGCAGGGGAACAGTGCGATGGATGTCGATGTCGGATCGAAATCACCAAGCTCCACACATCCCGGGATGTAGTCGATCTTCCGATTCTTCATCGCCAGAGAAATGGACTCGTAGAGGTTCTTCCTGAATGCGCTTGCAAGACTGTCATAGGCTGACGCCGCGTTCGCCTTCCCGAGGACCCTTGCCGCTTCCGCAGCATCTTTGAGTCCCTTCAGCGTGAAAAAATTATCCCAGTAGGAATGCATGGGCTTGGAGGAGTACCCTTCGTGACTTATCGACTCTGTCACGAGTCCATAAAACGCGCGCCGTTCGCTGTCTCCGCTGGCATACTCGGGTGTCAGTCGCGGCGCCCGGAGTTGCTGAATGTAGTTGACTGCACCGACAATATTGGGCCAACGAGCCCGCAGGAAGGCAGTATCTTTGCTGAATCGAAAATACTCCATACTTGCTAAGATGAGCTGGCCATGGCTGTCGTTTTCCGGAACCGGATCCGGACCCCGCCTATCGACGACACATGGAACCATTCCGTTTTCGTATTGGTAGGAGGAGTACCATTCGACGAACAGACGAACTTGTTCCTGCAATCCAAGTTTTAACAATGCCGACGATGTCATCGAACCATCACGGATCCATGATCGTTCGTACGACCGGGACCCCGGCTGAAATCCGGGACCATCTTTGTTGATGAGAATGTAGCCGAGGTTCGACCGCAGGACATTGATATATCGCTGAGCCTCCGGCGGCACATTGAATTTAACGGCGTTCAGCACCCCTTCCCACTTGAAGCGTGCGTCTGCCATTGCTTCCTCGAATTCCGAAGCGTTGGGATTTGTCCGTTCCCATCGATCTCCGGATTGCCGAAAGGGTACCGCTACGACAACGACGAGAGAGTCTTTTGGCAGCAGGTCAAATTTGTATGCGAACGCCCCGGATGCCAGGCCCACGGGATCTATGACTCGTGAGTTAGCAGGCGTTGTCCCCCTGGCGAGGTATTCGACAATTTCTCCGGCATCGATGTTTGTAACGCCCGCAGCAAAAGGAGCTCCGGAGACAGAGACACGTTTGTCTCCGACGATCGCGCGATTTCCTTCGATGCTCATCGAATCGATGCGCGCGACTCCACCTTCAAAGTTCAGCCATTGTGAAGTGGGATTCACCTGATACGGACGTATTGCCAGAAAGAAGGACCCTTTACTCCTCTGCCTGGAAACATTCTTCAGCGTGTAGCGGGCCAGGATCGAAGCTTGTTTCTGTTCACCTGTTGCCAGAAGCGACGTCGTGAGCACCACATCCGGGTAAGACCTTTTCACCGTTGGCAGAGGCAGGTAGTCTTTTTCAAGAGACTGCTCCTGCCGGCAGTCTGTCCACGTTAAGAGCTT
This sequence comes from Bacteroidota bacterium, assembly GCA_003519375.1. Taxonomy (GTDB): domain Bacteria; phylum Bacteroidota; class Ignavibacteria; order UBA10030; family UBA10030; genus UBA9647. The sequence goes on from DOWV01000093.1 coordinate 1,500, forward strand.
TGCTCCCTGGTCGTGAAAGATGAACGGTTCGATCGAGAACCGCTGTTTGTCAACCTCGAAGGATCCATCCTCGTTGAACAGTGCCTCATCCTCTCCCGAAGGCATTCCAACGATAGTCCAGTACGATTGTTGATGCGAGAAATATCGGGGGAAACTCCCGGATGGTGCAGCAGCGGCGAGATGTTCTACGTACTGGTTTATCGTCGACAGCGACTCACTCGGCACTGCAGAGAGTTCCTCGAGCCGATACCGGATGCTGGATTGATTACCGCGGAGTGACACACGAAGAAATCGCATTTCCGACTCAGGTGTAAACACCAGAACGGACCCTCCTTTGCCGTTCTGAATCGCATGCAGCGTATCGTACACAATGCCATCAAGAGAACCAAGGAGATCGTACACAAGGCCATTCAAGGCCCTGTCCCAACGAAGCAAAATACCTCCAATTTCGCGCCGATACTTGAAATCCACTTCTATCCATTCGCGGCCGGACGTACGGCTCACCCACGCGCCCTTGGATCCGGGCAGTACACTCTCCGGCGGACAGTCACTGTCGGCAGATGTTGACGCCTTCACCGTCGGGTGCGGAATTGGAGACGGGGGCGCCGGCAGCGATTCGATTCGAAGATCATCGATCCAAACGCTCCCCGTTCCTCCACTCCCGGCAGTGACCACCAGTTCTAAACGGCGAAGTGCATCAGGAGCCGGTGCTGACCTTGGGCCCCACGCGAAGGAAAGGTGCCTTTTCTTGACATGAATCCGTGTCCACCGCGAAGGATAAGCATAATTCTTCTTGTTGACCCACCAAATGTTCTCACCAAGCGTATCATCGCTCAGCTTCACCTCGAAATTGTTGAGAGGGACGGTCGCACGAAGGGAAAAAGACAATTCGTAGTTCTCCGGGAGGGGAATGTCGAATGTGCGTACGATGCCGCCATAGCCCGATCCTTTGGTGAACACGACGTCGAACCGGATTGCTCCTCCCGACTCACCGCGATCGCGATGTTGGCTGACAATGACACCCGCTGATTGAAAGGTTCTCCACCGGGCGGTGTCTTCACATGCGTCAAGCAGGCGGACGGTGGTTTTCTCCTGAGCGGGAAGCAGCGATGCAAGGGCAATCAGGTGAAGCCAGATGATCCTCATCGATTTCCCCTTAGTCGATCGCCTCATTCTTTTACCCCACCCATCATGATGCCACGGACATAATGCCTTTGGAATGCCAGGAAGAGGACAACAACGGGAACGATGGTCACGACCGATCCTGCCATCATTAATTCAAGGTCCGGCGTGTGCTCACCCATCAGATTGGCGATAGCAACGGGGAGCGTGTACATTGAATCGTCCGACATGATAATCAATGGCCACATGAAATCGTTCCAGGTGCCCATAAACGTGAACAGTGCCAGCGTGAACAAGATCGGCCTGCAGAGAGGGAGCACGATTGAACGATAGACTTTGAAATCACTTGCACCATCGATTCGAGCCGCTTCAATGAGGCTGTCCGGAATCGAATATGCGAACTGGCGGATGAGAAAAATGCCGAAAATACTTGCGAGCCCGGGAATAATCGCGCCGACATAGGTATTGACAAGGCCGAATGTCTTCAGCATCAAGAACAGCGGTAACATCGTCACCTGTGCCGGGATCACCATCGCCGTGAGCAAAACACGAAAGAGCCTGTCACGGCCACGGAATCGATACTTGGCGAACGCGAAACCAGCCATTGAATTGATGAACAGCGAGATCAGGGTGACCGCACCCGCAATGACAAAGCTGTTGAGGAAATAGCGCACTATATGCAAGCGATCCACGAGCGCTTCGTAGTGCTGCAGCGATGGTTGCTTGGGCAGCAATGAGGGTGGGAATGAGCTGGCCTCCCCCGGACTCATGAGCGAAGCAGAGACCATCCACAAGACCGGAGTCACGGTGGTGATTGCGATAAAAACGAGAACAATGTTCAATGCGATCGCGGGGATCCGCCTTCTCATCCCTGTATCCTCCGCTGTATGGCAGACTGAAGGAGAGTGAAGACCAGGATGATGGCAAAGAGGACGAATGCGATAGCCGCAGCATACCCCATGCTCCACCAGCGGAAGCCCTGTTCATACATCAAGAGCACGATGCTCATCGTGGAATTGAGCGGGCCGCCCTGTGTCATGACGTAGGGCTCGGCGAACAATTGAAAATATCCGATGATAGTGATCATCACGACAAAGATCGTTGTCGGTGCGAGCATGGGAATGGTGATACTGGTGAATTGCCTCCACGCCCCTGCGCCGTCGATCTCCGATGCTTCATACAATTCATCAGGAATGTTTTGAAGGCCGGCAATGAAAATCAGCATGTTATATCCGAAGTTCTTCCAGACAGCGAGCAGGATGATTGCAGGCATCGCAACGTCGGGATTCCCAAGCCAGTCGATCGGAGAGATCCCCACCCAAGATAGTACATAATTGAGGAGGCCATGGGCCGGGTGGAAGAGATAGCGCCATACAATGGCGACTGCAACAAGACTGGTCACCACGGGAAGGAAGTAGACCGTTCGGAACAAGGGCTTGAAACGTGCAAGTCGAGAATTGATCATCAGCGCAGTGCCGAGCGATACACCCACGGACAATGGTCCGCCCGCCAGGACGAAATAGAAAGTGTTGCGAAGTGCCGTCCAAAAGAGGGGTGTTTCGAGAATTCGCGCGTAGTTGGCAAGCCCCACGAATTGAATGAAATGCCAGTTCCCCAGTGCATAGATATCAAAATCTGTGAAACTCAACGCAAGTGCGAATGCCACGGGAAGCGCGAAAAAAAGTGCCAGAGCCGTCAAAGCGGGAGCGAGGAACAACCACGCAGCAGCATTTCGATTCGTGCGAGACGTAAGGGATCGCCGCGTCAAGGCTGTTTTCTCCTTTCGACCAGCCACCGTCTCTTGGCGAGCATCTGATCAACTTCCCTGTCGAATCTGCCCAGCGCTTCTTCCACTGTGAGTGTCCCTGTCGCAATGTATTCAACATAGAGTTGGAGTTTGATAACGATTTGCTCCCATTCAGGCACTTGCGGCAATGGTTCTAATCTCTGCATCTGACGATAGAATGCCCGGACGTATGGATTGTGTGCAAGGGAGGAATCTTCCCAGGCAGATTTCCGAGGCGGAAGGTTCCCTGTGATCCGATAGAGCGCAATCGACTGCTCGCGGGAGGCGAGGAATTCAATCAGCTTCCATGCTGCCTCCTTATGCCGGCTCTGACGGAAAACAACGAGACTTGTCCCAAGGGGCAACGAGGCTCCGGGATAGGCTGTATCCATAGAAGGCACTGGCGCGGTCATCCATTCATTCTGCAGCTTGGGTGCGATTCTCCGGCCAAATTCACCGATATTCCACGGACCGGAAATGTACATGGTAATGAGACCGTCGGAGAAGGAATTGTACATATTCGTGATCAATTGTTGTCCTGACGGCGAATACTCTTTTTCATAGAATGAAGCCAACAAGCTAAAGGCTTTGCGGAATTTCGGCCCGCTGAAATTTCCGCGCGTGTTGTCATCACGCAAGAAGTCGCCCCCGGATTGGGCACCGAGGACAATGGCAGGGATCCATTCATTGGTGGGCAGGAAGAATGGGTACTGTTTCCTTCCCTCTTCCCGCGCTTTTCGTTGCATGATTTCACACAATCTTAGCATTTCCTGCCACGTGGCGGGAGGCTCGGTGTAACCAGCCTTCTGCAAAAGATCCCGACGATAATAGATGACACGGGTATCGACATACCATGGTATTCCGAAGAGGGACGAATCAATCCTGTTCATCTTCAGAACTCCGTCAAAATAATCGTCGAGCTGAACGATACGGGATTGTCGGACGAACCGATCCAGCGGTTCGAGTGCATTCAGAACTGAGAATTCGGCAAGCCACGTATTCCCGAGTTGCGAAACATCAGGCGTCGATTCACCGGCGAAGGCCGTGAGGAGTTTTTCATGTGCTGCCGTCCACGGCAACTGTTGAACGATCACGCGGATACCCGGATTCGCCCGTTCGAATTCCGGTATCAGCGGGCGGACCATCTCTCCTTCATTCCCCAATCCCCAAAAGCGAATGACCGTAGGTTCATTCTGTGAGGAGCCGCAGGAAAGCTGCAGAAGCGCCGCAGCAAGAACAAGCGTTGTCCCTCGGATGCAGAGCATCATACCTTGGATTTGTGGGGATCGCGTCATGGACGTGACGCCGAATCGAAGACAAACGGCAGCAATGAGCTTCAACAAGGCCGAGACCCAAGATCAATCGATAGGAACATTCGTCGCGCGATTACTTGCGCTTGATAACCTTGCACGAAAAAGGATCCAGCGAATACCTCCTGGAACCGACAGTGAAGGTTTTTCTGGCGTTGTGGTAATTCAAAAGAAACATGTAGGAGTACTTCTTCCCTCTTCGGATCACGAACTGAATATCAGGGTCGGAGACTTTTGCTTCTCTTTTGATATGGTCGAACGCAATGATTTTCTGGTACACCAGCAGATGGTCGTCTGTAGTGTACCCGAAGGCAAATCCCAGCGCCGTAACGAATCCTTTTCCAACCCTTTTCCGCAATCCACATACTTCTCCTGTCTTGGTCCTGGCGACGGCATCACTCTCAGCCGAAGAAAAGACCTGCTTTTCCTGGAGGTAGGTATGCACGTCCTCGATG
>DOWV01000329.1:0-15051 GCA_003519375.1 Bacteroidota bacterium
TCGAATTCTATGCCCTGTCCGATGCGGTTGGGTCCACCGCCGAGAATGATAACCTTCTTCCGGTCGCTGCGGACGGATTCATTTTCCTGGTCGTAGGTCGAATAGTGATATGGCGTATGAGCCTCAAACTCCGCCGCGCACGTGTCAACTGTCTTGTAGACCGGTATGACACCGAGATCTTTTCGAAGGCGGCGTATCGCCTTCTCCGATGTGCCCCACAAATGCGCGAGCTGCCGATCGGAGAAGCCGTATTGCTTCGCCTTCAGCAGCACTTCACGCGTGACGCGTGACGGGGCACCTTTAGTTTTCGCGCTTGCTTTCACGTGCCTTCAGTTCCGTGTACTGTTTGACCTGATCCGGCGTCAGAATCTGTTTCATGCGGAGGTACGCCTGGAGATGGATGAACCGTAATTCTGCGCGCGCCTTGCCGATCTGTTCGAGTTTCATCCGAACAGCTTTCTCGGCTGCCTCACCCGACTGGAACATCGCCGCCAATTCTTCCTCAGCCTGGACAATCTCTTCCCCTTTTGCCCCGGCAGCACTGCCAGTGACTTTCTCGAGCGCCTCCGTTTTCTTCACCTGATCACGCGTCAGTCCAAGCTCGTTTTTCATTGCAAGAACCTGCCTTGAATCCGGCCAATTATTCGACTCGGCTATGGCGGCGAGGTCCATGCCCTGCCCTTTGAGAAGGCCCTCCCGGTCCGGAGGGATGACGCTCTGTGCCGAGGAGATTCCGAGACCGAGAAGCACCAGCGCGGTCACAACGCACGCTCGCCCTCTCTCGGCTCTCCCGCTGCGGCTAGGTTGGCTGGACGGTAAACGCATACAACTCCTCCTCAAAATCGACGATCTGCTTCAAATTGTACAGAAACCACGGATCGATCTTCGTCACTTTGAACAGTTCCTCAATCGTTGCTCCGAGCTGAAACGCATACCGGATATAGAACACGTTGTTCGGCTTCGGCATCTTGAGCCTGTCGAGCGCTTTCTTTTTCCATTCCTCACGCTTCTCATCTGAGAGCGAACGTACATCCAGAAAATCCTTCCCATCCGCGCCGAGGCCGAATCGCCCCTGTTCCAGCGACCGCAGGGCTTTTTGAAACGCCTCCTTGAACGTGCGCCCGATCGCCATCGCCTCGCCGACCGACTTCATCTGCACTCCCAGCGTGTCATCAACACCCTTGAACTTCTCGAAATCCCAGCGGGGAATCTTGACAACACAGTAGTCAATCGTTGGTTCGAACGATGCCGGAGTCTCTTTCGTAATGTCATTCGGAATCTCGTCGAGCGTATATCCGACTGCCAGCTTCGCTGCAATCTTCGCGATCGGAAATCCCGTCGCCTTCGACGCAAGAGCTGACGATCGCGATACCCGGGGATTCATTTCAATAATCGTCATCCGGCCGTCATCGGGGTTTAATGCGAACTGAATATTCGATCCGCCCGTTTCCACACCGATCTTGCGGATAATCTTGATGGCGGCATCGCGCATCGTCTGATATTCTTTGTCGGTCAGAGTCTGCGCAGGAGCGACGGTGATGGAATCACCCGTGTGAACTCCCATTGGATCGAAATTCTCAATCGAGCAGATAATCACCACGTTGTCTTTGAGATCACGCATGACTTCCAGCTCGAACTCTTTCCACCCGACGACGGACTCCTCAATCAGCACCTGATGCGTGGGGCTGCTCGTAAGACCGTGCTCGACCTTCTCGCGGAACTCTTCGAGATTGTACGCCGTGCCGCCGCCGGTTCCGCCGAGCGTAAACGAAGGACGAATAATGATCGGGAGCCCGATTTCTTCCGCGACTTCCAGCGCCTCGGGGAGCGAATGAACGAATTTGCCTCTCGGTGTCTCCAGTCCGATTTCGGTCATCGCGTTCTGGAAAAGCTCGCGATCCTCTGCCTTCTTGATCGCCTCCAGCTTTGCACCGATGAGCTCGACACCGTACTTCTCAAGAACACCGCTTTCGGCGAGAGCCACGGCCGTGTTCAACGCGGTTTGTCCGCCCATGGTCGGAAGGATGACATCCGGACGCTCTTTCTCGATGATCTTCTCGACGACAGCTGGTGTGATCGGCTCCACGTAGGTTGCATCCGCCAGGTCCGGATCGGTCATTATCGTGGCCGGATTGCTGTTGATCAGGATGACGCGATACCCCTCTTCCCGCAGGACTTTGCATGCCTGGGTGCCGGAATAATCAAATTCGCATGCTTGACCGATAACAATGGGGCCGGAACCAATTATGAGGACGGACGAAATGTCTGTGCGCTTGGGCAACTTCTACTTCACTCGTTGGGCTAGTAAGCGGTACATGCTCTGCGGTTGACTAATATATCGACTTCTCGTTTCTGAATCAACACATCGGCTGAAATCGCGGCCTCTCACCATTCTCTTCCTGTCCGACATTCTCGTGCGGTCGGATGGTCACGCCCTTCATCTGATACAAAGCATTCGTGTCGTCTGGACCCGGAATCCGTCCGCTGTGAGTCTGGCGTAGTAGACTCCCGAAGGAAGCGGCTCGCCTCCGTCAGTCAAAGCCGTGAACAGAACTGTGTGCGTACCTGCTTCGAAACGTTGGTCGTTCACAAGGACCCGCACCATCCTGCCGAGTTGATCGAAGACCTCCAATCGGAGATCGGCCGCTTCAGGGACTTCAAACGCAATGTTGGTCGACGGATTGAACGGATTGGGGTAGTTTTGCTTCAGTCGGATAGCACGGGGTCTTTCGACCATCTTCTCGACAGCAACCATTGTACCGGAGGCGCTCTTCAGAATCCAGTTGTTTGGATCCAATTGGACTGAAATAGGCCTGCCTGGCATATCAAATGTGAAGACCTGCCCTTGTCTATCGTTGAGCACAGTAACGGTCGTGTCCATTCCGTCAAGCTTGAAAAGCAGGTCGACAGGCATGACAAAGAAGGGAGGATTCGAACTCGTTGTGGTCTGGTTGATAGAGACTCGAACGCGATATGTCGATCCGGTTTTTTCGCTTCCCCACTCGTACCGGTATGACGGAAAGTTCTCGCCGTAAATCCACTGTGAGAAAAAGTAGCCCAATGACTTGCCGCCCATGGTGGACTCACAAGTCGCTCTGAAATCCTCTGTCGTCGCCGTGCCGAACATGAACCGGTCGTCTGTGGCATAGTCGTGCATCGCCCGAAAGAACAGAGAATCCCCCATGACGTGCCTGAGCATGTGAAGAACGGTTGCCCCTTTTGAGTAGACCAGATTGCCGCTGAACAAACTGCCGATGTTCAAAGTATCGTTGATGTAGATAGATCCGACGGCTTTTTCTGCTCTGGACATCTCGCGATTCATCACGTTCCAGTATCCGGTCGTGCCGGATTTACGTTCGTTATAGAGGGCGACACAGTAGGTTGCGAAGCCCTCGTTGAGCCAAATATGCGGCCAGGTCCGCATCGTGATCATGTCGCCAAACCACTGGTGTGCCATTTCGTGAGCGATGAGCCCGTCGGAGAAATCGACGATGGAGGTCATCGTCTGATGCTCCATGCCGCCACCCCAACCGAATTGCGAGTGACCGTATTTCTCCTTGACGAACGGATAGAGACCGAAGAGGTCGGAGTAGATTTCCAGCATCTGGATGGTCGGCACCAGTGATGCCGCCGCTTCTCCAGACCTCGAAGGAAGAACATAATTGATCACCGGCATCGAGTCGGTCGACGAGTATTTGAACCACCCTGCAACTTCGGTGTACTCCGCCACAGCGATGGAGACGAGGTAGGTAGCGATGGGATACCGGTGCTGCCAGCGATGAGTCCTTGTCCCGTTGCCGTTATCCAGGACGGCGATGAGCTTTCCTTCCGAACCGACTTTGAACTTCGCGTCACAGGTAATCCAGATATCAACCGAGTCTGCCTTGTCGGATGGGTGATCCTTGCTCGGCCACCAGTCTTTGGCCCCGTACGGTTCGCTCAGGCTCCAGATCCACGGTGAGTTCGGAGGATCGGACGTCGAGGACGTTGTCGTGAAAAAGAAACTACCGAAGCCGGTACTTCCCGGGAGACCGCTGTAATAGATGATGACGGTGAATCGCTCACCGATCTGGTAGGGGCGATTGAGCGAGATATTCACGAGCGCCGGTTGTTGCGTCACGTTGACTTTCGACCCGCCGACGGTCACCGAGTCGACGCTCATCGCACTCATCAAATCGAGGGCGATCGTGGTCAGATTACTCACCAGCGAGCGGGCGTCCATCCGTACCGAGCCGCCCAGCCTGTTCGGATTCAACGAAAGCTTCAGGTCAAGCTTGTAGTAGACTGCATCGAATCCCTCCTGCCCCGGAGAGAGCGTGGAGGAAGATCGCATCAAGCGCGCGGCGGATGAGGCCTCGCCCCGTACGAGCTCACTCTTTCTAAACGTCGCAGACTCTTGAGCCTGAATGGCAAAAGGAAGAACAACCATGACCACGACGGCTCTGATGACGCGATGGGTGAACATCGCCCCCCTCCCAAAAACGGTCAATGCCCCTCCCCTCGCATCATGCGGAAGCCGTGCAGAAGACCCGGCAAAATGGCATCCAGCGATTCTTCGACTGCTTTGCGCGAGCCGGGCAGATTGACGATGATCGTCGTGCCGCGGACTCCCGCTTTCGCGCGCGACAACATGGCAAGCGGAGTTCTTTCCTGTCCGAACACTCGCGCGGCTTCAACAATTCCCGGGATTTCTTTGTCCACGATCCCGGCCATTGCCTCGGGTGTAACGTCCGTTGCGCTCAATCCCGTTCCGCCGGTGGTGATAACGAGGTCCAGTTTCAATTCATCTGAGTATCGAATGAGGGTTTGCTCAATCACGTGTTGATGATCAGGAATCACTTTGTATTCGACAACGTCGAGACCGAGCTCCTGCAGCCGCCCTTCGATGTGCCGTCCAGAGGTGTCCTTTTTTGCGCCGGACGCGACCGAATCGGATATCACGACGACAGCGACGCGAAGTTTCTCCCCTGCCGGCAGCGCATGATCCGATTTCCCGCCGCGTTTTTCCACCAACCGCACATCACTGATGATCATCGTTTCATCGACGGGCTTCAGCATGTCATACAACGTCAGCGCGGCGACGGAAGCAGCGGTAAGCGCTTCCATTTCCACCCCGGTCTTGAAAATCGCTTTTACTTCAGTGGACACGACAATCGAAGACTCACCGATCTCGAACGAGCAACCGACAAAATCCAGAGGTATGGGGTGACAATACGGGATGATCTGGCTGGCATTTTTCGCCGCCTGGATGGCCGCGACTTTTGCGACAGGAATCGGATCTCCTTTCGGGAGCTGCCCTTCGCGAAGGAGTTTCACGGTCTGCGGGCGAAGCGTCAAAACGGCTTGCGCCCGTGCAGATCTGCTGGTCTTTATCTTGCGGGATACATCTTTCATAGGTTGACTTGAAATATAACGAGAAAAAATCAGAGAGTCAGCCCGTTTCGCGTTGCCGCACGTCTGGCAAGTCAGCTGATTTTTTTCTAATATTCTTACCGCGTTTGTATTCAAGTGCAGACTTTTCTGAAAAAAGGACCACCGGGAGGAACCTTCGATGGCATTAACAGACAGTTTCAGAACACGCTCCACACTCACCGCAGGCGGATCGACATACACGTTCTTTTCGCTCCGAGAGCTCGGGCAAGCTTTTCCCGGCGGCCTGAATCGTCTCCCGGTATCTCTCAGGATTTTGCTCGAAAACCTCCTGCGGCAGGAGGACGGAAGAGTCGTTCGCCGGGAGGATATCGAGGCGTTGGTTCGATGGGATGCCAAGGCAACGCCTGACAAGGAAATTGCGTTCATGCCTGCCCGGGTCCTCCTCCAGGACTTCACGGGGGTTCCCTGCGTCGTCGATCTTGCCGTGATGCGCGATGCGATGGTCGCCATGGGCGGAGATCCCAACAAGATCAATCCGCTGCAGCCGGTGGATCTTGTCATCGATCACTCGGTCCAAGTGGACGAGTTTGGCTCCGGCTCCGCCTTTCTTCAGAACGTCGCGAAGGAGTTCGGCCGCAACAAGGAACGATATGCTTTCCTCCGCTGGGGACAGCAGGCGTTTAAGAATTTCCGCGTCGTACCTCCCGGAACGGGAATCGTCCACCAAATCAATCTCGAGTATCTCGCGCAAGCAGTCTTCACCACTACGGTCGACGGCGAAACGTGGGCGTACCCGGACACGCTTGTCGGAACCGATTCGCATACCACCATGATCAACGGACTCGGAGTTCTTGGCTGGGGGGTCGGCGGTATTGAAGCAGAAGCCGCTATGCTCGGTCAGCCGATTTCGATGCTGATTCCACAGGTTGTCGGATTCAAGCTCGCAGGCAAACTGCGAGCCGGTGCGACCGCTACCGATCTCGTACTGACAGCGACACAGATGCTACGGAAGAAAGGTGTGGTCGGAAAGTTCGTGGAGTTTTATGGCTCTGGCCTTGCTGCTCTCTCGCTCGCCGATCGTGCGACCATTGCGAACATGGCACCCGAGTATGGTGCAACGATGGGCTTTTTCCCCATCGATCAGGAAACTCTCAACTTTCTCAGATTCACCGGTCGAAGCGCACAACAAGTCGCCCTCGTCGAAGCATATTGCAAAGAGCAAGGAATATTCCATTCTGCAGATTCCCCCGAGCCGGAATTTTCGGATTCACTCGAACTTGACCTGAGCACGGTCGAGCCAAGCCTGGCGGGACCGAAGCGCCCGCAGGACCGCGTGCTCCTTTCGCAATCGAGACCCGCGTTCCGCAAGGCGCTCGTAGACATGCTGGAACTTAAGGGAGTCAATCTCGACAAAGCTGCGGCGAACCAGTGGGTCGACCTGGCGCCCGGTGCCAAATCCGAGATTCTCGATAAGTCGCTCGCTGATTCTATTCTCAAAACTGCGGAAGTTCCGGGCAACGGCTCTGGATTCGCTCTGACGCATGGTTCTGTCGTTATCGCAGCGATCACCAGTTGCACGAACACCTCCAATCCATCGGTGATGGTCGCCGCTGGACTCCTGGCAAAGAAGGCGGCAGAACGCGGTTTGAAGAAGAAACCGTGGGTGAAGACCAGTCTTGCTCCCGGTTCAAAAGTAGTCACCGATTATCTGAACGAAGCTGGACTCACACCATACCTCAACCAACTGGGATTCAATCTCGTTGGCTACGGGTGCACGACTTGTATCGGCAACAGCGGTCCGCTTCCGGAATCGATCGCGAAGGCCATCCAGGACGAGGATCTCGTCGCAGTGGCGGTGCTTTCGGGCAACAGAAATTTCGAAGGGCGTGTTCACGCCCAGGTGCGTGCGAACTACCTCGCGTCGCCGCCTCTCGTCGTAGCGTACGCACTCGCCGGAACGATGAACACCGACCTCCAGAACGAGCCGATCGGTACCGGCAAGGACGGTGCACCGGTCTACCTGCGCGATATCTGGCCGACACCGGAAGAAGTCGCATCGACGATCAAGACGAGCCTGAAATCAGAGATGTTCCACCGGCAGTACTCCAACGTGTTTGCCGGAGGCTCCGAGTGGCAGAGTCTCCCCGTCCCGACAGGAGCCCGGTATTCCTGGGATGGGGCCTCGACGTACATCAAGGCGGCACCATACTTCGAAAACCTGCCGAAGGAGCCTCGTCCGCTTGAGGACATCCAGGGTGCCCGCGTACTCGCATGGCTCGGAGACTCGGTTACCACAGATCACATTTCCCCCGCAGGCTCGATCGCTGCGACGAGTCCGGCCGCCGGTTATCTTGTCAAACGCTCCGTGGAGAAGAAAGATTTCAATCAGTACGGCGCCCGCCGCGGCAACCACGAGATCATGATGCGCGGAACGTTTGCAAACGTCCGTCTGCGGAACCTGCTGGTGCCAGGAACCGAAGGCGGAGTGACGGTCCACCCTTCCTCCAAAGAACCGATCTCGATTTTTGACGCCGCGATGAAATTCCGGGACGAGAAAGTTCCTTTGATTATCATTGCCGGCAAGGAATACGGATCTGGTTCTTCACGTGACTGGGCGGCGAAAGGCCCGCGGCTGCTTGGCGTGCGGGCGGTCATCGCCGAGAGCTTTGAACGTATCCATCGGAGCAACCTTGTAGGAATGGGTGTTCTCCCGCTGCAATTCGAGGAAGGTCAAAGCTGCAAGACGCTTGGTTTGACGGGCTTCGAGACATACTTCATCGAGGGAATTGCGCGGGGTTTGCAGCCACGGCAGAAGCTCACCGTGAAAGCGACAGATCCCTCGGGCAATGTTAAAACGTTCGCCGTCATCTCGAGAATCGACACGCCGAACGAGGTCGACTACTACAGGCACGACGGAATACTTCAGTTCGTCCTGCGCTCTCTGTTGAAGTAAAGCCCTGCAACTCCTTGTATGAAGGTGCCTGGGACACCAAATCCCGGGCCCTTGCGTCAAGGAGCGACGCGGCTGAATCCTTTTGAGAATCCGTGCATCTCACTTCTGACAGAGCTTGCCGCGTAATCACGGAGACGACGGGAAGAGAGCTTACGACTCTTCAAAGAATTGTTTGCATTGCACCAGGACCCATCAAACGGAGACTCACACTATGCCGGTTTTTGACTATCGTTGCAGCGATTGCGGAACGACCTACGATGTCTATCATAAAGTCAAAGAGATTACTGAGGATGTGATCTGCACGCACTGTGGGTCGCCGAAACACAAGAAGCTGATGTCCGCTGCAACTGTAACCATGGGCAGCAAGTCTGAGAGCCCTTCCTGTACAGGACCTTCGTGTGAATCCGGCGGCGGCTGCTGCGGCGCCTGCGAAATGAATTGAACACAGAGCTTCGTACATGCCTCGTCGTAAGCATCCGGCAGTGGAGAGCATTGGGCTGTCAGCTTGTAAAGGAGCCCCAGCAATGAACGACACCTTATTCTTCTACATCCTCATCGCCGTGGCGGTCTTGCTGTACGCACGTCGCCTGCTCATCGCCCGATCGATCATCACCTATACGCCGGGTGAAGTTGAAGAGAAACTCCTGAATGACCGGAACATCGTCCTGCTTGACGTCCGCACGAAGAGAGAATGGGACTCGGGCCACATCAAATCTGCGCACCACATTCCACTTCAAGAATTGGGGCGCCGCTTCGATGAACTCGAGAAGCACAAGAATAAAGAGATTGTGTGCTATTGCCAAACGGGCAACAGAAGCACGACTGCGGCGGTCAGGCTCAAGCGCCTCGGTTTCACTACCGCTCACATGAAAGGTGGCATTGCAGAATGGAACTTCCGAAATCTCCGCTAGCCCGATTCGCAGTACGGCGAGGCATTCCGATTCTCCTGGGCGCCGCCGGAGGATTTGCCTATTACTATTTTGTCGGGTGCGTCAGCGGCACATGCCCCATCACCAGCAATCCATGGATCAGCACCGCGTACGGCGGACTCATCGGTTTTGTGGCAGCGGGAGGCCTGCGGCCCGTGAGAAAAGCGCAAAAGAACGAAGCCTGACAAGGGAGAATAAATGATGAATTACGGTATATCGAAGACTATTTCACTCCCGTTCGAAAGCGCAGTTGAGAAGGTCACGGAAGAGTTAAAAAAAGAGGGATTCGGCGTTCTCACGACGATTGACGTGAAAGCGACGATGAAGCAGAAGCTGGGGGTGGAGTTCACCAAGTACGTCATCCTTGGCGCCTGCAATCCGCCCTTCGCCCACCAGGCACTTCTGGTGGAAGAACAGGTCGGACTGCTCCTTCCGTGCAACGTCATCGTGTACGAGAAGGCCGGAAAAACGGTCATCTCGGCTTTTGATCCTCTGGTGATGACAAAGATTCTGGAGAACGACGGGATGAATCAGATTGCTGAAGAGGTAAGAACCCGGCTTGCGCGGGTCATCGAGGCAGTGCATTGAGGCTTTAAGGTCGCTCAGGAACCCATATCCATCAGTTCTGTTTCCGCCCTTTTTGCGAAATCCGAACCGGGGAATACCGACATTGCTTGTTTGAAGAGCTCGCGCGCTTTTTCGTAATCATCCGCACGTTTACAGGCAACACCCGCATAATAGAAGACTGCAACTTTGAGTTCCTTCCGCTGTTCCGGAAATTCCGGATGCCGCAGTATCAGAATAAAATCCTCCAGAGCCTTCGGGAGCTTTCCAAGAAAGTCCGGTAGCCCGAGACCGTTAATCCCCCTCAAGAGCCGGACCATGATGTTCGTGGGATCCATCGACACGGCTGCATCAAGATCGTCTCCCCCTTTTTTGAAATAACTCAGTTTGTTGGGAGGCCACCAGGAATCCAGGGCGCGCATCGTCCAGAGTCTTCCGCGGTACGCAAGTGCGACAACATTTGAAGAGTCGAGCATCAGGGCACGCTCAAAGAGCCCGAATGCCTTGTCCACCGCCTCCTCATCACCGTCGACGCCGCGATCATGGTACATCCGGCCAAGTTCCATCAACACCGACTCGTCATTTGGAGCCAATTTGAGTCTTGCCTCAAGCTCGCGAATTCGGTCCTGTCCCTTTGAGACCGGGACGAGAAGATACAACAACAAGGTCAGCAGGAAATTACGAGAGACGGCGGGAATGATCGATCGCATAGTAAAAACTCTTCTGTCAGGCGTTCGCGTTAAGTCCGGCAGCGGCCTTCACAGAGAAACGTCTTGACTTCAAAAATGTCCAGAGACGAAAAAGGAGGAGAATCACCAGCGCTGTCCCATAGAGCAGCGGCCGGCTTGTATCAGCCTTGACCAGCCAAAGATAATGAATCACTCCTCCCAATGCCACAACATAGACCGTGCGATGGAGGGCCTTCCAGCGCTT
Organism: Bacteroidota bacterium; assembly: GCA_003519375.1. Classification (GTDB taxonomy): domain Bacteria; phylum Bacteroidota; class Ignavibacteria; order UBA10030; family UBA10030; genus UBA9647. Next base: position 10,753 of record DOWV01000329.1, read on the forward strand.
TCCGCCGATCCATCGAACGACGCGGTTGGGCGATGTCAGCGCAAGAGGTATCATCAGGACAAACGCCGCGAATCCCACCGTGATGAAGGGCCGTTTGGCAATGTCACGCAGGATCTCATCGAAAGCAAAGAATTGGTCGAGATAGACGTAAGTGGTGAAATGCAGGAACCCGTAAAAGAACGCGAACAGCCCGAGCATCCGCCGAAACGTTCCGGCCGGCGACCAGCGCGTGATCGATCGCAGAGGAGTCACAGCGAGGGTAATGAGAAGAAAACGGAGAGTCCAGATTCCTGTCTCTTCGGTGACGTCTTTAATCGGATTGGCGCTGAATGTACCGGCGTACGCCTTCCACAGAAGCCCGAGGAGCGGTGCAAGCGCCAGTGCGAAGACAGCAGGTTTGAGGATCCGTTTTTCCCACTGGAACCGTTTCATGATCGGCGACTCTAGAAATTCCGTTTCAGGTCCATCCCTGAATACATGGATGCGACCTGATCAGCGTAGCCGTTGAACATCAACGTCTTTCTTCTGAAGAACTCGCCAATCCTTCGTTCGGACTTCTGGCTCCAGCGAGGATGATCGACTTCCGGATTTACGTTGGAGTAGAAACCGTATTCCTCAGGAGCGGAGATATTCCAGGTCGTCGGCGGTTGAGATTGGACGAACCTGATCTTGACGATTGATTTGATACCTTTGAATCCATATTTCCAGGGCACCACAAGTCTCATGGGCGCGCCGTTTTGATTCGCCAGGTCTTTCCCGTACAAACCGACAGCGAGCAGGGTAAGCGGATTCAGCGCTTCATCCATGCGCAATCCCTCAACGTACGGCCATTGCAGCACGCTTCTTTTCTGACCGGGCATTTCTTCAGGCCGGAAAAGGGTTTCGAATGCCACGAATTTCGCGCGTGAGGTCGGTTCAACTTTCCTGATCAGGTCGGCAAGCGGGAATCCTCTCCATGGAATCACCATCGACCAGCCTTCCACACAACGCATTCGATAAATGCGATCTTCAAGCCGGTACGGCTTGACAAGATCTTCGAGGTTGTACGTCGCCGGCTTCTTGACCTCTCCCTCCACTCTCACAGTCCAGGGCTTCGGCCGAAACGCTGCCGAGTTCTCTGCGGGATCGCTCTTGTCGACACCGAACTCATAGAAATTATTGTAGGTCGTAATGTCCTTGTAGGAGTTTGGATCCTCATCGGTGTCAAACGGTCCCTTCCTGCCACGGGGCCATCGATCCTGACCGGACAGGAATTCCGGGAGGAGGAATTCATAAGCGAGTCCCAGGCCCGCGAAGGAAGTCGAGCGTATGAACTGGCGCCGGTTAACGTAAAGAAGCTCTGGTGTAATTTCGGAGGATTTGAGATTTCCGCCCCTGCGAAGCAGCATAGCACACTCCCGCGTTGTTCGTGTTGAGGAGTAGAACAACCCAAACGAGAGGTTCGTTCCGGGAAGGGCGCCGTGCTCTCAGGTTCGCTGCTGATGCCACCATCGATTGACGACATCCGGAATCTCCGTCTTCACCTCGCTCTGCTTCCACTTGTCGAAGAACTTGATGTCAGCGCTGCTCGGCTCAGGATTCGGGAAATCTATTTGTACGCGAAGCGGCATCGGGATCGCCTCGCCAACAATGAGGGCTTCGCCCTGGCGAAGCGCGGGCAGAGTATCGATGAGGCCTGCGAATGTATCAGACATCAGCTTGCCTACGTATCCCTGGTCAACAGGGTTCGTCAGGCGGAGAATCACGAAGTTGTTGCACTGTGACAGGATCGTCTCGGACACCTCGGCGGGCCGCTGGCTTATAATCATGCAGCTGACGCCATACTTACGCCCTTCTTTGGCGATACGCTCGACCGTCCTCCGGGCCGCACCGGCTGTCGTGCCTCCGCTCGGCAGATAGTTGTGGGCTTCCTCGAACACGAGCAGGATTGGGAACTCGCGCCGGCTTGAGTTCCAGAAATTGAAGTCAAAGGTCAGCCGCGCCAGGAGCGAGACAATGGTGTTGACGATGTCGAAGGGGACACCGCTCATGTCCATGATGGTGACGCGTGACTCCTGGGTATGTCCGAAGATCTTTCCAAGGAGATCTTTGAACGTGTCCGACCGGATGAACTCTTTTGGTTTGAACATGAATGCGTAGCGCGGATCGTTCAAGCGGCTGTCGAGACGGACGAGGAAGCGGGTGAATTTTCCGTAGAAGGGTCCCTCCTTCGCGACCGACCCGGACATAGCGGTAATCTTCTCGGTGTCGTAGTACTGGATTTTTGCACGTACCTCAGCCAGATCGAAATAGACGGGTGTATCCACGGTCAGTACGTCGGCCAGGTCCGGGTTCTTTCCTTTCTTCGAGGCAACGATCAGGTCTTTGAACACCGTCAACTGTGTGGCGGCATTTTCGTCGCGCTCATCAATGAACGTTTCCTGAAGCTCGGCAAGGTTCATCAGCCAGTACGGGAGTTCGACGTCGGCGATGTTCAGATGCTGACTGACCTCCGGGAATGCATTGCTGTACTCATTGTGGATATCGAGGATGATGATATTGGTATCCGGGTAGATGGCGACCTTCTGAAGAATCGAGGAAACCGTGCACGACTTGCCCGATCCGCTCGATCCCAGAATTGCGAGATGTTTGCCGAAGAACTTGTTGGGATCGAGATAGGCGCGCTCCCGTTCAAACATCGATAGCTGTCCGATGGAGAATCCGTACTTCCGGAACACGGAGAAGACGGCCGTGAGGTCGGCATCCTCCGCGATGAATACCGGAGCATCGACAGGCGGAATAGTCGAGACGCCGCGCTCATAGCGCCCCGCTTTGACAGTACCGACCAGGCTGAGCTGCATCACGCATCGCTGGGTCAGCTTGCCGTTTTCCGAGTAATCGACCTTCTTGAACTCCGAGACCATGGCAACCACGATGATCTTCCCGACGGGCACCAGCACGTAGCTGCCGATCTGGCCTATGAAGTACACCTTTCCGTTGAGCTCCCGCGTCAACGACTTGATCTCCGAGTCCATAACCGCTGTGAGCGTCCCGCTCGTGACTCCCGTTACTACTCCAATTCTTTTCTGTTCTGTCATGGTAATCCTCGACTAGATGCAACATGCACGCTGCTTACGCCATCCGTTTGATCACGACAATTGTCTTGTCATCTCCATCTTCCGCGGCAGCGGAATACTGCAATACATCATTCAGCAAGTGCTGGCAAATATCCTTAGAGTTGAGCGCCGAAAATTCAATGACCTTTTTCTGCAGGCGGTCCTCCCCGTACATTTCCCCGCCCCCCACTGCCTCGACGACGCCGTCGGTATAAAGGACTACCACATCACCCTTTGACAAATGCGTGTTGTCGACCTTGTACGTCGCGTTCGGAAACGGGCCCATGATCTGACCGGTCGCTTCCAGAAGGTCGATCGTCCTGTCGGCTGCGCGGAACACCATCGGACTGTTGTGTCCCGCGTTGGAGAAAAGAAGGAGCCCCTTGGGATCGTTGGAGAGTTCGGCATAGAACATCGTCACGAATTGCTCTTCGGCGAATGTCTGGTGCACCAGTGCGTTAATCCGGCTCATCACAGACGCAATCTTGGTGTCATAGGTCGTCCCCATGCGAAGGGCTCCCGAGACGTACAGGGCCTGAGCGGCTGCGCGAAAACCTTTGCTCGCTGCATCGCCGACCACGACGCTCATATGGTCCTTGTCGCCCTCCGAATGCAGGTAGTCAAAGAAATCACCACCGACGACCCGGTCGGGGATGGACACACCATACAGCTCGTAGTGGTGAAACGTGTACGCATGCTGGGGAAGAATGCTCTGCTGGATTTCACGTGCTTTGTCCAGATCCTTTTCCAGCATGTAGGCTTTTCTCTCGACCCTTCGGCCGCGAAGAAGAGCCGTTACCGCAAGACTGATGATATTGAGATCCGGAAGAAGCGACTCCTCAATGGTGTCTGAGTTGAACGCCAGAATGTACTGCGGCACCTTCCCCTTTTTCGTGTCGATCCGCTCACCTACTGCTGTCGCCGAATATTTCAGAATTCCTTTCTTTCTCAGATACCGGTCTGTCTCGTTTGCGATCACCGACCGATGCTCCGAGAGTTGATAGAACAGCGGATAATGCGTAAGCATGATCCGGTATCCGGCGTCAAGCTTTTCAATCAGGCCGATCTGATGTACGAGGCGGTACGAATCAGAAGAGGGCTCGAATTGCCAAATCCGGCCACCTTTGATATTGATCTTCTCATCCTTGACGATCTCATTCAAAACATGCTTTAGCAGCTCTTTGTCCGTCTTGAAATCGTGTGA
>DOWV01000329.1:15384-15666 GCA_003519375.1 Bacteroidota bacterium
TTGTGGAATCGCAACGCGCTCGCGGCGAGAATGGCCACTCCCATGGCAAGAAGAATCAGGGCCTCAGGCCAGAGAGTGGAAAGTCCCACTCCCTTGAGAATGATCGACCGGATGACGACGAGATAGTACCGCATGGGGATTCCGAGCGAAAGGATTTGAAGAGGCTGCGGCATGTTCTCAATCGGAAACACGAAACCCGATATGTACATCATCGGCATGACGAGGAAAAAGATGACCGTCATCATCGCCTGCTGCTGAGTCTTTGAAATAGTCGAGACGAAG
>DOWV01000153.1 GCA_003519375.1 Bacteroidota bacterium
ACAACATTGACTGCGTCGGCGTTACTTCAACAGAATCATCTTCTTGGTATCTGTGAATGTGCCAGCATTGATCTGGTACAGGTATACGCCGCTTGTGAGCTTGGAAGCGTCAAACTTCACCGTGTGATTTCCGGAGCCCAGCTTTTCGTTCAGGACTGTCATGATTTCCTGACCTAGGACGTTGAAGACTTTCAACGTCACGATGCTCTGGGTCGGCAGGTAGAACTGGATCGTCGTCGACGGGTTGAATGGATTGGGGTAGTTCTGGCTCAGTTGATACACCAGAGGAACCGCCGGTTGATCGTCAACCGCCGTCGGAGTCTGAGGCTTCTTCAGGTCGAAGTTCCACGCATTGAAGAACTTCGGATCGATGCTGCCGAACTGAGAAGCGATCGTGTAAGTCGCAGCCGCATCGTCGATGTTCTCGATGTGATTATTGCCGAATCCGCCTTCGTTATCGAAGCCGCCGACACCGAACTTGAATTCCTGACCCAGGAAATCGGCCGTGGTGTAGTTCCACACGAGCGAGTAGACGGAGTCATTCTTCACAAGGTCACCGTGCGTTCCATCGTCATGCATCTTTGACGTGCTATCGGCACGGCGTGCTGCACCCCAGGCCCCGCGTGTATCCCAGCCGCCCACAGCAGGACCATTCATCCAAACACCCCACGTTATGACGCTGTCTGCATTGCCGATAGTGTACTGTGAGATGTTGGTCGCAACCAGTTTCTTGCCTGATTTGACGGTGTAATACGCGGGTCGCACGTCGACAGTGTACCTCACAGCCACAGCCTTCGAGAGCTTTGCCGTGTTGCGGAAACGCGGCATCCGCCGCAGGTCAAATGATGTGCTCGTCGTGTCATTGACCGTCATCGACTTCGACGTCAACTTCATCTTCCTGCGTTCGGCCTGGCTGCCGCCGCTCGCATCGTCGAAATCATAGAACACTTCGCGAACATCATTCCCGCTCTTAACGACATAGTACTGGTAATTGACGTCCTTATTCAAGGCGGCAATGACCGTGTCCGTCGTTGTGAAAATCGTTCCTGTGAGACCTGAGCGTGTCAATGCCTTCGTTCTCACCTCTTTGGCCGTCCCGCCATAGCCGGTTCGAACCTGAAGCGTATCGCCAAAGGCGAAGCCACGTTCGGCGATGGCGCGAGAGAGGTTCGCACGGACAGTCACAATAACGGTATCCTGTCCGACAAACGGAACGAACGGATTGTTCGCCCACCACTTCCAGTACAGCGTGGTGTCGGAGACACCGGGCGTCGTAAGAATGAGGCGGTTCCCGCCTGCCTGGGCATCAGGCGCCGCTCGAAGGCCGTCTTCCCACGCGATGATCTCGCCTGCCGGTTCGGCTGTCTTCAAGATCACGAACTTGTACTCGACATTGCTCGTGAAGGCAGATTTGGGCAAACGGGCAGACCCGGACCAGAAGTTGGTGCCGTCATATTGCCTGCTTCCGCCGTTGCCATGCTGATCTTCGCGCTTCAAGACAATGCTCTTGCCCCAGTCGGACCCAGCGAATCCGCCGCGAACACCCATAAACTGTGTCGCTTTGTTAAACGACTCCTGGCCGGCCATGTTCACTCTGAACCAGACATCGATCGAATCCGCCTGATCGACATACGGTTTGAAATACTGCGGCTTGTTATCGGGCGTTCCGTTGACGAACTGCAACGGCAACGACGTATCCCTCCTGCCGACAATGAGGATCCTGTTGCCCGAAGCGTCAGTCGAGTTCTGCTCCCAACCCTGGTGTTCTGCCGACAATGGCAACGGTGACACCGCGTTGGTGAAGAACTTGTACTGGATCGTGTCGCCGACCTTCAGCCGGGCTGTTCCCTTCCAGTAATCGCCTGCGATGTTCGACAGAATGGTCTTCGAGCTCATACCCCACGGACCGAAGACGTCTGCCGACCCACGAATCTGAACAAATGAACCAGGCTTCAGCGTGTCAGGAACTGTTGCCGTATTTGCAAGGAACGTCACGTTGGCATAATCGACGGCAGCTGAAGTCGCTGCTTCCCATGTATTACCAACTCGAATAGCGTCAACGGTCAGTGTCGCGGCGGAGCTCGTGGAACCCTGCCGAAGGGTGACACTGGCCAGATCTGCCGCATCGTTCTTGCCCGAGTGAAGGTACCCATTGATCTCAGGCGTCGGTTCGCTGGCGATGCTTGACCCGCTTGGCACAACATACACGCTAATCGGATCAGATGTCGAGTTCGCTGAATCTGCCGCGGGACCGGCAAAGGAGTATTTGACAGCGACAAGGTACGTCGTGTTCAGATTATAAACAGTTGTCCCGTATTGCTGTGGCGTCTCGTTACTTTTGCTAATACCGACATTGAAACCAGCTCCCGAGCTTTTCAGGAACAGGCGTGCAATGTAATTGAACTGTGCTGACGACGTCCCCAGGGCAATGAAGTAGTCGCCGGTTTGAACCGCCGAGACATTCATCAGGAACGAAAGATAAACATCTCCCGAGTTCACCGGGGCAAACGGACGATAATCATCCTGACCCGTATTCAACATTGACACCGCTCCGCCGACTCCCGAACCCGGATGACCCGGGAACGTGAGGCCGGGTGATGTTATCATGAGCGGATTCGTTGTAGAGTTGCCAAGATACCAGTTAGCCGAAAGCAATGGCGTACCCGCGGGCCAATTGAAATCATCGCCGAGATACTGCGCGGGCGTCACAGGATTGGTAACCGTGAACAAGGCAATCGCCAGGTTCCCAACCATGATGCCCTTCGTTGCAGAGCCAAATGCCAGGTTTCTGTAATCGGCATTCACACTCAATGACGGCGGACTCTGTGACGTCCACGTTAATCCCTCGTCGGTCGACAACCACGCCTTGGCGCCAGCGGTGCCAAAACCACCTGCTACGACGATGTTGGTGCCACGGATGGCTCTCACGGTCATCGGCTTCGCGTTAATGTGACCCACATTGGGTTCAACGGAGATCGTGTCGCTCCACGTCCGTCCTCCGTCGGTCGACTTGCACAAGTAGTTGTTGAAAGCCGTCGTGGAGCCATACGCGCGTCTGCCGACGACAAAACCTACGTTCTCATTCTTAAACGTGATCGAGTTGATGATATAGTTTTGTGCAGGTCCGGAGGGTAATGTCACTCTGAACCAGGACCAGGTCGTGCCGCCGTCAGTTGTTTTCAGAATGGACGGCGGATCGTTTGAGGTGTTGTACAGGGAAGCCCATGCTGTCTTCCCGTAAGACTCCATCGCCTGCCCGTACGTGAAGGAACCGGCGTAGAGCCCGGGTATTTTCAATGAATCTCCGGGAAGATTTGTGAACCGAGTCCATGTCGCACCGCCATCAACGCTGCGCGCCAGATACACTCCGTTGGGGTCGGTGGAAATCGCGTCGCCATACGCCACCAACGTATCCTGACCGACGTATCTGACACCATCCATCCAGCCGTCTCCATCTGCATAGGACGCAACGGTATCCCATTTGACGCCGCCGTTGGTCGTACGCAGGATTTCACCTGTCCGGAGACCGATGAGAGCTGTGTTCGCATCCTTCGCTACGATATTGCAGACCGCTACGCCTCCGTATGCCGGGTTAGAGACCTGCATCCTCTTTACCCACGTGGCCCCATGGTCTGTCGAAAGGTACGCGAAATCCTTCTGGGCATAGGGGACATCGGCTGCCTGTATCCAGATGACGCCCGATGGAAGATACTCCACCGATTTACACTGGATCTTGTGGACCGAATCTCCGGCGATCGTGGTAAGTCCTGTGAACTGCAACTGTTGCCCGAACGCCGATGCAACGAGAAGCAGCAGCACACTCCCTACGATGAGAGTCCGTAGAATTGTCTTCATAGATTGCTCCTTGATTAGAAGTAAGAGAATCTGGAACAAATTAGATTGACGCGACTTCCTTTGTTTTACTATTTCCCCGAACTTTCCTCCTTGCTGATGGTCGACTTGTTGTTTGAGTTCAATCCCTTTCTGCTCGAATCCACACTCAGATTAGAAACTGACGGCCAATCC
>DOWV01000024.1 GCA_003519375.1 Bacteroidota bacterium
TTCTTCATCTCTGATCTTGTCTCGTTGAGTGTACAGAGTTGAAACACGTTAGGATTGTCCCAACCCTCGCGCAGCGCGGAGTGGCTGAAGATAAACCGGAGCGGCTCGTTTGGATCGAGAAGCCGTTCTTTGTCTTTCATGATGAGCGTATACGCATCAGCGTCGTCTTCGGAAGGTCGCCCTTCCCGAGAATCTTTGATGAGACCTTTCTTGTCCTGTGCAAAGTACCCATTGTGCAGTTTCTCCACATCGTATGGCAGCATTCCTCGAAACTCCGGCTTGCTCGCATATTCCCCGTAAATGCGCTCGAACCATTCCGCAAATTTGCCTTTGGTTGATTTTCCCGACTTATAGTTCCGATAATTCTTCACCTTGTCGATGAAAAACAACGACAGCACCTTGATGCCAAGCTTTTGAAGCTTGGCCTCTTTTCTGAGGTGTTCCTCGATAGTCTTGCGAATCTGGACTTTCATGATCTCGTCCTGCAATCCGCCTTGCGTTGCGCCCACAGATAGGCGGCTGCCATTGGAGAACTCAATATATCCGTCTTCTGCGTTGATCTCGTTGACAGCATAGCCGTCTCGATACATCTCCCTGCTGTTGGAGAGGTCATAGAGATTGTCTCCATTCTTCACTGAAACCGTCTTGCGGATAATCCCCTCGGCTCCGACATAGTCGATTGTGACTTTCGCAGTAAGCTATGTCTTCTGGGCCTTGATGGATTGAACCTTCACGTATGGCTGATTGAAGCTCAATTCACTCATCACCGAATCGACTTCGATCTGCTTCACGAGTCCGAGGTCGTATGCTTTGACCGGTGTGAGCCGATAAAGGAGGCTGTAAACATTCTTGTGGGTTGCAGAGTAACGAAGCGTGCAAGCGGGATTCAGATTGCTGATGGCTTTTCGACGGATATCCGTTTCCATGTTCTGCGGTTCATCGACGATTACGATTGGATTTGTGTGCTGGATAAACTCTATTGGTTTCTTGCCGGTGAGTTTGTCGTTCGGCTTGTTGATGACGTTCTCATCCTTGGCAAACGAGTCGATGTTGAGCACTAACACCTGGATGGCGTTACTTGAGGCAAATCCCCGCAGTAATGAGACACTCCTGGAATCGTAAACGCTGTATGTGAGTGGCGCCTTGCTGTAAAGATCCTGGAGGTGCTCGTGTGTGATCTGGAGATTCTTCAGGACTCCTTCGCGGATAGCAATGCTCGGAACGACAATGATAAACTTTTTGAATCCATACGTCTTGCTCAGTTCGTAGATAGTGCGGAGGTATACATAGGTCTTGCCGGTGCCGGTTTCCATTTCAATCGAGAAATTGAATCCTTCGAAATCGATTGCTGGTTCAATCCCATTCCGTTCCTGGATTCTTCTGACATTCCTTAGGATCTCTTGTTGAGTGAGCCTGATTGCGTTACCCACGCCATACTCACTAAGTTGTAGGCTTGAGTTGGATTGCTCAAGAGCGAATTCATAATCACCAGCACTCAACGGTTGCCCTTCGAAGATCTCGACAATTGATCTGATGGCGTCGAGCTGATAGCTCTGGTTTGAATCGAAATGGAGTTTCATTCTACTTAGATGTAGTACATGAAAGGGAGGATCTCCAACTTTTCGTTGGGGCCAGCCGTCAAGATTTCACCAATAGCATCTGCAAATTTTAAAGTGACCGGGCTTCCATCACAGAAAATACATGAGTTATAGTTGAGCTTCGTCAACGCGAGGATATCTTTGCAAACAATCTTTACATCTTCGTCACCGCGAATCACCTGAACACTAAGAGGATTCGGAGTCTCCAAGCCCAATATCGACTGAAGACGAGGAATGAACCCTTTGGTCCATAAGTACGCTGTTCGCTTGCCCTTGATATACATTGAGCCGCGAAGAATAGGATAGCCCTCAGATCTGAAAAGTTTGAAGATTTTCTCATGGCGAATCCGTACTCCGATGAGCTGTGCTTTCTTGTCCACTGCATCTTCGAATCCTTCCCACTCATCGTCAGAGAAGTATGTCTTGCCATGGAGAAAAACCTGCCTTGGAGTCTTCTCTTCGTTTTCTTTCTCAAATGATTGCAGTACCTTTGATAACAATTCACGCGCCCGCTCCCGTGTGAGATGGTATTCCTTCGTCTCCGGATTGTAGTAGGGACCCACTCTTCCACGAAACACCGTACCATCACCGGAGTCCAAGAACATTTGGGCCGCGCAGCATGCGTATTTTGGGTTCACATTGGTTCTGTCTTGCTTGAACGACATACCTACGTAGCAGACGTCTTTTCGAATATCGCCAAGCTTCCAAGGAAGACCTCCGATTTTGTAATACATCGCCGTGCATAGATTCCAGGCGATCGCAGTTTCGAATGCTTGCCTAGTTGTTCTTTGTCGTTCTGTCAGGTTAGGATACTCTTGGTAGGCTATCGTTGCTTCACGCACAATTTGTGTAAGCAACCGATGCTTGAGAAGTTTGATTTTCAGTTGATTGTGAAAGTGATTTTCATACTTGTAGGCGTTCCTCCACCTTCGATAGTCATCATTTTCAAAGAAGCCTTCGTACATCCTCATTTGTGGATCGGCAATGCCGACATGGATCAAATCATCTCCCACGATTAGGCTCTTTGGCCTACAGAGTGTGTACACAATATCCGGAATCACTACAAACCAGAGTCGAGGTATACGTTCACCCTCGTTGACGTATTCTAGCATACGAGAGATGTACAGATCTACGATTTCGCTCACTCTAACATGTGCATCATCATATCGATAGAAAAGCTTCAGGAGAGTCTCGTCGACCGGTACCTCGGGAATAGAATTGAGGTTGATGGTCACCCCGAACACCTCCTCAAAGCCCGGAAAGAATGGTTTTGCTATATCTCGTGTCGGATGAAAGACTGGTTTGGAAATCTTGTGAAGCCAGTTTTTGCATCGTCGAATGCCTTCGGGTGTGCCAACGATCCCTACTGAGAAGCTACTCACCTTTCCTCTATCGAAAGGGCCAAACAACGAAAGACCATCTCGCGGATCCTCAACCGCTTGATTGTGTGCGAACCTCAACCTCGGTTCAGTCAGAGTATCAATCTTGAACGGCGCTATCATCATCTTCCTCGTCTTCTTCGATCGATTCTTCAAATCTCTCTTCTGTGTAGTCGAGAGGCACAAGCCTTCCGCTCTCCTTGGGGTCATCATACCCAAATCGAGACTCAAACAGAACCGGGAGAGGCTGGATCTGCAGCCATTTCTCATCGGAAACTGGAATTTGAATACAACCATTAGCGTCAGCGAGGCTGTTTATGAAGGCAAGCATCAACATCCTCCAGTCCTCATTGAAAAACAATCGACCCTTCGAGCGCCTTGCCTTATGGAGTTTTGATTTGCTCTGCCATATCGTCTTTCCATCATCTGAAAAAACGATATG
>DOWV01000020.1 GCA_003519375.1 Bacteroidota bacterium
TCATCAGTGTCATCTGTGTGCAAACGGTGTACTACCGTTGTTGCTGTTCGCTTGCGGAAAGTGCGCCGAATGGATTGCCACTGAATTCGTGAAGTTCCGGGAATAGAACACTGAGCACACAGATGCTGCTGATATCCACAGATAAGGACTTTTAGAATGATTTATGATCTGTGATGTTCAGTACCATCAGTGTCTTCTGTGTGCTAAAACAGTGTTGTCGTTGTTGCTTTTGCGTTTGGATTGACTTTCGGTCAAAATCTCGTAGATTTCGCTCACAAGGTGTGGCAGTGCGTTGTCCGCATCAATGTTGACCACAATGGTCAGGTGAAGATGGCCTGAACACAAGAACCCGCAGATTGGCTTCTGAGGAGCATATCTGCGGGTTTTGTGTTAGTGAAAGGAGGGCGTTATGATCCTCAAGAAACTGGTCGAATATCTCGACAGCAACCGCATAAAGTACGTCAACGTGACGCACTCAACGGCGTTCACAGCTCAGGATGTTGCCCAGTCGGCCCACATCCCGGGAAAAGAAATGGCGAAGACGGTTGTGGTATGGATGGACGGCACGATGGCGATGGCTGTTCTGCCCGCCTCCGCGATGGTCGATTTCAACAAGCTCAAAGAATCGACCGGTGCAAAAAGCGTCGAGCTTGCCAGCGAGTCGGAATTCAAAGACCGCTTCCCGGAGTGTGAAGTGGGAGCGATGCCGCCGTTCGGTGGACTGTTCAACATCAAGGTCGTGGTCGACAAATCGCTCGCGGAGGACAAAGAGATCTCCTTCAACGCCGGATCGCACCACGAACTCATCCGAATGGCGTATGCAGACTACGAGCGGCTGACCACACCGGAGCTGGGCTCATTCTCGCTGCAGAAGAAGTAACTTCCGCTGCCGCAGCATCGGAAACCCATTCACACATGTATCCAGGAAACTCCTTATGAGTAAGTTCCTCCGGCGGTGTGCGCTCTGTCTCGTCTTGTTCCCGACCATGCTCCCGGCACAGGCAAAACCTCGCGTTCTGGTTGTGTACTTCAGCCAGACGGGGTACACCCAAGCCTTGGCCGAAGCGGTTGCCAACGGCGCGCGCACGGTGAAAGGGATTGAAACAAAACTCCAGACTGTCGCCGGGACGACCAATGCCGATCTGCTCGCAGCCGACGCGATCATTGTTGGAACTCCCGTGTATAACGCCAACGCAGCTCCCGAGGTGGTGGGCTTTATGAGCCGCTGGCCGTTCGAAGGAGCTCCGCTGAAGGACAAGATCGGTGCTGCGTTTGTGACAGGAGGTGGAATCTCCGCCGGCGAAGAGTTGGTGCAGCTCAACCTTCTTCACTCGATGATGATTTTTGGCATGATCGTGGTGGGTGGAGCCGACTGGACCTCTCCGTTTGGAGCATCGGCGATCACCGCCGAGGCGCCGTTTGATTCGCTCGCCGGCGGCAAGCTTGTGGCAAAGCAATTTGTGCATAAAGGCGAAGCGTTGGGAAAACGCGTGGCGGAATTGACGCTTCAACTGAAACAGAACGCCCAGAAACACTCGAAGGAGTGAAGCTGAAAAGTACAAACCGTCTTCTCTTTTGAGTTTCGCGCTTTGTATTTGTTTAGGATTTCGAAATTCGGTTTTCGAATTTATCGAAAGAGGAATCAACCCATGAAAGCAAAGAAGTTTCAGAAAGAAAAACTGAGCATCACGTGGTATGGTCACTCTGCGTTTCTGTTGAAGGCTCCCGGCGGCAAGTCAGTTCTGATTGATCCATGGCTGGATAATCCCAGGGCACCGGCGGGAGCGAAGGAGATCGCCCCCGTGGATCTGATTCTGCTGACGCACGGCCACTCCGACCATGTGGGCAACACCATGGAGATCGCGCGCAGAACGAAGGCAACGGTGATCGCGATCTATGAGATCTCCCTATACCTCCAGGAGCACGGTGTCTCAACGGTGCAGGGAATGAACAAAGGCGGCACGATCCGTATCGACGGTTTGAAAGTGACCATGGTCGATGCGAGGCACAGCTCCGACATCGATGTCGGCGGAACGGTGATCCCCGGCGGCGAACCGGCCGGATTTGTGATAGAGTTCGAAAACGGTTTCCGGGCGTATCACGCCGGCGACACCTCGCTCTTCGGAGACATGAAACTCATCGCCGAGCTGTACAAACCTCAACTGGCTTTTCTGCCCATCGGGGGATTGTACACCATGGATCCTCGTGAAGCGGCGTACGCGTGCAGACTTTTGAAGCCGTCTCACATCGCATGCATGCACTACGGAACGTTCCCTGTGCTTGCGGGGACGCCAACGGAGTTGAGAAACAATCTTCCGCCCGCGCTGAAGAAGCATGTGATGGAACTTGTTCCGGGGCAACCGGTCGCGGTGTAAAGTAGCTCCGGCATCACACCCGACCGAGAAGCGGGAGCGACGGTGAGTTGACGTCAAAAAAACCAGAAATAATCTGCTGAATCTCATTATGAGAAGGCACAAATAAAGTAGAAGGCATTGATACTTATGCGATCCTGACTCGCAGTGCCATGAAAAGACCGTCCATGAAGGAGATTGACCTCTTGCACTTTTTCCGGGGAAGGCTTACTATTAAAGGGCAGGGACAACTCTTCTCGCGCTAGAGGAAACTATGAGCAGCCAGCCAAACATGGCGTATGGTGTCGAAGGTGTCAAGAAATACTATTCTATCGGTGATACCATCGCCAGCATGGGAGATCCGGCAGAAGGATTCTACATTCTGTTGAACGGGAAAATCGGCGTGTTCAAAAAGGATTTCACCGTCGCGGAGGTCAGCGCGCAAGGTACCATTTTCGGCGAGCTCGGTTGTATACTCAACATCCCCAGAACCGCCACACTGCAGGCCCTCGAACCAACGACCGTTCTCTTCGTTCAGATGACCATCGAAGAGATCGTCGCGCGGCATCCCCAGTTTGCCAAACGACTCCTCGTGGACCTTGCCGATCGTCTCACACGAACGACCGAGTCGTGGTGGGCGGTGGTAGCAGATCCTGTCGAACGTTAGACTGTCTCCAATTTTCTTCTTCTCATTCCCAACCGCCCATGATCGATCCGGTTGCCCGCTCGCATGATGAATGACTCGCTCGCTGTGTTGCAGGAAGAAATGGAGGAGATCATGCGTCAGGCCGGCGGCGGAGCCACATTCCCTCCGAAATGTTTCCTCTCCATGAAGGCGGAATTCGTTTCGTACGAATCCCGCCAATCGCTCATTGTCACGATGCCGGTACTCGATGAGAGCCTCAATCCTGTGCAGATGATGCAGGGAGGATTCATCGGTGCGGCGTTTGACAATGCATTCGGTCCTTTGAGCTACCTCGCCGCCCGGGCTCCCTGTGCCACCATGAACCTGAGTGTGCAGTTCATCCGTCCGGTGGAGCTGGGCGAGCGCCTGACAGTCCATGCGAAAGTGGCATCCCGCGGAATCCAGGTGCTGCATATGACCGCCGAGGCCTTCAACTCAAAAAACAAACTGGTCGCCGCCGCTGTCGCGGGCGCAGCAGTGATGCGTTCCGCATCTCAATCAAAGGGATGAGAGAAATCCCGACCTATTCGCAAAGATCCATCCTGCTCGAGTACGAATTTCTCGTTCTCATTCTTCTCTGACAAGATTGATCGCGTTGAAGGCAAACGATCACTCACCCGGGAAGCAACCATGCCAAACTTCTAGTTCTTTTGGCCTTACCGCGGGGAGAACTGAATACTGGAACTGGATAAGAATTATTCCTATGCTGTTGTCGGCACACCGAGCCGCCGCTCTTGCCGGATTCTCCCGGGGATGTCGGCACCATGGTATATGCCGGACGGGAGTCTGAGCACCAAGGGCTTCGATGTTTCTCGCCTTCAGCACACAGAAAACACCGGTGCTGACTAAGAACCTGACAACGGACTTTTGATGATCACGTTGGACGACAGAAAAGCTGCGTTCGCGGCATGCACTGCCGCGTCGTTTCTGACGCCGTTGATGGCGTCGTCCGTCAATCTCGCGCTTCCCGCAATCAGTCGTGAATTTTCGATGGACGCATTGTCGCTGAGCTGGGTGGCGACGTCCTTTCTCCTTGCCGCGGCGATGTTCCTTGTGCCGTTTGGCCGGTTGGCCGATATTTACGGACGAAAACGAATTTTCGTCTATGGCATGATCCTCTTCACCCTATTCTCTTTTCTCTGCGGCTTTGCTTTATCCGGTTCTATGCTCATCGCTCTCCGTGCACTTCAAGGCCTGGGAGCTGCGATGATCTTTGCGACGAGCATGGCAATACTGACATCCGCCTATCCTGCGGCTGAGCGGGGCAAGGTTCTGGGTTTCAACGTCGCTGCTGTGTACACGGGACTTTCCATTGGGCCTTTTGTCGGCGGCATGCTGACTCAATTTCTCGGCTGGCGTTCTATTTTCTACGCCAACGCAGGGATAGGCTTGCTCGTCTGCATTCTTGTGCTGTGGAAGCTGAAAAGCGAGTGGGCGGAATCCCAGGGAGAACGATTTGATATCACGGGATCGCTCATCTACACGATCTCCCTTACGTTTCTTATGATCGGCTTCTCAAAGCTGCCCGGAATCACAGGCGCCTGGGCCATCCTCGCCGGTGTCGGAGGACTTGTCGGTTTTGTGGCCTGGGAACGCAAGACATCAAAACCTCTTCTTGATATCAGCCTTTTTGCGAAGAATGTTGTGTTTGGATTCTCGAATCTTGCGGCCCTCATCAATTACAGTGCGACATCTGCTGTCACGTTTCTCATAAGCTTGTACCTCCAGTACATCAAAGGGCTCGATCCGCAGCATGCCGGTTTCATTCTGGTCGCCCAACCTCTCATGATGGCAATTTTTTCACCTCTTGCCGGACGCTTGTCAGATTCTGTCGAGCCGCGCATCGTCGCGTCGATCGGCATGGGTATTATCTGTGTGATGCTGGCGCTCCTGGCTTTCGTGGGCAGCGAAACCTCGCTTGCACTTCTCACGGCGTATCTTCTCCTCCTTGGGTTTGGATTTGCGCTCTTCTCCTCACCCAACACCAATGCAGTGATGAGCTCGGTGGAAAGGCGGCGGTATGGTGTCGCGTCCGCTACGCTGGGAACCATGCGGCTGACAGGTCAGATGCTGAGTATGGGTATTGTGATGCTGATGTTTGCCGTCACCATGGGCAACACGCGGATCACACCGGAGTACTATGCCGCCTTCCTTCAGAGCATGCAGATAGCGTTCTTCGTTTTTTCGGTACTTTGTGTCATCGGTATCTTTGCCTCGCTCGCCAGGGGAAGAGTTCGATAAAACACTCGCGGGAGCGATGAAAAACAGAACGATTTCCTGATTTTTTCTTCTTGCGTTTCCCTTTTTTGAGAAACAAATTGTTCCTTGTTCCGTCTTTTCTCCGTGTCTTTCTGTGCCCGATCCCGCAAACGTAATCCGCAGCAGCAGCCAGGCACCGCCATCATCACTATCCGGGAGTGTTTATGAGAAGAATGGTCGAAACGTGCATCACTGTTTTGTTCATGATGTTCTCGTGCAGCGTTCTGTACGGTCAGGCCATCCCGTCGAAGTACCACACCTACGACGAAATGACCAGCGCCATCAAGAACCTTGCAGCGTCACACGGTGATATCCTCAAAGTCGAATCGCTGGGAAAAACACTGAAGGGCCGCGACATCTGGGTCATAACATTGCGCAAAGGGGTTGCAGAGAAGCCTCGCGCAATGCTGGTGACGGGGGGTGTCGATGCTGTTCAGATCGCAGGGAGTGAAATGGCTCTCAGGTTTGCCGAGCATCTTGCGAATACCTGCGGAAAGATAGACAGCGTCACGAAGCTTCTTCAGACGACAACAATCTATGTCATACCAAGAGTCAGCCCCGACGCCGCAGAATCCTACTTTGAAAGACCTCTCCGCGAGCGTTCGACCAATTTCCGCGCTGCGGATGATGACAAAGACGGAACCGTCGATGAGGATGACGTGGACGATGTAAACAAAGATGGTGTGATGAGCATGATGCGCGTGAAAGATCCCCGCGGCGAATGGATGGTTCATCCGGAAGACGCCCGTATCATGAAGAAGGCCGATCCGGCCAAGGGGGAAAAAGGATCCTACCTCCTCTACACCGAAGGGATCGATAATGATAAAGACGAGCATTGGAATGAAGATGCCATCGGCGGTGTCGACTTCAACCGCAATTTTCCGTTCAACTATCAGTTCTTTTCCGCGAACGCAGGTGTCCATCAGGTGTCGGAAATCGAGACCCGCGCAGTTGCCGAGTTCATTTTTGATCATCCCTCGATCGGTGCCGTGTTCTCGTTCTCGCCCAACGACAATCTGACAACGCCGTGGAAAGCCGAGCCGCGACGTCCATCGGCAGCAGGGGATGCAGGCGCCTCCGGCGGATTTTCAGGCCGCGGCACGGGAGGCGGTGGTGGAACTCCGTTTATGAGACCAGGCGATGAAGCGCCCAATCTGGCAGTGACATCCGTTCTTGAAGAAGATCAGCCTTACTATGAATACATCAGCAAGCAATTCCTTGATATCACGAAATTGAAAGATGCCCCGGAGCCGAAGAAGGGCACAGGCGCATTTTCCGACTGGATTTACTATCATACCGGCCGGTGGTCGTTTTCCGTCAGGCCCTGGTGGCCGCCGGTTGCCGCCAGGAGGGATACGTCGGGCGGTGATATGGCGCGAAGAACGAGACCGCCAACGGGACGCGCGCAGGCGGAGACACCTGCGGATGAGTATACTGAGCAGCTCCGTGCGCTGAAATGGTATGAAGCGAACGGTTACAAGGATGCTGCCGTCCGGTGGACCAAAGTGCAGCATCCCGATTTCCCGGACCGGGAAGTCGAGATCGGCGGAATCAGACCTTTCATCATATCCAATCCTCCGGGAGATAGTCTCAACACTCTCGCACAGCCGTACGCGAAATTCATGATTTATCTCGCCGGACAACTTCCCAACGTGTCTTTGGGCCACACAAAAGTCGAGAAAGTGAATGACAACGTTTATCGACTCACACTCGACGTCGTCAACAACGGCTACCTCCCGACGAACAGCGGATTGGGAGTGCGCGTCCGCTGGCCGAGGAATGTCTATCTGACCCTCGGACTTTCGAAAGATCAATCGCTCGCCAGCGGCAGAGCGAGGCAATCGCTGAGACCGATAAAAGGAAACGGCGGCTATCAGACCGTAAGCTGGCTGGTTGTCGGAAAAGCCGGCTCGACGGTGACGGTAACAGCCGAAAGCCCCATCGCGGGCAAGGCAACTGAAACAATCACCTTGCGCGAAGGAGGCCGGCCATGAAGACGACTCACTCACTCGCCATCAAAGCACTCTTTGCTCTCGTCGCTGTCGTCTGCACGGTGACGGCCCAGGCACAGAGCAAAAAAGAGATGACAGAAAGCGCCCTGAAAGCAATGGGTGCTCCCAATAATCCAAAAGTCGAAGTCGCATGGAATCGTTACTATGACTGCGAGCAGCTGGCGGAGATCATGCATCGCATCGAGAAAGCATATCCCAACCTTGCGAAGGTTACCAGCATCGGCAAGTCGTACAAGGGCAAAGAGATGTGGCTGATTACCGTGTCAAACTTCTCGAACGGAGATGCGGACAAGAAACCGGGAATGTACATTGACGGCAACATCCATTCCAATGAAATCCAGGGAGCGGAAGTCGCCCTCTATACGGCCTGGTATGTCACCGAGATGTACAGCTCCAACGACTGGATCCGAAGACTCCTCGACGAGAAGACCCTCTACATCGTACCGACGATCAACCCCGACGCACGCGATTACTACATTCACCAGCCTAATACCGCTTCGTCTCCCCGGGCCGGTCTGGTGCCGAGAGACGACGACGGTGACGGCGAGGCGGACGAGGACAGGTTTGATGACCTCGATAAAGACGGCAATATCACGCAGATGCGAATCAAGGATCCGAACGGACGATGGGTGGCCGATCCGGACGACCCACGCATCATGCTTCCGGCGAAGGCAGATCAGCCCGGCCAATATACGCTCCTCGGAAGCGAAGGTTTGGACAATGACGGAGATGGATTTGTGAACGAGGATGGTCCCGGATCGTACGATCCGAACCGCGACTGGGCATGGAACTGGGCGCCGCGCTATGTTCAGGGCGGAGCCGATCACTATCCGTTTGTCTTTCCGGAAAACCGATCGGTCGCAGACTTCATCCTGACGCGTACTAATATCGCTGCAGCGCAATCGTTCCATAACAACGGCGGCATGATTCTGCGCGGCCCGGGAGCTCAGACGGACCTTCGCACTTACAGTCCGATCGATATCCAGACATACGATTTCCTCGGCAGACTCGGCGAGGAAATGCTCCCCGGATATAAATACATGATCATTTATAAGGATCTCTACACGGTGTACGGCGGGGAGATCGACTGGTTGTACGGCGCCCGGGGCATCGTTACGTTCTCGAACGAGCTGTGGACCAACTTCGATTACTTCCGCCGTCAAAGGGGGGAAAATGAGAATCCTCGCGATCGAAGCACCTTGTACCGCTTCGACAAGATCCTGCTGTTTGAAGAAGGCGTCGTGCCGTGGAAGAAAGTCAGTCATCCCCAGTACGGAGAAGTCGAGGTGGGGGGATTCAAGAAGGCATGGACCCGCACTGCGCCTTCGTTCATGATTGAAGACATGTGCCATCGCAACATGGCCTTCACGTTGTTCCACCTCTATCATACACCCAAAGTGGAAGTCGACAGTGTCTCGACCAAGGCATTGCCGGGCGGCCTGACGGAAGTTTTCGCTGTCATCACGAACACACGGGTGATTCCGACGCACACGCTGCAGGATTCAAGGAACAAGATCACGCGTCCCGATTGGGTGACACTGACCGGCGGGAATGTGATATCGGGAAGTATTCTCCAAAACCGATTCCTGGGAATTGCCCAGGAGCAGAAACATCGACCCGAGCGGCTGGAGATCGAGACCATCCCCGGTATGGGCGCCGTGTATGTCCGGTGGATTGTTGAAGGGAAGGGACCGTTTACGGTGACGGTTGATTCAGAAAAAGGCGGCACATATTCACTGAAGTCAAAATAGACTCAAACCATTGGTGAACTCAATTGAGTGTTGTTACTTTCTCTTTGAAGAGTCCCGCTCTCAGGAAACACCCATTTGCGGGATCCAACAGACGGAAAAGGACCCTCCGCCGGAGGCGGATCAGTCTCCGCCAATTACAGCATAATAAAGTGCAGTCCACTAGTCTTCAGGAGAACCAATGAAGCACAAACCACTCTTTCGATCCGCGTCTCTTTTCATGGTGCTCGTAGCGTTTGTAGTCCTGACGCCTGCTCAGCAGAAAAAGAGATTGAGCTTTGATCAAATCTACCGTAATGCAGATCCTCAGCTGTTTGTTCCTTTGCCAACCATCACCGGCTGGGAGGACGATTTTCATTATCTCGAAACGCGAAGAAGTGAAACGGACAGACAGGGGAAGGTGTTCTCCGTTGACGCAAAATC
Source organism: Bacteroidota bacterium (assembly GCA_003519375.1). GTDB lineage: Bacteria > Bacteroidota > Ignavibacteria > UBA10030 > UBA10030 > UBA9647. The sequence continues at coordinate 9,479 of DOWV01000020.1, forward strand.
CGGCAAAGAGAAAGAAGCTCTCTCGAAGTCTCCGGATTTGAACCAGTTCCGTGAAACCGTGGGATCGGATGTCAATGTGAACTTTCCGGCTGCCTCGAATGAAGGCCGCACGCGGCTCATCTACCTGAAGGATAAGGATCTCTACTTTCTCAACACGGCGACAAAAGAGTTCAGGCGCCTGACGCAAGACGCGGCGGAAGAGAAAAACCCGACGCTCTCACCCGACGGCAACTATGTTGCGTTCACGCGCGGCAACAACCTCTTTGCCGTCGATCTCAATTCAGGAAAAGAGATTCAGTACACGAGCGATGGCGGCAAGGTCGTGTACAATGGTTATGCCTCATGGGTGTACATGGAGGAAATCCTCGGCCGTGCGACCCGTTACAAGGCGTACTGGTGGTCTCCCGACAGCAAGAAACTGGCGTTCATGAGGTTTGATGATTCAAAAGTTCCTATGTTTCCGCTCTACAGTGCAGATGGCCAACACGGCTACCTGGAAGAAACACGGTACCCGAAACCGGGCGATCCGAATCCGGATGTCCGCGTCGGCATTGTCCCGGTGGCCGGCGGAAATGTTGTCTGGGCTGATTTCAATGAGAAGGACGACCAGTACTTTGGCACGCCGTTCTGGACTCCCGACGGCAAGGAGCTCTGGGCGCAGTGGATGAATCGCGGCCAGGACACGCTGACTATTTTCGGAGTGGATCCAGCGACAGGAAAGAAGCGTCAGGTCTATACGGAGTATCAGCCTTCATGGATCGACTGGTTCGAGGAAGTCGAATTCCTGAAGAACAACAAGGGATTCATCGTCAAGTCGGACAAGGATGGATGGATGCACTTGTATCTCTACACACTGGATGGAAAGTTGAGAAACCGGATCACCGAGGGAAAATGGCAGGTGACCAACGT
>DOWV01000376.1:0-6643 GCA_003519375.1 Bacteroidota bacterium
GCGTCGTGCATTTACCTGGGTCATGGCATTCAGTGTCTCCGCGTCAACAACTCGAAGTTCCTCAATGAGGTGAGCAAGCCCGAGCCGTTTGACTTCCTCTTCCAGTTCCTCCCGAATCTCCCTTTTTGCGTCAGGGACGTCACCCAGCCCGTCAATCGCCGCCTTCAAGTAGAGACCGGAGCCTCCGACGAGGACCGGTGTGCTTCCTCCCCGCTGGATCGCGGTAAGAGTCTTCCTGCAGTCCATGCCGTATTGGCCGGCGCTGTACTCCACGGTAGGTTCAAAAAGGTCGACAAAGTGATGAAGGACGCTCGCCCGGTCTGCTTCAGAGGGCTTGGCTGTTCCGATGTCCAGGTACTTGTAGATTTGCCGGGAGTCGACGGAGACTATTTCACCACCCAGGGATTTGGCGAGCAGGAGTGAAACGGCAGTCTTGCCGGAGGCAGTTGGTCCAATAAGGGCGAGAAAAGGACGGTTTATCAACTCAGGACCTGAAAGGTAGAAGCGTTCAACACCGCGTAGCCGGGACCGTTACTGGCCGTTCCATCCTTTTTTGCCGATCAAAGGAACGAATTTGAATCCCTTCGTCTCACGACTTGAATACGAGTCACCATCGCGGGTCACGATGATGAGATCCTGTACATCCATGTTTCCCACAGGGATCACGAGACGCGCTCCGTCGGAAAGCTGCTTCAGAAGCGGATCCGGGACCTCTGGCGCAGCAGCAGTCACGATAATCCCGTCATAAGGGGCAAACTCCGACCAGCCAACCGTACCATCGCCAGCCTTCGATCCTATGCGGTACCCAAATCGCTCGAACATCTTGCGCGCATGGAGCAAAAGCTCGACATGCCGTTCTATCGTGTAGACCCTGCAGCCGAGCTCAGCAAGAACCGCAGCCTGGTATCCGGATCCGGTACCTACCTCAAGGATTTTTGCACCCGCTTTCGGCGCCAGTTGTTCGGTCATGAATGCGACGGTGTACGGCTGCGATATCGTTTGCTGGTTTGCTATGGGGAGCGCGGTGTCATCATACGACCGATTGACAAAAGGCTCCGACACGAACAGATGCCGCTCAATTTTACCCATGACCTGCAGAAGGCGTTCATCAGCAATTCCCCGTTCGCGCAACAATGCGATCATTTCACGACGTTCATCATCGAACCGGCCCATCAATACTCCTTGAGAAGCACAGAAAGAAAATTCCTGGTGGTAGTCCAGTGTGTCATATGACTGCCCGCAGCGCCGTAGATCGTAGCAACAGGAACGAATCCAATGCGGAATCCTTTCAGGGCGGCGCGAATCAGAAACTCGGTCTCCGCTTCGAAGCCGTCGCTCAATGTAGAGACTGCCGAGAGAATGTCCGAGGAAATGAGACGGAAACCAGATTGGCTATCGATGATCATCTGTCCTGTCCTGGCCGAGACCAGGAATGAAGTGAGAGAGTTTGAGAGCGCCCGGTGCAAAGGCATCCCGCTGCCCATTCTCCTTCTCGCGCCGATCAAGAACTGGTATTCACCTTTTTCCCATTCACGAACAAATGCCGGAATATCGACCGGATCATGCTGCAAATCGGCATCGATGGTGAGGGCGGCTTTGTAACCTCCATGCTGCAGGAGACGGTCGAAACCGGTTCTCAGGGCGGCTCCTTTCCCACGATTCCTCTCGTGCCTCAGGAGATGAGCTCCGGACTCTCTGGCGACGCCGGCAGTCGCGTCGGTAGAGCCGTCATCGACCACAAATACATTGTCAAGGAGGACATGCGGCCTAAGCCGATTCAGCAGCGGCCGAAGCGTCTCGGCGGCATTGTATGCGGGGATGACAACTGCAATCATACGGCCGGTTCCCTGTCCTTGAGGGCATCCGCAACAAGCGCAACCCGCCTCATCTCTTTCACATCATGCACTCTGATAATATGAGCACCGCGCAAGATGCATGCTGCGACTGCTGCTGCAGTCCCCTCGAGTCGCTCATCAACGGTCAAGTTGAGAATCTTTCCGATGAACGATTTACGGGATGGACCCACGAGGATTGGAAACCCTGCCGGCGAAGCTGACTTGAGATTGCGCATCAAATCCAAGTTATGGTCGAGGTTTTTGCCGAAGCCAATTCCCGGATCGACGATGATCTGTTTGATACCGGCTGATTGTGCACGCTCTGCCTGATGGGCCAGATAGTCCCGGACTTCGTTCACGACGTTCAGGTACGCAGGGTTCTCCTGCATGGTCTTCGGAGTGCCGGCCATGTGCATCAGCACCACGGTCGCCTTCTTCTGGACCACAGTTTCAAGCATCGCCGGATCAAACGTCAATCCGCTGATGTCATTCACAATGATGGCACCCGCATCGAGCGCCGCCTTTGCGACACCCGACTTGTACGTATCGATTGAGATCGGAATGTCGATGCGCCGGATCAGCTTTTCTATAACAGGCACTACTCTCCGTATCTCGTCTGCCTGCGGCAGGGGTTCGGAACCCGGTCGTGTCGATTCTCCGCCGATATCGAGGAAATCCGCCCCTTCAGCGGCAAGCTGTTCGCCACGTGCAACAGCAAGGTCCGGATCAAGATACCGGCCACCATCTGAGAAGGAATCGGGAGTAACATTCAGGATCCCCATCACATGCGTACGTGACGAACAATCGTATGTCCGGTTGCCAAATCGGAGAAGCAGCCTGTTCATCTCAGATACTATCGTTCAGGTGAATTTTCCTTGTCACGGGCTTAAGGAAGGAATGCCGCCACACAAAACCCTTACAGCGCAAACTGCTCAAGGCTCGCTGCAAGAGTGATAGAAACCGCACTTCGGGCAGATGAGCTTGCACTTCCGGCTTTCCAACACCGTTCCGCAATTGACGCAATACTGCCAGAAGTGGTTTTGTCCTGTCGCACAGGCCTCGGGATCAAGCGGCTCACCTTTTAGACGACCTTGACCATGTGAATCCTTTTCCGGTTCAAACTGATCCCTCGTCATGAATCCATCCTTCCCAGCCTCACCAAGCCAGCCGCAACAAACCTATTCCCAGCGCCTTGACTGCACCGCTCATATTGAAAGGTTCTTTCTCTGTGGTCGTCGCAGGCACATCAAGTGAGGAATGATAGTATGCAGAGTAATCGACGTAGACGGTGTCGGGATGACCCTTCCATGCCTTCGAACTCCATCCGGGAGTCTGTTGAAGAGCTTTCAACTCATTCCAGGCACCGGTGTAAATTGTGATGGCAGGGATCTCGAGCTCCGGCAGTTTCAGCCGGGCCAGATATCGGGGAAAAAATACATACGAGTCGGTTCCCCCTTGCGATGGGTTTGTCGTCGATTCCGACCAGTATCCCCTTTTGCCGACGAACTCTTCTCCGACGGCTTCCAGAGTACGAAGCAGGTGAGCGTTGTACCCGACATCGTTTGATTCAAAATATATGCAGTTACGCGTTGCTCCGGTGCCAACTTCATCGAGATTCAGCACGCCATGGATGTTGGCGACTTCGTCCGCGTGCCGTCTGACAAAGTGCTCTGTTGAATATATCTCAGTTCCCCAGATCGCAAAGCGAAGAGAGAATTTCGGTCTGGGAATCCGGCCATTCTTAACAAGAGCCTGCAAGATCCTTGCAGTCTCCAGGACCGCGGACACCCCCGAGGCGTTGTCATCCGCACCGGGGCCTCCGGAATCGGAGTCACCGTGAGCGCAGATGAGAAAGTAACGTTCACTCTCTCCTTTGAGCGTCGCGATGACTGTCTTCGGGCTTCCGGAATCTATCGCACTTCGGACTGAGAAGTTCAGAATCACTTCGACCGAATCCATCAACACCTTCTTCAACCTCAGGCCGTTATTCCGGGAAAGGTTGAAGAGCGGAATGAGATTCTTCTCCGATTCCGGCAGGTCACTGATCATCGCCCAATCAGAATAGGCGCCTTCCAGATTCGGTGATGTCAACAACAGGCACAGCACTCCCGCCTCGGCCAAACGCCGGTAGGTTTTGTTCGAGACCGCGGCATCGATGAGCAGGGCTTTGTTTTTCAGTCCGATCGAAGGAGCGTTTTCCGGCTGATGGAGGTATACCAAACTCGCCGTCGTATTCGGAACTGAGGGTGAATATGCTCCGACCCATTCATTTCGCACGAGATTCCGCAGAGAGGGGGGTGATTGGACTTTCAAGCTCCAGTTCTTCAACTCGTACGCGAGGCGCTTGGGATCCTTCTCGACGACGGGTGTAAAGCCGGCTTTCCTGAACTGCTCAACGAGATATGAGACAGCCTTATCACCTGATCTGGTACCACCCGTACGCGAGCCAAAACGCACGAGATCTCGGACTTGTCCTAAAAGCCGCGGGGTTGAGACGGAGTTGGCAAATGCGCGTTCAGTTTTCGATTGTGAGGAGACGGTACTGCACAGAACGGCAAATGAGATCACAGAGAGGCAAATCCGGCAACTAGCGTGGGTCACGAAGTGCATCGGCCACGCTGGGTGTGTGCGAAGAGAGGTTCATACCTGCATAGTACCAAATAGTTCGGCGTCGGGCAATCCAAAAATCAAAAGGGTTGGAGAATTTCTCCAACCCCTTGATTTGATCAATACACAGCTACTTGCCGAGGACGAACTTCTTGTATCGGGCGTTGATTCTTCCCCAATGCAGGTTCCCGAGGAAATTGTCGATGTACTTTGCCCGACCCGGGCCGTCCTTGTGGTAGTACGCGTGCTCGAAAACATCGCAGCAAACGAGCGGGACACCGCCCCAGATCGCACCGTAATGGTGTTCGTCGACCGTCACATTGAGGAGGCGGCCTGAGTATAACCGGTCAAAGGCCAGGAGTCCCCATCCACTCAATTTGGCGGATACTGTTGCCGCCTTGAAATCCGCCTTCCAGGCATCGAAAGAACCGAATTCCTTTTCGAGAGCTGCCTTCACGTCCGGGCCCTGGTTCGGGTCACCGTCGCCGCCCAGCACTTCCCAGTAGATGTCATGCAACAACGCTCCGGCGTGGTTCCATGTGAAGCGCCGCTTCAGCTCGCCGATCACACTGTAGTTTCCATTGGCAGTGCTGCGATCTGCAGTCTCGAGCCCCTTTTCGATATTGTTGAGTGCGGTGACATATCCCTTGTGGTGCGTGTTGTAATGCCAATCGGTCGTTTCCGGGCTCACCACGTTTGCGAGGAGCTTTTTGGCCTCGTCGTCAGAGTACGGTCGTGGATTGAATTTCCATTCGTATGCCATTCTGAATCCTTTCTTGTTGTAGATGTACAACCGTGAGTAGTGCGATATTCTTTCTAGGTCCGTTGTCACGGAGATGGAGCAGAGCGCCATCAGCCGAAATTCAGCATCAGCTTTGCAGCCTCGGACATCATCGCCGGATTCCAGCTCGGCTCAAACACGAGGTCGACTTTTACGTTCTGGACACCTCTAACTTGTTGAACACGCCGGCGCACATCCGCTGCGATCATCGGCCCCATACCACAGCCGGGCGCCGTCAGCGTCATCGTGACAAAGACGTTCGCCTCCCCCGGGATGACTTCATCGAGGTTCAGATTGTACACCAGCCCGAGGTCGACGATATTCACCGGGATTTCAGGATCGTAACATTGCTTTAGCGCTTCCCATAGCCGGACTTCGAGCTCCGTCTCCACGGTTATCGTGCGGCTTCCAACCTGTACCTCGGCGGGCTGAGACGTCGAACTGTCCTGCGCCCTTTCAGCGGATGATGGCTGGCTGTCGTCCATGGATGAGATCCTTGATCAAACTCCAAATGAGTGACCGCAACCGCATGTCTTTGACGCCTGGGGGTTATTGAAAACAAAGCCCCGGCCGTTCAGTCCATCTGAAAAATCGAGCGTCGTTCCGGACAGATAGAACTGACTCTTCGCGTCGATGCAAATGGTAAGGCCCTCGCGTTGATACACCGTATCCCGCTCCAGAGGTTTCTCGTCAAACGCGAGAACGTAGGTCAAGCCGGAACAACCCCCGCCCTTCACTCCCAGTCGAAGCGAATGCGATTCAGGGATGTTGTTTTCCTCTTTGATCTTCTTTATCTCAACCGCCGCCCTCGGGGTCAGCGTAACGATTTCTTCTGCCTCTTGCTGCACTTCGATAGTCACTTGACCCATGGCATCATTCTCCTTCTCCACGATACTTCAAGAATTGTTCTTCTCACTCAGTCGAAACCGTCCCCGTGCCGGCATCCAGAGCGTTCCGCATGGTATGCCATGCCAGGCTGGCGCATTTCACGCGGGCAGGAAACTCGCTGACACCGGCAAAAGCGGCAAGTTTGCCCAGATGGTCAAAGCTTACATCCTTGAGTGTCCCCATCACCAGTTCATGGAACATCGCAAACATTGCCCTGGCCTCTTCGACGCTCTTACCTTTGATGAGTGTCGTCATCACTGATGCAGACGCTTTCGAGATCGCACACCCCGCACCCTGGAATGCCAGATCGACAATCGTGTCACCCTCGAGCTTCACATAGAGGGTATAGTGGTCGCCGCAAAGTGGATTGAAACCCTCCAATATTCTATTGGCGCCGTCGAGCTTTTTGAAATTCCGGGGGCTCTTGTTGTGCTCGAGGATTATTTCCTGGTAGAGCGAACGGAGGTCTGACATTAGTGGAACACCTCTTTCACCTTTTGAATTCCCCTCACGAGCGCGTCGACTTCCGACC